>WGDO01000001.1 GCA_015493225.1 Patescibacteria group bacterium
GTACTAATGCTCCCGCAGAAAGTTTTAATGCAAAACTAAAAGGATTTAGAACGCTAGTCAGAGGGGTTGTAGATAAGAAGTTTCACCTTTTTAGGGTTTTTAAGATTTTTGGATAACCCTAAAATGAGAGTGACCCTAGTTTCGTCACGAAATTTTTTAGTTTTGAGTAAAATTTATTGAACAACTTTTGAAAATTTAGCCTTAGCTAAGTTGAAAAAGTTTGAAATAAATTTTATCAAAAATAGAAAATTGCAGTAGGAAATACTTTCCGAAGAGGTCTATTTCACATTTGTCCCAAAGTTAGTGCGGTCGTCGCAACTTTGGGAAAAATACAATACTTATGTAACTTATATTCCTCTTAAACAAATTACTCATTCATAATAATACGACCGTCACAAGATTATGAAAAATTTATTTCTTATTTTCTTTTATTTCCTTTTCTCTAATCATTCGTTTCTGTAAACCAACAATTAATTTTCTCACAAACATTGGGTGAGGCACTTCTTTAAAAATAAACCGCCCCTTCTTCCCGGCTGTTTGCACATAAACAAAACCGTACCTTAAAATCGTCGGCAAAATGCCATGAATTTCCGTAGTAACATCCTGAATTTTACTATGCTCTAATTCGCTAACATTCCGTCTAAATAATCCCTGCTGTTCAATGTCTACAATTCGACGATCAGTAATAATCCAAGCATCAAAATAATAATCAATCCATAAAACAAAAACAATTAGCCATAAAAACATTGCCACAATACTCTCCAAAAAATAAATCAAATCTATATTTTCCATATCAAACCAATTCCTCATTAAATCAATTAAAACAAAATGCGTAAAAACCAACAAAACCACCCCTACAATAATAGGAAAAAATTTAAAAATAAATGTTAACCAATGTCGTCGTAAAATCAAGATAATATCCTCATCACTTTTTTTATCCTTAAAATCATAATTACGATATTTATGACGATAAGTTTTTATTTCTTTAGTTGTCATATACTTTTATAAAATTATTAAGCTTAGAATTTAAAATTTGCTTTTTATACCATTTCCAATTAACCACTAGTCATAATTTACCCTTAACACAATTTCCAAGATACAAACACCAAGATACAAACAAGTTCCAAGCTCCAACTACTTACTGTAAATAAATTTATTGATTATTAGAATTTGAGATTTGTTTGTATCTTATAATTTGTATCTTGTTTCTTGTTTAATTCTACAAACTTCCAACTTTACAAACTCTTAACTGGCAGACACTCAATTTCAATTCTTTAAATAACTAATTCCTGAAACACCTCTCCCCAATCAACCTTAGAAAAATAAAATAAATTTAACCCCAACAACAATATTGCTCCTAACAATAAAAAAGTCACCATAAAAAATGCCAACGTACGATTTAATCTAAAAGTTAGCAAATGATAAATTACCACAATTATCCCACTAACAAAAATTAGCAATAAAAATAAATACAAAATTAAAGCAAAAGTTGAAAACATAAATTTTTAAACTCTTAAATTTTTAAACTTCTAAATTCCTAAATTCTAAATTCTTAGATTCCTAAATTCTTAACCTCTTAAATTCTTAGATTCTAAATTCCTAAATTTCTAACTAAACAATCCGTCTTCTTCCGGAAATTCCAATCCCAAATGTTCATAAGCCGCCTTAGTAACCACCCTTCCTCGTGGAGTTCGCTCCAAAAACCCTCGTTTCATTAAATAGGGCTCATAAACCTCCTCTACCGTTTGAGGCTCCTCGGAAAAAGCGGCCGCCACTGTCTGAACTCCCACCGGACCACCATTAAATTTTTCTATCATCGTCATTAACAATTCTCTATCAGCTGGCTCCAGCCCAATATGATCAATATCCAACATATCCAAAGCCTGTTTAGAAATTTTATCATCAATAATTTTTTGTTCATTAATTTGAGCCAAATCTCTTACTCTTTTCAAAAGTCTATTTGCTATTCTCGGTGTACTCCGAGAACATTTTGCGATTGACCGACTTCCTGTTTTATCAATATCTATATTCAAAATACGACTAGACCGTTCCACTATTTGTCCTATCTCCTCATCAGTATAAAATTCTAAACGATAAATCACCCCAAAGCGATTTCGCAGAGGAGCTGATAACATCCCTAAACGAGTAGTGGCACCAATTAAAGTAAACTTTGGTAGTTCTAGTTGAATTGTCCGCGCCGACGGCCCCTTGCCCACAATAATATCTAACACACCGTCTTCCATAGCTGGATAAAGCACCTCCTCCACCACCTTACTTAAACGATGAATTTCATCAATAAATAAAATATCTCCATCATTTAAATTAGTAATAATTGAACCCAAGTCCGCTACCCTCTCAATAGCTGGCCCGGAAGTTGTTTTGATTCCCGCCCCCATTTCTTTGGCAATAATATGCGACAATGTTGTTTTACCTAAACCAGGAGAGCCGAACAATAGAACATGCTCAATAGATTCACCCCTTTTTTTAGCCGCCTCAATTAAAATATTTAAATTCTTTTTTATTTTCTCTTGTCCAATATATTCATCAAAATTAGATGGACGCAAACTCATCTCAAACTGTTCCTCTTCTATATTAGACTGTTTATTGGAAGTAATCATTTCTTATCACCTATTACATTATTTATCGCTTATTATTTGCTACGTATTATTCGCTACTCATTACGTGTTAAAATTTATATATTTGTAAATTTGTAATTGATTTGTAAATTCGTAGGTATTGACAAATTCTGTCAATATGCTATATTTAAACGTCGAGTGGTAACATACCCATTCGAACAGATATATTCATTTATACCCTATTACCATTATACACAAGAACAGGCCCATTGCCAACCATCACTCAACCCCCTGTGTAAAGGGGGTCAAAATCTGAGGAACGAAGATTTTGGGGGGTTTTTCAGTTCAATTTTATAATTTATAATTTATAATTCATAATTGAAACCACCAACCTGTAGACAAGGGGGGAATATATCTGGTCCCAAGAAATAATTTTTAGCTTAGATTAGTGCAGTTTCGGCTTCACTATTTCTCGAAATAATTTCTATTTCATATATTATATATGAACATTGTCTACAGATTAGTGAATTTAATTGTAAGTTATAAAATAAAAAACGGCTGGAAGCCGTTTTTTATTTTTCCACAAACTTCACTTCTTTGGTTTCCGTATCATAAATGGCAAAAGAAATTTTATTATCTGGATAAGTTGCTAATTTCCCTGGATTTATAATTGGAGTATTGTTTATAACCTCATTTCGTTGTCGATGAGTATGTCCATGAAATACAGCCTGGTATTTTCCACTTTGAGCAGCGTTATCAGCCAACAAAGGATAATGAGTAATAAAATATTTCTGACCATCATATTCTATCTCCGCAAAAGTTCCTTTCTTAAAATAAATTTGATTATTTTTATCTTCCAGCACAGCTTTAAACATTGCCACCTGATCACCATCATTATTTCCCCAAACCGCAATCACCGGCACACCCACTAATCCCAATCTTTCCACAATATATGGTGAAGAATAATCCCCCAAAGCAAAAACTTGGTCAACTTTTAATTTTCTCATTTGATCAACCGCCCATTTCAAATTTTCCGACTGATCATGAATATCAGATATAATTGCAACTTTCATAGTGATGTAATTTTATTATTTAAAAACTTGTTAATATTCCATCATTAAATCATTCATTCAAAATTCAAAACTCAAAATTCAAAATTCATTTAAAATTTAAAACTTAAAATTTAAAATTAACTATTTTATTTCCTCTACCTTCACCTCAATCACTCCCGCTCCCAGTGGTGCTAGTTTTTGAAAAGCTACTTTGTCTAAATCCAAAATTTTACCAGTGCTCGCCATTGGGCCATAATCATTAACTACCACAAAAATTTGCTTACCACTATTCATCGCTGTTACCCGTAGCCAAGTTCCTTTAGGAAAAGTTATTGAAGCAGCCGCCATTTTACCCGTGTAGGCATACCAACTCGCTCTTCCCCTCTGCTTTTTACCAACTTTTATTTTTGTTCCAATCACCGTTATTTCTTCCACTGGTTTTTTCACAATCCTAAAAGAAAGCTTTTTTCGTTTTACTTCTTCCCCATTTTTATAAGTTACCAAATATTTTATTTCCTTCTCTCCTTTCTTCCCTTTTTGTTTCACTTTTTTAGTCCGCCACTTTAAATTTTTATCTTTTTTCTCCACCACCTCATAACCAATCTCTTTTGTCTCCACAATCTCTTTATGCTCAATTCTGGTAATCACAATTTCCAAATTATCATAGATAAGATTATCTAATTCTGGCTCAACTTTATCTGCTGGATTTAATTTCACTCCGCTTTCTCGCACTGCTTCCCGTACCGTTCTACCAAAAATATTTTTCTCAATCTCCTTACCATCCACCTCAATCTTCACCGGAATACTTTTCTGCACCATTATCCTCATACCCCCGAACAACTCAACATTTCGTGGTGGATAAATTTTATCATCCTGATTTAACTCCAAATCATTTTGCCTGATAAATTCTCCGACCGTTTTGGCTTCTGTTCTCGCCCCCAAAACCAATACTCCATTTTCAACCACCTCAACATTCTTCTGCTCTGCAAACAACTTTCTATTGCGTAATTGCCACCACTCTCGCCCATAATAAAAACCACCCCCCAAAATCATCACAACTATTAACACAACTAAAACTTTTTTCATACTATGAGTGTAGCATAATCATCTTAAAAAACAATCCTTTATAAATCAATAATAAATCAGCTTTTCTTTAACTTCACTAATTTCTTGGACAATTTTTTTACTCCCACACCGGCAAAAGCAACAGTTATTATTTTTTCATCATTACTAACCACAATACCCTCTCCAAATTCTTTATGAAAAACTTTATCTCCATCAACCCATTGATTATTTTCCTCAATTTTATTTTCCTCCTCAATTTCAATTACATCTTCCCAGGCATCACTAAATTCCGAAGAAAAATCATCGCCCCAATCATCATCAAAATTATTCTTATTATCACTAAATCCACTATTGCCACTTTCCAATGTTATTTCCGGCTGTCTAATGTCAAAAAACTCATCATCCACCTCATCAATAAATCGTGATTTAATACTAGTTTGAGTAGAACCATAAATATTACGCATTGTTGTATAAACAAAATACAATTTTTCCTTAGCCCGAGTAATCGCCACATAGCAAAGTCGTCTTTCCTCTTCCATTTCCTGATTATCCATTGTTGCTCGAGAATGAGGAAACAAACCCTCTTCTGTTCCTACCACAAAAACCACCTTATATTCCAATCCCTTGGCACTATGGATAGTCATTAACGGAACTGCTTCCTGGAATTCCAAATCACGATCCGTCTGCGAAACCAAAGTCACATCCTCTAAAAACTTTTGCAATAAATTGCCACCCCCTGCGTAAAGGGGGTCAAAATTCGAGGAACGAGAATTTTGGGGGGTTTTTAATTCTTCTCCTGACACTTGGGAGGGGCTAGGGGTGGATTTCTTTAGTTCCCCTCCTTTGATAAAGGAGGGGTTAGGGGTGGATTTTAATTCCTTATTCTCAACCCCCAATCCTAAACCACTTTCCTCTTTCTCATCATTTTCTTCATCAACATTACTGTGAACCGTGAACTGTGAACTGTGATCCAGTTCTGAATTATATTCCCCCGCCACCGTCAACAACTCCAAAATATTCTCCTGCCTCCCAGCTCCCTCATCCCCCATCTTATCCAACATCGCCTCATAACCAGTTTCTTTATAAACTTTCTCAATTAATTTTCGCGGATGATTTTTCTGAGAATATTTTTTAAATTTCTCAATCATCTTCCCAAAATTTTCCAAATCTTTTATTTTCCCATCCGGCAAATTTAAATTTCCCTCACCCTTTGCCACGAACAATTTACCTAAAGTTTTTAAAATATTCCCCTCGTATTCATCAGATAATTCTATCACCTTCTGAATAGTTTTTCCTCCCAATCCCCGTTTCGGCTCATTAACAATTCTTTCAAAACTAACCCTATCTTTTGGATTATTAATAAAATACAAATAAGCGACTATGTCTTTAATTTCTTTCCGCTGATAAAATTTCAAACCACCAATAATTTTATATGGCATTCCAGCCTTCATAAAAGCTTCTTCTAACGCTCGTGACTGCGCATTGGTTCGATATAAAATTGCCACCTCGTTCAATTTGATCTTAGTTTTATCCTGCAAATCTGCTATTTCTTCAACCACAAACCGTGCCTCTTCTTTTTCATCATAGGCCTGATATAAAGTTACTAATTCTCCAGCATCATTGTCTGTCCATAATTTTTTCCTTTTTTGATTTTCATTATTTTTTATGACGCAATCTGCCACATCCAAAATAGTCTGGGTACTACGATAGTTTTGTTCCAACAAAATAATTTTAGTTTTTTTGTAGTCTTTTTCAAAATTTAAAATATTAGAAATATCCGCTCCTCGCCAACGATAAACTGATTGATAATCATCGCCAACCACACAAATATTTTGATGAGCCCTGGCTAACATCCGTAGTAATTTATATTGTGCTTTATTAGTATCCTGATATTCATCAACCAAAATATAACGAAAAAGTTGCTGGTAATAATTTAAAGTCGGTGGCGACATTTCCAAAACTTGCACCGTCTTCATTATTAAATCATCAAAATCCAAAGCATCAGCCTGTTTCAATTCTCTTTGATAACGATAAAAACATTTAGCAATCAACTCCTCCTGATAACTATTTATTTCCTGCTCATACTCCTTAGCATTCTGTAATTTATTTTTTGCTGAAGAAATCACATTTAAAACCACTGTCGGCTTAATTTCTTTGTCAGAAATATCCAAATCCTTCATCACCCTTCTCATCAAGGCCTTTTGGTCCTGATCATCATAAATGACAAAAGTATTACTATAGCCAATTTTTTCAATTTCCCGTCGCAAAATTCGTACACAAATGGAATGAAAAGTTCCCATTGTTGGCAAGCCAGCCGAGTACAAACCAGCTTCCTTGGGCAAACCCAACAATTCCTTAATTCTATCCGCCATTTCTCCCGCCGCCTTATTGGTAAAAGTAACCGCCAAAATATTTTGCGGATTAACTCCCTTTTCTTTAATTAAATAAGCCACCCGATGAGTCAAAGTTCTCGTTTTCCCCGACCCTGCTCCCGCCAAAATCAAAACCGGCCCCTCCGTTTGAACGACCGCCTCCTGTTGCTTAGGATTTAATTGACTTAATAGATTCATTCTAAGTTATTAATACATTATTACTCCAACGCTCTAACATACTAGCATAAAAACAACTTTGGGTAAAATTTAGAAATAAAAAAAACACACTGATTTGTGTGTTTTTTCTATTTGTGGGGATGGCGAGACTCGAACTCGCATGCCGAAGCACTAGTTCCTAAGACTAGCGTGTCTACCAATTTCACCACATCCCCAAAATAAAAATATATGACGGAGAAGCAATGCGGAATGAGCATTGTTCGGGATTCGGAATCCCAGTCTCTCCTCAAAATTCACTTTCTGCGGAGAGACTGGGATTCGAACCCAGGGTGACTTGCGCCACAACGGTTTTCAAGACCGTCGCATTCGACCACTCTGCCATCTCTCCAAATTCTAAGCTAAATATTTTTTCGTAGTATTTACTCTTCGTCTAGGAGAAGCTTTTTTTGAGCGAACTGTTCTTCTTCGATTAGCAATCAAAAACTTATTTCCCTCTCCCAAGTCTATAAAATCATCAGCCACATCCAGCAACAAATGCGATGAACTTTTCTTAAAAGCCATCACCTCAACTCTTACTCCTTTATTATATTGCAAATATCTAACCAAGGGTTCGTAATCTCCGTCTCCACTTACCAAAACGATTACATCCAAATTATTCGCCAATTTAATGGCATCAATGGCAATGCCCACATCCCAATCACCTTTTTTCATTCCTCCTTTAAAAATCTGCAAATCCTTCGTCTTAACTTCATAACCGGCTTTCTCCAAAGATTCAAAAAATTTTTCTTCCAGTCCTTCTTCTGTTTTAACCCCATAGGCAATGGCTCGAATTAATTTTCGGTCACCAACAGCCCCTTTTAAAATCTCTTTAAAATTTGTTTTCTTCTTGTAAAGAACCTTGGAACTATAATACATATTTTGAATATCCACTAAAACTCCAACTCTTTGTTCAGGAAATTTTGACATATTATTTATTTTTTAAGACCAGTCTTTTTTAGAACTGATTTATATAATTTTTCATTATTATTTTTAAGATACGCCAATAACTTTCTTCGACGTGTAATCATTCCTAATAAACCCTTCCGAGAATGTTTATCCTTAGGATTTTTTTTCAAATGTGCAACCAATACATCAATTTTCCTACTTAAAATTGCAATTTGTACTTCCGCTGACCCAGTATCATTCTGATGTCGTTGAAACCCTTTCATTGTGTTCTTTTTTTGTCGTGGTGTTAATACCATTGTTTTTTTACTGATTTGCCGTAACTATTAAATAATTACGCACAAATAAGCCTCTTTTAAAATTATTAAAATGTAACAATAATTTACGTTGTTACTTAAACTATCCTAACACAAAGCCACAAATTAATCAACCCCCCCCCTGCTAACAATCCCTCTACTTCTTGTGTGAAAAAATAAAGCTCCTTCTTAAAAAAATTTTAGTTCAGCTTTCTAATTTAAAATTAAATAACGAGTATTTGTAAATTCGTAGCCAATTTGTACTTTCATAGGATTAAAAAATTAAAACATTGAAAAATTAAAATATTGTTTAAAAATTGAAAATTAGAAATTGAAAATTACCTAATTTACCAGCTCCCTCCTCCTCCACCACCAAAACCACCACCAGAACCACCGCCACTAAACCCTGAACCACCGGAACTGGCCGAAGAAGGGCTAGACAAAATACTGGCATTGGCCGTTTTGGAAAAATTACCCAAACTATCCGCTAAAATAAGACTGTTAAATCCCTGCGAATCAACACCCTGATACCAATCCGGTGGCTGACGATAAATATCCTTAAATTGTTCCGCCCATTCTTTCTCTACACCAAAAACCATCGCATAGGGCAATAATTTTTCAAACCTCTTTGGATTTTTAGCTGGAGCATTATGAAACTTTAATCGATCTTTTTCGGCAGTTTTCAAATACAATTTCAATCCCAATAATTTCTCTTTCATTTCTACTCCTTTTTTAGTACGATGACCCATAAAAATTGCAAATCCAACTAAAATAAATATGTTAATTATTCCAACTAATATGGCCACTCCCCCTAAAAAAGAAGATAAAAAACCAAATACCATCATCTGAACAACGGCTACAATAATATTAATAACGCTTTTATATTCTGATTTTTTAGGTAAATATCCTTTATTTTTAATTTGATCAACCACGTTATTCTTCAAACTGCTGATTTTGACATAAAAACTATCTTTAAGATCATCAGTATTAACCATCCCATTCTCACCAAACTTAAACAAAGAATCCAATAAATACCCTTCTTCCGGAGATAAGTCCTTATTAATTCCTTCATTAACTCTATGAAAAACATATTGGGTATGTTTAAATATTTTTCCACCCTTGGTTTTCTCTATCTTAATATAACCCTTTACTGCCAACTGGATAATCATTGCAGAAATATCTTTGGTTCGCAAGCTGTTATGCACAACCGCACTAGTTTCTGCCACCGACAAATTATCTGGCACATCATAATAAGGAATAATAGTTCCTCGTCCCTCTGGGTCACGTCCCCACTTCCACCATTGTCCAAAAGCCCAAACAAAAACAACAAATGGAATAAATAAAATCCAATTATCAACCAAAAACCACCAGGATTTAATCAATAAATTTGGCTTATACAAAGCATCCTTATCCATTCCCACAACAATTGTAGCAAATTCTCTTGGATTCAAATTATCAAAATGAAAAACTCGCTCTCCTTTATCTTGACCATCATCAATGATACATTTTTTGGTATCACCATATTTACCCTGAAAACAATCAACTTTTTTTATTTCTGGAGCTTTTACCAAAGTTGAAACATTATAAATTGGCACCGTCCATTCATCCCCAACCACATTCCAATAAAATTCACTGTGATCATCAAAATAATTTATAGCTCGTTCCACGGTATATTTAACAACAAAAGTATGTTTACCGGTAATAGTTTGATAAGATTTACCAATTCTAATTTTTAAATTATTTCCCTCTGTTGTAATTTTTCTCTTCTCCTTTTCTCCGTCTCTAAAAACTTCAATATTTTTAATTTTAATAGTTCGTCTATTGCCATGTCCGTCTTTATATTTTACTGGTATTTCTCTATAAATACCATGTCTAGATTTATTCCCAAAATTATATTCTATTTTTTCCTTAATATCAATACTGGAATCTTTATTAATATTAATATCTACTGCATACATTTCAATTTTTTCTTGCCCATCATCTTTTTGTAAGCTAAAATCAATCCGTTGCCCACTTTCCTGCGCCAAAACAACACCGCTACCATTTAGCAGTAAAATAACCCCGAATAATCCAACTATAACTTTTGCAAAAAATTTCATGAAATTAAAACTTACTCTCAACTTTCGACTTTATAGACTTTTAACTTTATAGACTTCCATTTTATTCCCAAAAATACTTTCCAAAAATAATCAACCCAACAACAACCGCCACTAACACATTCAATAACACCGCCCCTGCCATAGCATCTTTTAAAAATTTAAATTTTTTATTCTTTCGTTTACTATACAAATCCAAAAGATATTCCAAAATTGTATTCATAATTTCCATCACCAAAACATTGATAATTAATATTCCCACAATAATCCTTTCCACAATAGTCAGAGGAAATACAAACATCATTACCATAACCACAACACCAATAATTAATTCTATTCTAAAATTTTGTTCACTTCTAAAAATAGCTACCAATCCTTCTCCAGCAAATTTAAAACTTTTTAAAAATTTTTTAATATCCATTTTGTTTTTATTTTAATATTTTATTTAAAATTATTTATTTCAACTCTCTATTTTTCAAATTTTTTACTTTGTCTAAAATTTTCTTTTGTAAACCAAACATTTCATCACTATGTTCATATCCAATAATATGTAAAATACTATGAATGATATTTTTCTTTAACTCCTCTTGAAATTCAATTTTATCCTCTTGAGAATTCTTCTCAATAACTTCCGGGGCTAAAATAATTTCTCCTTCCAGCACATCACCATTCCTGTAACAAAATGATAAAACATCTGTTGATTTATCATTTTGTCGATATTGTTTATTTAATCTCGCTATCTCATTTTCAGAGACCAAAGCAACACTCAATATAACTTTTACTTTCTCCTCCATTATAGCAAATTCTCTTAAATGTTCCAAAGTTTGTTGAATGGTATTCCTAATCGCACCTTCATCAATATCATTAAATTTTCCAGCATTAATTTCTATTGTCATTTATCTTACCTAAATAATTAATTTTATACTCTATAAAATTTCATCATAATAACATAACCCCCAGCATTCGCGGGGCAAGCTGTGATAAGATGATGAAATAAATTATTACCTTTTCCTCGCCTTTTTTAACTCCACCGGTTCACTAAAATACATATCTTCCCTTATTCCCTCCAATGTTTCTTGTTTAGCTCCCTTAGCCAAAAAATATTCCACAATTTCTTGAACCTTATATTCTGGCGCACTGGCTCCAGCCGATAAACCAACAATCTTTTTACCATTTAACCAATCATCTTGAATTTCTTCTACTGTATCCAACAATTGAGCTTCCGCTCCATTTTCCCTGGCCACCTCAACCAAACGATTGGAATTTGAAGATTCTTTTGAACCCACAACTAATACCAAATCCGTCTGTTGTGCCAATTTGGCGATAGCTTCCTGCCGATTAGTAGTAGCATAACAAATATCTTGCTCAGCCGGCTCAATCACTTGACTATATTTTTTCTTAATTGCCTCAATCACTTTTTTAATCTTACCAACATTAAAAGTAGTCTGGGCTAAAATAACCAACTCTTGTTCCTTGGACAACTCCATATTTAATTTTTCAACATCATCTTCGTTTTCCACCACCGGAATCTCCACTCCGTATTTCTTCGCCTCCCCAATTACTCCCTCTGCTTCCACATGACCCTGATGGCCAATATAAACCGGTTGTTGTCCTTTCTTTAATGCAGAAATAATCTCAAAATGCACCTTTGTTACCAAAGGACAGGTAGCATCAATAACTTTAATATTCCTTTTTTCGGCTTCCTGAAAATGTTCCGGCGGTGAACCATGGGCACTAAAAACCGCCACCGCACTCTCTGGAATCTCTTCAACTGCATCAACGATAATCGCTCCCTTCTTTTCTAAATCACTAATAACCGTTTTATTGTGCACAATAGCATGCTTAATATACACCGGCGCTCCAAAAATCTCCAAGGCATCTTCCACTACTTTAATAGAACGAGTTACCCCAGCACAAAACCCCCGCGGAGAAACAGTTATAATTTTTTCTATTTTATTTTTTGACATAAATTTAAACTTTAACTAACTTATCTATATACTACCTAATAAACTAACCATAGTCAATCAGATTTAAACAAAACCCCGTCAAGTAAATCAACGGGGTTTCATTTTTTAAGGTCTTTTCAAATTATTCTCATTCTATAGGGTCCCTCTTTTTCTCATAACTAATAGAATTCCAATTGTTATTAAAGTAGATAATCCAATAAGTAAAGCTATATTTGTTGCTAAACCAGTTGAAGGAGCTTTTCCTCGATAACCAAAGTCTGCCTTAGTATGCTTATCATTATTCTTAAGCTTAACCTTAGTTTTATTATCTTTTTTACCATCTGGATCAAAAGTTTGAGTCATAGCACCAACATCTTTAACAACGACAGTATATGTTCCTTCACAAAGATTTTTAATCTTATACTTACCATTTTTATTAGTAGTATCACAGTATTTTTTATTACCATGGAAGGCACACACTTTAATTCCCTCAATTCCCTCTTCAATATCCTCTTGAATTCCGTTGGCATTGGTATCATACCAAATATAATTACCAATGGACGAATTACAATCAGGCTCCTTCTTCTGTTTTTTCTCCTCCTTCTGACAGGTAGCACTACAACCATCACCGTTGGCAGTATTCCCATCATCACATTCCTCATCTTTTTCTACTGTTCCATTTCCACATTGTCCACCAACCACTGTTCCAACAGTACAGTCCGTCTTACAATATGTTTCCGTTTTACCATAGCCAACCGTTGGAATTTTACCATTATCATCACCTGCATCACATTTTTCATCACCTTCTTTATTCCCATTTCCGCAATCTCCTCCAGCAACCGTCTGTTCTTGACAATTACTATCGCAATAAGTACAAGTTTTACCATATTCCGGTACACATATTTTACCATTGTTATTTCCATTATCACATTCCTCATCCCCCTCTACATGACTATCTCCACATTCAGTATTTCTCGGAGAAGAACAATCAACATGTTCTCCACCGTCTCCAACCTGACACTCCCATTCCCATTGAGGAACAAAACAAGCATCCAATACACTCTGTGCACAGCCGCTTAAATCTCCATCTTTATAACAAGAAGTTTGCTTAATTCCATTATTACACAACTGCTTAGTTCCACTCATACTGGATTTAAATACCGGATACCCCTCACTACACAGTTTTTCACTATCTAATTCCCCAATCGTCTTATAACTTTTTCCCGCTTCAGAACCACAACTAGCCGGTTTTGGATTGATGTTAACAACTCTATGAGCTATACATGATGGAGTAATCCAGGTTGAATCCCCAACCTTTACATTAAGACATAAATGATGTTCTGTTATTCCGCTTCTTGGAATTACAATGCTTCCTGATTTTCCGGTTGCAAGATATGGATGATTTGTGTCCATAGCATCCCTACCCGCACAAGCCGTTCCTTCATATGATTCTGTTCCCGGTTTAGTATCAATCCATCGCCAATTAGTTAATGGTATATTTGAACTATTAACATTTCCTTCCAATCCCACAGTCTCCCCCTCACCAATAGTAATATTTCCACTTGGCTTAATGATAAAAGAAGTCGGGTTATACTTCGCCAAATCAGTCTGAGTTGCTGAAGTAGCACATGACCTTTTGCCATGAACCTGACAAACCTCTGAATCATTTCCTCCATTAGCTCCCTTACATTTCCAACTCCAAGTTCTGGTAGTAGCATCATGCGTTTCAGTGACTTCTGTTTTTGTACCTTTGGCACATAAATTTTCCGTCGGTGCTGAATCATAAAGCATTCTCGTCAAAGTAATACTTCCACACTGTCCATTAACCGATTGAGGAATTGGCTCCAACATCATACAAATAGCTCTTAAACTATTTGGTTTATTAGGATAAGAAACTTTATGTTTAAGTAGTAATTTTGTCGTATCTTGTGAAATATTTAATTCATTATTTACAATTCCCGAAAAACGAGCTTCCCTAATACCATCCTGCAAATCGGGAGTCGTTCCAGAGGTGGCTACTTTAGTATTTCCTTTATAAAACTCTACATGATATTGTTCATATTTTTGATCTTGGGGATTAGAATGCTCCCGACCATCATTTTTACCAGAACTTGGCCTATATCCATCATAAGCTTCTAAATAAACTTTATATTTACCAGCCGGAATATTGGCATTTTGCCACCAAAAATCCCTACAAGCATTTGTTCTCTTATGTGAACATAACCCTTTATTATGAAAATCAACTAAAATTCTACCATTACCACCTTGCAAATGACAAGATTGTTGAGGATATTGTATAGATGTCTGCAACTCTCCAAAAATATTTTCTCCCTGATTATTAAATCCTGTTTGCCCACTACCATTTCCAGAATTCATAACCATAATAATCCCAGCCAAAACAATCATCACCACTAAAACAAAACCGCCAATAATTACTGGTAATTTCCAACGATTTTTTTGTGTTTTTTTCATTTTATTATTTTTTAAAAATTTATTTTAATTTAACTATTTTTATTTTTTGAAGTTATTTTCAAAACACAGGTCTTTCAAATCAAAAAAACACTCCACCCTAAAATTTCATATTTTCCTAAATTATACCACACAATGAATAGTTAGACAAATTCAATTACAAAGTTATCAACAATTAAATAAATTTTATTTACAAAACACATAATAAATGATACTCTTAATTTATAAAAATAATAATTTATTTTAAAAAATATGTTAGACAAAAAAGATATTGAGGAAATTAAAGAACAACTCTTAGAAAAAAAGACAAAACTGGAGAAAAAATTATCACAAATAGCTATCAAAGACGAGGATGGTAACTGGGAAGCAAAATATGTTGACCAGGAAAGAGATGACGATGTAAATGCCATCGAGATTGAAGAATGGACAAATCAAACCAGTGTAGTAGAAGTTTTAGTAAAAGATTTAGAAGCAGTTGATATTGCCTTAGAAAAGATAAAGCACAATACCTATGGAAAATGTGAAGTATGTGGAATAGATATTCCAATAGAAAGACTCCGGGCTTTTCCAGAAGCTAGAACCTGTACTAACTGCACTCTACCAGAATAGTCTCAAAAATAATTCCATAAAAAACTTTTAATTAAACAAAGAACTTAAAGGCGAGGCTATGCCTCGCCTTTAAAAATAATTTTCCAATACATTTAAAATGACTTTTTTCAACACAGCCTATTCCAACTCATTACCTAAAATATTATTTTTTAGTCTCCTTATTATTATAGATCAATTATCAAAACATTTTGTCACTGTCACTGTCTGCAACCCTTATATATCCTGGGGAATTCCTCTCCACGGCTGGATACTTTGGTTACTAATAATAATTTCTTTAATTTTACTTTTTTATATTGCAAAAATATATTCTTTTAGATTCTCTCTGCTTTTAATTATTGCCGGCGGAATTGGAAATTTAATCGACCGCCTTCACAACGGTTGTGTTATTGATTTTATTTCCATTAACCTACCTTTTAATTTGCCTTTCATTGGCAATACTTTTCCAACTTTTAATCTTGCCGATGTATTCATTACCATTGGTATTATCATATTCCTCTACCAAGAATTTTTTCCAAAATTAAAATAGCCCCTTGTTATCTCTGTAAAATCACAACGAGCAACAAATAACAAGATACAAATCACAAGAAACAAATAAATCCCAATAATCAATAATCAAAATTTTGAATTTAGAAATTTTTTACCAACCAATCTAAACAGACATTTATTTGGGCAGAAAACAAACCGACTTTGAACTGCTAATCATTTTTCAAACAACTGCTGAATACTTAACAGTTTTAAAAATTTAAAATTTATACAATCAAAATTGAATTAAAATTTAAAATTTACAAATTAAAATTTTGGCACTGGTAACCAATTAGTTGCCTATTCAAGAATTTAAAGCCCCATTTTCCAGAAAATTTAGCAAAAATATTTCAAAAAACTGAATTTTCTGCTATTCTACAGTGTTAACTTTTAACACTAACATGAATATGCCAAAAGGAAACTCCATAACCCACTATGAAAGAGAAAA
>WGDO01000002.1 GCA_015493225.1 Patescibacteria group bacterium
TAAGCACCTTCAAATATTTACTAAACTTGGCTGGAAACTTAAAAAGTTCCAAATGTATAGATGTAAAAGTTGTTCTAGACAATGGCATAATGCTAAAAATACTGTTATGGGAATGTTGGATATAGAAATGATTGAACAAGCAGCCTTTATGTATTTACAGTCACTTTCTTTAAACAGTGTCTCTAGAATACTAAGCAGTTGGTTTAACAAAAGTGTTTTACCTAAAAAAGTTTTAATCAAACACTTTGAGCAGTACATTGAAAAAATTCCTGAGCAATCTGAAATCACTGAATGGTTAAACCCTGTTAGGTCTGGATATTATGCCTTAGATGGAACTTGGTTAAAATACAGAGGCAGGGATATTGTCCTTCTAATACTATTTGATGTTAAAACATTAGATATTATTAATTGGAGAGTATCTCGTGAAGAAAGTTTCGAATCATACTCTAAGCTTATCAAACCAATTCTTAGTGAAATTAAACTTAATATTAAGGGTTTTCACTGCGATGGAGATAGAGGTCTGTTAAAAGCTTTAGCTAAATTTTTCCCAGGTATTCCAGTCCAGCTTTGTGTCTTTCATAAGTATTCTAGAGCCGAACAAGTAATTCCCTTTGTAAGAATTAAGAACGAAACAGATAGAATTATTAAGAAACTAACTGAACAAGTACTTTTTTCTAAAACAAAACAAGAAGCCATTTCAAGTTTAAATAAATTGGAAAGGTACGCTGAGGAACATCAACAACACAAGCAACTACAAAAGCTAATTGGTGTCCTTCAGTGTAACTTCGATCTTCTATTAACTCACTTTGATAATCCAGAGATGAGTCCGTACAATAATGTACTAGAAGGGTTTAATTATATGATTAAACGAAGAACTAGACTGATGAAAGGTTTTAAAAAACCTATAAATATTAATAAATGGCTTAAATTAATTTTAACCGATTGGAGATTTCATTCCTTAAAGGAATCAGAGTTTCCTAGTCGAAGGAATAAATCTCCTTTAGAATTAGCTGGTTGTAAACTACCTAAAATACATAATTGGATGAGCTATATTCGGGAAAATTATTCTGGGAAAAACTACTAATCGGTTACCAGTGCCAAAATCAAAAATAAAAATATAGATTTAACTCAATTTAGAAAGAAGCCCCTTAGGTTTCTTTGGTTTGTGATGAAACAAAAACGATGGGCAGGTGTAGCTACTTTTATTTTCGCTGGATTAGCGGCCACATTGCAGGCGGGGTTATTTTTAGTAATTAAAAATTTAACAAATTTAATAAACGAAGGCAATAACACTAGTAGTTCAGTGGTCTTGCATATGGTCGGAGTGTTGGTGATAACAATGATTACAATTAATATTTTGCATAGGGTGAGTGGGGTTTTAGCTGCTTGGTGGGTTACTCACATGAAAGCATTTGCTGGAGAGATAAGTTTTAATTATTTACTAAGGCATAGCGCTGGATATTTTTCCGATCGGTTAAGTGGTAAGTTACAGAATAAAATCAATAATATTGCAGTCGCAATGGATGCCTTGACTGGTAAAATAGTAGAAGGGTTTTTTATGCTGTTCATTCAATTGGCCATTTTTATTTTATATGCGTTTGTTGCTAATAAAATGATAGGATTTGCTTCCATTGTGTTAATTGGAGTTATTACAGTTTATAGTGTCGTAGCCGCTTCTGGCTTGGCTAAGGCAATTAAAAGGTATGCTAAACAAGGCGCTATTACTCAGGGAATAATAGTGGATATTATTGCAAATGTTTTAGCTACAAAACAAAATGTTGCAATAAAAAAAGAAGAAAAACATGTGCAAAATGTTTTAGATAAATATCGTAAAGTACATTTAAATGTTTGGTGGAGATTCAGTACGGTGTCAATGGTAGGCAATTTTTTGGCGGCAATAATGTTCGGTGTAGTGGTCGGACTCGCGGTTTATTATTGGCAATTGGGAATAATAACTGCTGGAGATGTTATGCTGTTTATTACAATGCTTCTAACTCTGTATGGAAACTTAGAAGCCCTGGGAAGCTCCATAAATTATTTCGTAGAAAATAAAGGCAAACTTCAGGAAGGCTTGGAAGCAATTTTTATTCCCTATGAAATTAAAGATTTACCAAATGCTAAAAAGGTTAACATTAAAGAAGGTGAAATTATTTTTGACTGTGTAAATTTTCACTACAAAGATGATAAAAAGAATACTGTTTTTCAAAATTTATCATTAACAATTCCGGCCGGACAAAAAGTTGGATTGGTTGGCGAATCTGGTGCTGGCAAATCAACTTTTGTCAGTTTACTTTTGCGATTTATGGATGTGGAGAGTGGAACAATAAGAGTTGATGGACACAATATTAAAAAGATAAAACAAGACGACCTACGACGAGCCATTGCCTATGTTCCCCAAGAAGCATTACTTTTTCATCGTACTTTGGAAGAAAATATTAAATACAGTCATCCACGGGCCACTAAAAAGGAAATAATCCTGGCTAGCAAAAGAGCCTACGCCTTAGATTTTATTAAAAGTTTTCCCAAAGGTTTTAAAACATTGGTAGGGGAGAGGGGTGTAAAGCTTTCTGGTGGGCAAAAACAGAGAGTGATGATTGCTCGGGCAATGCTGAAGAAATCACCAATCTTGGTTTTGGATGAGGCAACTAGTGCTTTAGACTCCCAGGCAGAAAGAAAAATTCAAAAAGCCCTGGAGTCATTAATGGAAGATAGAACAACCATTGCCATTGCTCACCGTCTTTCCACCTTAAAACAAATGGATAGAATCATAGTCTTTGACGGTGGTAAAATCGTAGAAGATGGCACCCACGATGAACTTGTCAAAAAGAAAGGTAAATATTATCAACTATGGAAGTGGCAAAAATAGAATGGCAAAAAAACAGAAAGTAAGCAATGATAAAATTGTAAAACATGAAAACATGAATTTAAAATTAAATAAAAAAATTGCGAGTGGTTACAATAGTCCGTCTCAAATTGCACGAGTATTGACAGAGGATTGGGTAAAAAAGATGGTATATTGTCCTGGATGTGGTAATTCTTTGTTTGAGTATGAAAATAATAGACCAGTTGCAGATTTTTGTTGTAAAAATTGTTCAGAGGATTATGAATTGAAAAGCAAGAAAAATAATATTGGTAAAAAAATAGTTGACGGAGCATACTCCACAATGATTGAGAGATTACAGAATCAATCCAATCCAAATTTTTTCTTTTTAAATTATGATTTAGAAGAATACAAGATAAAAAATTTTGTTGTTATTCCAAAACATTTTTTTGTCCCTGAGATAATTGAAAAAAGAAAACCACTTTCACAAAACGCCAGACGTGCAGGGTGGACTGGTTGTAATATTTTATTACAACACATTCCAGACAGTGGAAAGATTTTTTATATCAAAGACAAGCAAATCAAAACAAAGGAAGATGTTTTGAGAAGTTGGCAAAGGACATTATTCTTGAGAGAATCTAAAAAGGTAGAATTAAAAGGTTGGATTTTGGATATAATGAAAGGTATTGATGCTTTAGGTAAACCAGATTTTACCTTACAAGAGCTGTATAACTTTGAAAATATTTTATCCAAAAAATATCCTGACAACAAACATATTAAAGATAAAATTAGACAACAATTACAATTCTTGAGGGATAAGAAGTATATAGATTTTATTGGCAGGGGTAAATACAAATTGACTTGATCTATTTTTCATAGTGATCAATAATAAGAGTATAAGTATTAATCTTTTACCTGCCATGAAAATAAATAGAGATTTAGCTATTAAAATTTTAAGGTATTTAGATGAACATAAAGATTTTTATTTTCCATTTTTGGTAATGTGTAAAGAATATTCAGAGGAGAATAATGATTTTATAGAAATTGAACCAGGGGAATGGAAAAATATTGCCCAAGATGATATATATCAAACATTTGAATTGTGGGAAAATTTACAGAATTTAGATGAAAAAACATTACAATTAATGGCAAAAGGATTTTTAGAAAAAATTAGGAATGAGAATACTGCTTCTGTAATTGCAAATATTGCACAACAGTACAGGAAAAAGTGGGATGTTAAATTATGGGAATCTACAGACATTACAGAATTTGGCTTGAATGAATATTACGGTGGGAAAGCTGAAGGGCTTGAAGAAAGTTTAAAAATATTACATGAAAATAAGTTGAGGATATGGGATGACCAAATTTGAATAAGAATAAAAATATGAGTCAAACTAAAGCTACAATTTTTAAAATAACCAAAGAAGAGATTGAGGATGTATTTTCTGACATGGCAAATAGTGATATGGCTAATGATAATTTAAAATTAACTAATAAACAGATTAAAATTATTTTAGAGTATGTTGAATGCGATGAATTTTTAGCAAAAGATACCAGGAGGTCAATTGAAAGTTCGATAGGGGAGATTTTAAACAAATAATGAATTTGGTATAAATTGTAATATTTTTGCAAAATCCCTGTCAAATCATTTAATCATGACACCGAAATCCTGAAAAATCTATCATTTAAAATGACACCATAGAAGCTTTTAATTTTTTAAATGAATTAGCTTTTTTAAAATACTGTTTACCTTGTTTCTTACTATACACTTTATACAAATTATTTAA
>WGDO01000003.1 GCA_015493225.1 Patescibacteria group bacterium
TCCCATACTTCAAAACAATGGTTTGGTCATTAAAGTCAATTCAAGGACAAGGGAATGAAATAACCCTCGGTGCTGAAGATAAAAACAAATTATTTAATGTTTTCTTGAGTTATCTTAAAACAAACAAAAAAGATCTCTTTGATATATTTAATAACAAAGAATTGCAACTTACTTATTATCAGTTAAAAGAGAAAAATGGTGTTAAATATTTGATAGCTATTATATCATTTCAGGGACAACATAGTACCCCTAACTTTCTAGCTGTTAATAAAAACAATGGGTGGCAAATTATTTTTATGGGGCAAGATTATGCAAGTTGTGATATTTTAAAGAAATATGACTTTCCTAAAGATATGAATGGCTCAGAAAAATGTTTTAAACAAGAAAATAATAGGACAGAGTTGGTAAACAGATAAGAGAAAGAATTTATTATTGACAAATTCGAAAAATAGGCTATACCAAAATATAATTTAAGTTAATAAATAACTAAGATAATTTTAATAAATTTAAATTTAATTTTATGAACAAAAGAAATTTGATTATTGGAATTATTATTTTAATAGCTCTTGTTGGGGGAGTTGTTTTGTGGCAACAAAAAAACAGTCAGCAAGAAACGAAGCAACAAACAAATAAAGAGATTACCAAACAAACTCAAGAGCAAAAAACAACTGGAAAACAAGAAACCACAAAAGAACAAACAAATAACCAAAACAAAACTATTGATGGCGAATTAAAACCGGAAGAAAAGATTGATACCAGTGATTGGAATACTTATCGGAATAAAGAATATGGATTTGAGTTTAAATATCCGAAAGATTGGGAGGTTCAAAAAATTCCAAATAAAACGCATACTTTTTTGCTTGAAATAACTCCAGTTAATTATCATAAAATAGAGGGAGCAAAGTTTATTGTTGATGTATTTAATAGTAAAGATAGTACAGTTTTAGAGTTAAAAAAATGGTTTTACAATTTGATTAAATCAATGAATTATAAAAAATATAATATTAATGATATTTTTGATATTAAATGTATTGTTAGTTCACTGGACAGGATGTGTTTATTAGAAAAAAATAAAATAACAATTTTGTATTCGTTTAATAGTAATAATTCAGTTAATAAGCAGGATAAAGTATCTATTGAAAATTTATCATTATTGTTTAATAATATAGTGTTGTCAACAAAAACCAAATAGTTATTTTCAGTAAATAATTCAGTCTCGAGTTCTATTATTTATTGAAGTATGATTATTTGTAATGTCAAATTATCATAAAAGTGTACCTTGAGAACTAAATAAAAAAAATACCATAATTCAAAAAAGGAGGTAGGTCATGTTAAGAAAGGCTGGAATAATAATAGTAGTAGTAGGATTGGCTTATTTGAGTTCTACTAATGTGTATGCGAATAGTGATTATCCTTATGATGAAAATAGTTGCCCTCCACCAAGGGTATATGTTAATGGTTATTGGGGTTTCTACAAATGCGAATGTACTTCCTATGTTGCTTTTAAGCTTAATGAAGATGAAATTCCATTCCATAATCATTACAAAGGAGTACACTGGGGAGACGCCGGCAATTGGAAAAGTGCGGCCAATAGCGTTGGTGTGCCAGTGTATGATTCACCTGAGCCAGGAGATGTGGCCTGGTGGTCCGGTCATGTGGCTTATGTAGAGAAAGTAGATTATGTCGATGGACAATGGGAAAAGGTGTATATTTCGGAATATAATTATAGTCCACCATATGGACATAAATATGGTCCAAGAAGTTTTACTCCACAAAACCCCAAAAAACCAACAAAGTACATTCGTTTTAGACCAACTCCTACTCATTTTCGATTTAATGAGGGAGGTGTGTATATTGAATGGTCTCCAAGTAATGTTCCCTGTGATAAAGCCAGGGTTTGGGCGTACAACCAAACTTGTTCAGCGGAAAATAGCTATCCAGGAATTTGTAATGTAGCTCATTATCAGTTACTACAAAAGGATTATGATAAATATTCCCAGGACAAGTACAATACAATATTTTTTGGAAGTATCGAAGATTTTCAACAACTTTGCCAATAAAGGAGGTGAATACTAATGAAGAAATTATGGATTGGTTGTTTAACATTGTTTTTGGGGATAATATTTCCCTTAGCAGGATTTGCCAGCTATGGAGTTGTGAATGGTGGTTTGTGTGGTATGGATAGTGGCTATATTCCTCCCACCGGAAACTACACCTCCAACGGCACCGGAGCAACAGAACACTCCCAACCGGGAGAATCTGATCATCAGGGTTATGTTCATAGTGTTTCCATGGATAAGACGGAGATGGATATTAGTGGTGTTGGAGATTACAATAATGAATGGCTTTTTTATCATGGAGAAGTTCCGGTAACAAATGCCAGAACAAGACTGAAGAACAAAACAAACCATAAGATTCATCATAACGATGTTACCATCAAATGGTTTGAATCTCCGAATAAAACCTTCAATCCAAGCTACGACCATCACTTTGCCACAGACCATAACAAGAAGAGTATTGGCAAGCGCAAAAAGCATAGCCACAGTGATGAGTTAGTGGAAAGAAAAATAAATTTAAATTAAAAAACCAATCAAAGTGTTAAAGGTAAACTATTATGATATTATCAATAATATCATAATAGGGAAAATAAAAGTTGTGATTAAAATTTTGTTTTTGAATAAAAGTATTTGAGAATAAAATTTTGATTGACAAATAGCAAAAAACACGATAAAATAAGGTAAAGTAAAAATTAATTTTAGCAAGATTATGAGGAAAAATAAATTCAAAATTATAGGAA
>WGDO01000004.1 GCA_015493225.1 Patescibacteria group bacterium
TCCCATACTTCAAAACAATGGTTTGGTCATTAAAGTCAATTCAAGGACAAGGGAATGAAATAACCCTCGGTGCTGAAGATAAAAACAAATTATTTAATGTTTTCTTGAGTTATCTTAAAACAAACAAAAAAGATCTCTTTGATATATTTAACAACAAAGAATTGCAACTTACTTATTATCAGTTAAAAGAGAAAAATGGTGTTAAATATTTGATAGCTATTATATCATTTCAGGGACAACATAGTACTCCTAACTTTCTAGCTGTTAATAAAAACAATGGGTGGCAAATTATTTTTATGGGGCAAGATTATGCAAGTTGTGATATTTTAAAGAAATATGACTTTCCTAAAGATATGAATGGCTCAGAAAAATGTTTTAAGTGGAAAAACAATAAAATAATAGATTTGATTGATAGATAGTAATAAATGATATATTAATTTTTGAGAAGCAAATATTTTATTGAAGATATTTGCTCTGAGGAATTAATATATTGCTCAAAAGCACATTGAAAATTTAATGTTAATTTAGTTTAAGTGGTACTAGCTTTCAGATATTTGGTGTAGTATTTTCTAATGTTAATTCTATTACGGAGGCGTTGAGATGAAAAAAACAATAAGCGTTTGGTTTGTAATGTGTTGGTGTATTGGTGTTGAACTGTTGTGTTTGAGTCATATTTCTATGGCTACGGGGTTTGACGAGTATCAACTTAATTTTCAAAAAAATATTGGAGAGACCGGAGGGCAATGCATTGTCTATGTAAGAACAGAAACTGACATAGAGTGGGATTGTTGTCATGGTCATGCCCAGAATTGTTATAGTCAAGCAAAATCATGTGGGTATCCAACAGGGGACACTCCTGTTGTAGGATCTATTATGGTCATGGGACCATGGAGTGGTAGCTATGTAGGGCATGATGCTATTGTGATTGCTATAGATAACGGAAATACATCCCGGGTTAAAGTTAGGGATTCTAATTGGGGATTGGATGAAAAAATTCAAGAACATTGGATTAATACTGCGAGTGCTACCTATGGGTGGTTTAAGTACGTTTACCCCAAAAACCAAAATTCCTCAGGTAATTCTAGTGGAAATAGTTCTGGGGATTCTAGCTATTTCTACATTTCCGAAGGCAATATTCATATTGCCTGGTCACCAAGCAATGTTCCCTGTAACAAGGCCAGTGTTTGGTCATACAATCAAACCTGCTCAGCAGAGAATAGTCATCCGGAAATTTGCAACACAGCACACTACCAGTTGTTGCAAGAGAATTACAATGAATACTCCAAAGACAAGTACTATACTATGTTTTTTGGAAGTATTGAAGATTTTCAACAGTTTTGCCAATAAAGGAGGTGAATACTAATGAAGAAATTATGGATTGGTTATTTAATATTGCTTTTGGGAATAATATTTCCCTTAGCAGGATTTGCCAGCTATGGAGTTGTGAATGGTGGTTTGTGTGGTTCCGGTGGAGGAAACAACGGAGGCTCTGGCTACACCGATGACTCCGGTACTTCTAATCCCTGGGCAGGCTATGCTCATGATGTTGGATTAAAGTACCTGAAAATCGGCAAAAAATCATCAAGCCATTGGAGTGGTTCCAAGACCTGGACTGAAGGAGAAATCCCCAGTAAAAGAGACTTCCGAATTAAACTTAAACAGAAAGGAGGAGTATGGCCAAATGGAGATACTTGTGCAGAAGTATGGTTTTCGCACAATAAGCACTTTACGGATGAGGATTTGTTTCTGAAAAAGAAGTGCAAAGACCTTTCCCCTGAAATAAATTAGAGATAAACTATTATGATATTATGAATAATATCATAATAGACAGGATAGAAGCTGTGATTAAAATTTTGTTTTTGAATAAAAGTATTTGAGAATAAAATTTTTATTGACAAATGCTTTAAATAACGTATAATGAAGTGTAATTTAAGGGGATGAGTAATCAAGAAGATTCTAAGAAAATTTTAATAAATCTAAATCTAATTTTATGAGCAAACGAAATTTAATCATCGGAATTGTTGTTTTAGTAGCTCTTGTTGGAGGAGTTGTTTTGTGGAATCAAAAAAGTAATCAGCGGAACACAAAACAACAAACAAAAAAAGAAGTCGCTGAACAAACTCAAGAGCAAAAAACAACTGAAAAGCAGGAAATAACAAAAGGACAAACCAACAACCAAAACCAAACCGTTGACGGAGAATTAAAACCGGAAGAAAAGATTGATACTAGTAATTGGAAGACTTATCGGAATGAGAAGTTAGGGTTTGAAGTGAAATATCCAAAAGAGTGGAAATATGAATTTAAGAAAAATAATTATGGGAAAGTTTTAATAGTTAGACCAATTTCTTGTTCTGGTACATATGGTTATTATGAAGATGATTGTGATGATGTAATTATTATTTTGATAACAGATTCTCCTGATAATAAATTAAGAACTATCAGTGGTTGGAACTGGGCTATTTCAGAAGGTAGCGTGAAAAGAGACAAATGTGTTGATGGTGTTATGCGGGTTAAATTGAATATTGACGATAATTTTAAATCATGTTTAACAAATGAATTCGGGAAAATTCATCATAGGTATTTTTTCAAACATGATAATTTAAAATATTTATTTACTATAAGATATTTTGACGAAAAGCATAGTCCTAAGGTGGAAAAGACAATCCTCGAAACATTCCACTTTACAAAAAAATAGTATTCTACTCAGGAAGATTTTCATTATTTGAAAATCTTCTCAAGAAGAATAATATTTCTTCATAATTAAATGTACTTTGAAAACTGAACAATAGATAATGGATTGAAGCATAAACAATAAACAGATAATTAGAGGAGGATTTGTTAATCGTAAAAAAATAAAAAACATCGTTTTATTTGTGGTCAAAATCAAATTTTAGCCTAAAGGAGGTTAATAATGAAAAAGAGTATTGTGTTAATAATTATATTGTTTGTCGGCATGTTGTTTATGAATGTATCAATGGTGCAAGCGGGAAAGTTTAGGAAAGCGGTTGAGTTACTTGAGTCCGCCATAACTTGGCCAGAAAGGGCATTGGTTGCCAAAATAGAGCAAGAGGGATCAGGCGTTTTTAAGCTTACTGGAAATATCGATGATTTTCGTCCTCGAAAAGGTGGTATTAAGGTTTGCAAAGCAGAAAACAAACTGTTCATCGGTTTTTATCTTTCCCAGAAGAATATTGATTTTTATAAAGGGCAGGTATATGAAGATGGGGAACGCAAGCCTGTTGGTTTAGAGATTGATGTTACCGATGACAACAAGGTGTTTAATTTTGCTGACCTACAAAGTGTAACCATAGTTTCGGCCGGAGGCAATTCTTTTGATGCCGATTTCTATTTGGATAACCCAATCTGTGACTTGAAAACAGTACACACTATTGGTATCGCTAATCCCGGTAATTTAACTCCCAATCAATGGTATTACGCCGAATTTCAATTTTCCAAACATAACGAAGTCTCACAGGCAAGATTTCAATTGCAAGTGCAATTGGTTGGAGATGTTTGGAATTTGCGGAGTGATTATTACGATGATTTTTCGGCAAGTGTTAAAACGGGATTGTATGCCTGGTTTGGTTCTGCCGGTTATGAAAATATTCCAGCCAATAACTTTTTTAATATTGTATCGCCAAGATTAATATTTAATCGAGATAAGTTTTTTGGCTGGCCGGAGGGTTTGGATACCGGGTATGATCGGTTTTTGTGGGATATGGTAAAAGGTCAAATTGGGGACTACAAGCCTTACCATTGCGGTTTCGGTTCCGATCCTTGGGATAATTCAGGCGATGATGATGGCAGTGGAAATAGTAATGGAGGTGGTAACGGCAATAACAGTGGCAATGGAAACAACGGAGGCTCCGGCTACACCGATGATTCAGGTACTTCTAATCCCTGGGCGGGGTATGCTGATGATGTTGGTCTGAAGTACATGAAAATAGGCAAGAAGTCTTCCGGGCATTGGAGTGGTTCTAAAACCTGGACGGTGGGAGAAATCCCTAACAAAAGAGATTTCCGAATTAAACTTAAACAGAAAGGAGGAGTATGGCCAGACGAAGCTTGTGCTGAAGTGTGGTTTTCGGCTAATGAGCATTTCACGGGAGAGGATTTGTTTCTGGGAAGGAAATGTAAAGATAAACTATTATGATATTATGAATAATATCATAATAGGCAAGATAAAAGTTGTGATTAAAATTTTGTTTTTGAATAAAAGTATTTGAGAATAAAATTTTGATTGACAAATAGCAAAAAACACGATAAAATAAGGTAAAGTAAAAATTAATTTTAGCAAGATTATGAGGAAAAATAAATTCAAAATTATAGGAA
>WGDO01000005.1 GCA_015493225.1 Patescibacteria group bacterium
TAAATATATCAAAGAGATCTTTTTTGTTTGTTTTAAGATAACTCAAGAAAACATTAAATAATTTGTTTTTATCTTCAGCACCGAGGGTTATTTCATTCCCTTGTCCTTGAATTGACTTTAATGACCAAACCATTGTTTTGAAGTATGGGATGTATTCTGTGAAATCGTAATCATCCGATGATGATTGAAATCCCAAAAGTAAAATAAGGTTTGGAGATATTTTGATGACATAACTTCCTGATGCATCATTTTTATTTGAAGAAACATGATATGTTTCAAAATTATTTACTTTTATAATTTCATCAAATTCAGCTGGATTATTATCCGGATTATCAATATTGTTAATATACCATTCTTTAGGAGATAGGGTCGTATTAAATTTATTAATATCAAAAATCAATTTATTGTTCACGGGACGTTTGATAGGTACCACATTTAATAACAATCCATCATACAACGGAGTGGTAACATTTTTTAATTTTATAACCTCCCAATTTCTCGGATATTTAAACTCAAATCCATATTCTTTATTCCGATAAGTCTTCCAATCACTGGTATCAATTTTTTCTTCCGGTTTTAATTCGCTGTCAATGGTTTGGTTTTGGTCAGTCGTTTGTTCTTTTGTTGTTTCTTTCTTTTGAACTATTTTTTGCTCTTGCGTTTGTCCAACAACTTCTTTTTTTGTTTGTTGTTTTGTGTTCCGCTGATTACTTTTTTGATTCCACAAAACAACTCCTCCCACAAGAGTTATTAAAACAATAATTCCAATGATTAAATTTTTCTTCATAAGCTTATTAGGATTAATTTTTACTTTACCCTATTTTATCGTATTTTTTGCTATTTGTAAATAAAAATTATGTGATAATGACTAAACAAAAACCGGGTTTTAGTCCCGGTTTTTGTTTGTGGTTTGTTAGTGAGGTTGACTATTTATTTTTTGTCTTTGTCATCTCCTTTTTGGTCATCTTTCTCGTCTTTCTTGTCCTCTTTGTCATCCTTCACTTCTTCAGCGTCTTTTACTTTGTTGCCTTTTTTGTCTGCTGAGTCCCCAGCCTTATTGGTGCCAGCTTTAGCCTGTTCTGCTTCCTGAGCAGCTTTGTAAAGTTTTTCACCAATGGCCTGAGCAGCTGTAGATAATTCATCAGAGGCTTTTTTAATTTTCTCGCTATCAGCTTTTTCGTCTTTGAGAATTTCTTTCAAAGCTTCTACTTTTTCTTCTACCGGTTTTTTCTCATCGGCAGTGATTTTATCGCCAGCGTCTTTCAGAGCTTTTTCGGTAGTGAATACTAGCGTATCAGCCGTATTTCGAAGAGTTACCGCTTCTGCCTTCTTCTTGTCTTCTTCGGCATGAGCTTCCGCTTCTTTTTTCATTTTCTCAATTTCTTCTTTGCTTAGGTCAGAAGAAGCTTCAATTTTAATGCTTTGCTCCTTGCCGGTAGCTTTATCTTTGGCAGTTACATTCAAGATTCCATTGGCATCCAAGTCAAAGGTAACTTCAACCTGTGGTACCCCTCGTGGAGCTGGTGGAATGTTATCTAGCATAAATCTACCCAAAGTCTTATTGTCAGCGGCCATTTTTCTTTCCCCTTGTAGAACATGAATTTCCACTGAGGGTTGATTATCAGCTGCGGTAGAGAAAATTTGGCTCTTACTGGCCGGAACGGTAGTGTTGGCTTCGATTAATGGAGTCATTACTCCTCCCATTGTTTCAATTCCCAAGGTTAATGGTGTTACATCAAGTAAAAGAACATCTTTAACATCTCCCTGTAAAACACCCCCTTGAATAGCAGCACCCATGGCTACAACTTCATCAGGGTTTACACTGGTAGATGGTTTTTTACCAAAGAATTCTTCCACTCTTTTCAAAACCAATGGCATTCTAGTCATACCACCAACCATAATAATTTCATTGATATCCTCTTTTTTAAGACCAGCAGATTCTAAAGCCTTCTTAGTTGGCTCTAAAGTCCTATCAACTAAGTCGCTAACTAGTTCTTCCATTTTTGCTCTAGTTAATTTCAGAACTAAATGCTTTGGACCATCTTCACCGGTGGTAATAAATGGTTGATTAATTTCTGTCTCCTGAGCAGTAGATAATTCAATTTTGGCTTTTTCAGCGGATTCTTTAATTCTTTGTAAAGCTAGTGGGTCTTTAGATAAATCAATTCCTTCTTGTTTATTAAACTCATCAATGATCCATTTGATAATAGCTTCATCAAAATCATCTCCACCAAGATAGGTATCGCCGCTAGTTGCTTTAACCTCTACAGTGTCCTCTGAAACTTCTAATACGGAAACATCAAAAGTTCCTCCTCCAAGGTCATAAACAACAACTTTCTCATCTTTCTTTTTATCAAAACCATAGGCCAAAGCAGCTGCAGTTGGCTCATTAATAATTCTTTCTACTTCTAATCCGGCAATTTTTCCAGCGTCTTTGGTAGCCTTTCTTTGGGAATCATCAAAATAAGCTGGTACAGTAATCACTGCTTTTTCAATTTTCTCTCCTAATTTTTCCTCGGCATCGGCTTTTAATTTTCCCAAAACCATTGCGGCAATTTCTGCTGGACGATATTCCTTATCACCCATTACTATATTAACAGCCCCATTTTTTCCTTCTACAATTTTAAAAGGTAAGGTTTTTTTAGCTTCCTGCACTTCTGGATCAGAATATTTACGACCGATTAATCTCTTGGCAGAAAAAATTGTATTCTCTGGATTGGTAACAGCTTGTCGCTTAGCTAATAATCCAACTAATCGTTCTCCATTTTTATTAATCGCCACCATTGATGGTGTAGTTCTGTTTCCTTCTTTGTTTTCTATGATCTCTGGTTTTCCACCTTGAATTACCGCCATAGCGGAATTAGTGGTTCCGAGATCAATTCCTAAAATTTTACTCATAATATTTTTTATTAATTATTTATTTAATTGATTATAATCTCCTTCTGAAGTTTTAATAAATTAAAACTTCAGAAGGAGGTGGCGGATTTTAAACCGCCACCTCATTTTTGTCTTTAATTTTTCTCTGTCTTCTTAGCCTTAACAGCAATTTTCTTTGGTTTTAATTCATCGGCTTTAGGTAAAACAACTTTTAATACTCCATCTTCTACTTCCGCCTTAGCCTCATCGCCCTTGACTTTCATTGGTAAAATTACACTTCGAGAAAAACTTCCTTCTCTAATTTCTTTGTGATAATAATTTTCTTTTTTAACTTCTTTTTTCTCTTTCTTTTCAGCAGAAACAGTTAAAACATCGTTTTCTACTGACACATCAACATCATCTGCTTTAACGCCGGGCATTTCCATGCTAACAATAACATTGTCGCCTTCTTGATACATATCTACTGCTGGCACGAACGCACCTTTAAACATATCTTCATTCCATGCGGTGGTAATTTCTTTAAATGGATCAAATGGTATAATTTGTCTCATAATTTTATTGGTTCTCCTGCCGGTGTAATTTAATAGATTTAATTCTATGTATTCACCAAACATTTGAACAATTACTTTTTATTTTGTTTTTAGAAATTATTTTAAAAATAATTTCTAAACAGTTGTCTGGCTGAAAAATACTATTTTATCGGAAAAAGCTCAATGTAATTTTATTTAAAAACTTTTTCTCTGATTTTTAGCACTCCAACTATCCGACTGCTAACTATATTATACCACCTTTTTCCAAATTGTCAAGAGGTCTCCACCATTGCTGGGCGGATTATTTTATCGCCGATTTTGTATCCGTCTTTGATGACTTTGGTAATTGTAATATTGTTATTATTTTCTACTTTTTTTTCATTTTTTGTTTTTTGCTTCTTGTCGCTTGTACCTTGCCCTTGGGCTTTTATTGCTTCGTGTAAATTGGCATCAAAAATATCTCCCACCTGAACATTCATTGGTTCTACGCCATGACTAGCTAGAACGTCTAATAATTGTTTTTGAATATATAAAATACCTGTAACCCAGCCACCGTTTTTTTCTTCTTCCGGGATATGCTCCAGTGACGCTTGAAAATTGTCTACGACTGGCAAAATTTCTGTGATAACGTTTTCGGTGGCATACTTTCTAAATTCCTCATTTTGTTTTGCAGTCTGTCTTTTATAATTTTCAAAATCAGCAATGGCTCGTTGCCATTTTTCCACTGACCCCTTATTTTCCAAATATTTTTTTGCCAATAAAATTGTGTCTCTTTTTTCTTCCTCGTAACCCCGATCTTCTTTTTTCAATTTATCCAAAGCTAATTTTGCTTTTACCTCATCAAAAGTCAACCACTCAAACTCACTATGTTCTTCACTCAATTTAACCTCGCCACCTTTATAGTAGGCAATAAATCGTAGAGCTTTGATTTTATCAAACATTTCATGTTCTTTAGGATATTCTCTAATAGCTAAAATGTCTCCTACTTTAACTTCCAGACCAGTCTCATCTTTCATTTCTCTTTTTAAACATCCTGCTACTGACTCACCTTTATCTACATGTCCACCAGGTAGATCATAGGCGCCCGTATGAAACTTTTCTTTTTTAGACCTTTTTAAAACCAAAACTTTTTGTTGTTCTTGGTTCACCACCACTGCCTTAGCACTTAACCAAAAACAACCAAATTGTTCTTCCGGATTATTTATTTCTTTTTGCATAAAATTTTATTATTTCTTATTTTTTTATGTACTATAGTTAAGATTCTTAAGTACTTTAAGAATCTTATAGATTATTCTATCCTAAAAATTTACATAAATTTCACAATTGCTTCTCCCCCAACTAAAAACAGCACGGCGACTTTACTTGCTCCCCCTCCTCGCAAAAGCTTCTTGGCAAATTCAATCAATTTTTTATTCTTGCCATATTTCATATTTTTCGGACCAATGAGGGCAATAATTCTATCTTTTCCATCCTTGTCTTCATAGTGGGATACAACCATGGACGAATCTTGAATTTCTTTTACGGGATTTTCCTTACCAATTAATATTTTTACTTCTCCTTTCTCTGCCTTCTTTAGAATAGCATCCACTTTTTCATCAATGGTATCCAAAACGGTAGTAATTTTAGAAAAATCATCTAAATTGGTTAGCTCTGGACTATCTAATAAATTATGAATACCAAAACTCTGATATTCTCCACTGTCTATGGCCCCACTAATCACTAGACACTTGGACATCGTGGATAGCATTTTTCCAACATTTCTTTCTAATTTTATGTTTTGGGTTCGCATTTTTAAAAGCTCCAATTCCAATTTCTTCTGATACTCCACTGAAGTATCTTTTCGTTCCACTAAATGATCCACAAAATATCTATAAGATTTATCCGTTGGAATTCTACCAGAAGAAATATGCGCCTTTTTCAGCAAACCTTCTTTCTCCAGAGCAACCATTTCATTTCTTAGGGTAGCTGAAGAAAAAGGTAACTTATATTTTACCACCAACTCTTTACTACCAACGGGAATGGCTGTTTCTGTGTATTCCTTGATAATGATTTTTAGGATTTGTTTTTGTCGGGAAGTCATAATTCTTTAATTGCTAATTATCAGTAGTTCCCCTCCCTTCTCAAAGGAGTGGTTAGGGGTGGATTTTACCTTAGTTCCCCTTCTTTGTAAAGGAGGGGTTAAGGGTGGATTTAAAAACCTCTAAATATAATCCATCTAAAACCCCTTCTAAATTCTTATAAATATCAATATTATTTACTCTATATATTTTCAAGCCTAAATTTTTCAAGTACTGCTCCCTGATTTTATCATATCTTTTACTGTCATCTGTATAATGTAAATCCCCGTCTATTTCTATGACTAATTTAATACTGGGGCAATAAAAATCAACTATATAATTTCCTATTATTTTTTGTCTATAAAATTTCAACTTATTGACCTGTTTTTTCCTAATTTTATGCCAGAGAATTTTTTCAGCTTCTGTTTGATTTTTTCTTAACTTTCTGGCTAGGAATTTTAACTTGGGATTGTATTTTAACATTAGACCTCTCCGGAAACTAGCTTCGTCACGAAATTTGCTAGTTTTGAGTAAAATTTATTGAATAACTTTTGAAAATTTAGCCTTAGCTAAGTTGAAAAAGTTTGAAATAAATTTTACCAAAAGTGGAAAATTGCAGTAGGAGATAGTTTCCGGAGAGGTCTAATATTTGAAAACTTAAAATCCCCCCTTGGTCCCCCCTTTGCAAAGGGGGGAAACTAGGGAATAAGCTATCTACTATTTACCGTCTACTATCTACCATCTAATAATCTACATCATCGGCATTCCTCCGCCCATTCCACCTCCGCCCATGGCGGCAGCGGCAGCAGCGGCAGCAGCTGAATCATCTTTCTTTTCTGGAATGTCTGTAACTACAGCTTCAGTAGTCAATATCATTCCGGCAGTGGAAACACTATTTCGTAGGGCAGAAGTTACTACCTTGGTTGGGTCTATAATTCCAGCCTCAATCATATCAACGAAATCTCCCGTAGCGGCGTTGTAGCCAATTCTAATTTCTTTATCACCATTTTCATTGGCACCGGCAATTCCACTAACAATTAAGTCTGGGGATACTCCAGCATTGCTGGCAATTTGTCTAACAGGCATTTCCAAAGATTCAGCTAAAATTTCCAAAGCAGCTCTTTCCTCAACTGATAAACTTTTTTCTTTTCTCTTTTTTAGAGCACTAATTCTAAAAGATTCAGTCAAAAGGATTGTGCCTCCACCGGCAACAATTCCTTCTTCCACAGCGGCTTTGGTAGCCTCCACGGCATCTTCTACTCGATGCTGTTTCTCTTTTTGTTCAACCTCCGTAGCTGCTCCAACTCTAATAACTGCAACTCCACCAGCTAATTTAGCTAATCTTTCTTTATATTTATCTTTATCAAAATCACTTTCTTCCTTGTCCATTTGAGCCTTAATTTGAGTGGCCCTAGTTCTAATGTCGACATCTTTACCTTTACCATTTACAATGGTTGTGGCGTCTTTTCCGGCAATAACTTTTCCGGATTGTCCTAACATTTCTAATTCTGTATCTTCCAATTTCATTCCCTTGGCTTCGGAAATAACTTGTCCTCCGGTTAAAATGGCAATGTCTTCCAACCGAGCTTTTTGGTCGTCACCAAACCCTGGTGCTTTTACTGCCAAAACATTTAAAGTTCCTCTTAATTTATTCAATACTAGGGTTGTTAAAGCCTCTCCTTCCAAATCTTCGGCAATAATAACCAGTTCTTTTTTACCAGCCTGGGTAACTCTTTCCAGAATTGGTAAAATTTCTTTGACGGTGGATATTTTCTTTTCGGCAATCAAAATATACGGTTCATCCAATTCAGCTTCCATGGATTCGGTATTAGTAACCATATAGGGAGAAATATATCCCTTGTCAAATTTCATCCCCTTAACCACCTCATATTCAATGCCAAATGTTTGAGATTCTTCTACGGTTATAACCCCGTCCTTGCCAACCTCCTCCATTACTTCGGCAATAATTTTTCCTACCTGTTCATCCTGAGCAGACACTGTGGCTACTTGGGCGATGGATGCATTATCGGATACCGCTTGAGAACTTTTTTTAATATTAATGATAATATCTTCAGTATATTTCATTAGAGCGTCTTTAAGCTCAATAACATTTACTCCCTTGGAAATCATTTTAGCTCCTTGATTAGCAATTGTTTGGGTTAACAAAGTTGCAGTGGTAGTACCGTCTCCGGCATTATCATTCGTCTTGCTGGCAACCTCTTTTACCATTTCCGCACCAATATTTTCATATTTATCCTCTAATTCAATTTCTTTAGCAATTGTTACTCCATCATTGGTTACTGTTGGTCCTCCAAAGCCACGGTCTAGAATTACGTTGCGTCCTTTTGGTCCTAGGGTTACTTTTACAGTATCAGCAACCTTATCAACTCCCGCCATAATTTCACGACGAGCTTCTTCATCAAATTTTATTTGTTTAGCCATTTGTTTTTAATTAATGATTAGTAAGTTAGTAGGTAGATAGTAATAAGTAGTAGGTAGATATACTACAATACAGTAAGCTCTATCACCTTTATTTATAATTATATCAACCTCTAAAAAAAAGTCAAGCACTCCCATTGAGGGAGTGCTAAAATATTCTACTAATACCTTGAATTCCCAAATCCTAATTTCTACATCCCTAAACGGGAGTTAAAAAATTCTAAACAAATTCAAAAAATTAATCTCAAAATTCTAAACTAACTTTAAATGTTTTTGTTTAAAAATTCAAAATTGCCTGCCTGCCAGTAGGCAGGGAAATTAGAAAGCTAAACTGAAACCCCCCCAAAAAATTCTCATTCTTCGAATTTTGACCCCCTTTACGCAGGGGGTAGCTAAAAATCACTCGCCTTACACTCCCTCGTCGGTACCGCCCTCTTCTTACTACCACCCATATGTTTTTTTCCCCATTCGATAACGGCTTCTTCCCATTTTTCAAATTGAGGATCTTTTTTGGGGTCTTCTGGAGCATCTCCCAAAGGATCTTCTCGGTCAACATAGTAAAGAATAGAATGACCAGCAAAGAATTTCTTTTTTTCTATTTTATCATCTGGACAATATTTATTAGCTAGACAATACTTTCCCTTTTTATATTTACATACCCTTATTTTTTGTTGATCCATTTCAATGGTTCCATCTAAAACTGGTTTACCAGTTTCTACTTTTTCCGGCTCTTCAAAATCTTCTTTGGGAAATTTTTCTACGGCTTCTACCATAAAATTATGCCAAATTGGTCCAGCTACATAAGTTCCAGCTGCTCCTCGATGCATTGGGTGATTATCATTGTTACCAGCCCAAACTCCCGCTGCCAAAGATGGCGTAGCTCCCATTAACCAACCATCTCGATAATCATTGGTGGTTCCTGTTTTTGCCATCACTTGATAATCAGGAATAACCAATGGATTATGAGCTCCAAATGCTGGCGTTCGTAATTTATTATCCGATAAAATACTACTAATTTGCAAGGCAACATTTTTATCTAAAACTCGCTTAGTCTTTGTTTTGCTAAAGTCCTCTATAAGCTGTCCATGGGCGTCTTCTATCTTAGTAAATATCTTTTGGTCAGCTTTTTCTCCTTGATTAGCAAATACACCAAAGGCACCAACGTGATCCAGTAATCGTACTTCCGCACCACCAAGCACCAAAGCCAACCCATAATTATTCGGGTGATTTAAAGTGGTAATTCCCATAGATTTTGCTAAAGTAATCACATCTTTGATGCCTGCTAAATAAAGAATTTTTACAGCTGGAATATTTAATGACGTAGCTAAAGCTTCTTTCATCTTGACTGGCCCCCTAAATGTTCCTGTGTAATTTTGGGGACGATAATACTCCCCACTACCATCTTTACCAAAATTTGTTTTAACATCAAATAGAATTGTATCTGGAGTATAACCTTTTCGCAGAGCTTCCGCATAGGCATAGGGTTTAAATGATGACCCTGGTTGACGCTTACTGATTGCTACATTAAATTTTCCATCAATATCTTTGCTCCAATAATCTTTAGACCCGACCATTGCTAGAACTTCCCCAGTTTTTGGACTAACTGCCACTAATCCAGCATTGGAAAATCCATATTTAGGACCATTTTTTTCTACTCCTTCTCGCACAACTCTCTCGGCAATTTGTTGTAAATCCCAATCTAGAGTTGTGTACACTTTTAATCCCTGTTGTTTTAATTCTTCTTCACCAAATTCTTTTAATAATTTTTCTTTAACATAAAATACAAAATGGGGAGCGTTCAATCCCACCCTCTTTGGTCTAACCTGACTTAAAATATCTTCCTGTTTAGCTTGTTCTGCTTGTTCCTTGGTTATAAATCCCATTTCAGCCATGGTATCCAAAGCATAACGCCATCTTTTTAAAAGTTGGTCTGTATGCAAACCCGTCGGAGAATATTTACTAGGCTTATTCGGTAAACAAGCTAATAAAGCTGATTGAGCCAGAGTTAATTCTTTGGCATGTTTTCCAAAAAAAGTTTGGGAAGCCGCTTCAACTCCATAGGCATTGGAACCATAGGGAATTTCATTAAGATACATTCTCAAAATTTCTTGTTTACTAAATTTTGATTCTACTTCCAAAGATAATATAATTTCTTTAATTTTTCTCTTAACGGTTCTGTCTGGAGTTAATATAGAATTTTTTACAAACTGTTGAGTGATGGTTGAAGCTCCCTGTCTTCGTCCCTGGGCATTTTTTAACGCTGCTCTAGCTAGTCCCCGAAAATCAACACCGTGATGATGATAGAAATTACGGTCTTCCAGGGCTACCGTAGCGGCCAAAATAGCCGATGGCATCTCCTCAAAAGGAATAACTGTTCTATTCTCTTCGCCATAAATTTCGTACAATAAGTGTTGTCCTGTGCGATCATAAATCTTTGTAGATTCTGCCACGACTCTTTTATTTATCTTATTTGGATTTGGTAAATCTTTAGCATAATAAGCAAATAAGCCGGCAATACTAATTATCCCAAAAACAACCACAATTAAAAATAGAGTGAATAAAAATCGCCAGAAACTAAATTTCTTCTTTGTTTTTCTTGCCTCTTTTTTCTTTTTTGTGGTTTTACTTTTGTAAGATATTCTATTGGTAGAATAACTTTTTTTTACCTTGGTCATTAAAATGTTATTTACATGTTGCTTATCCTTTCTCTTTAATAATAGTTTAGCAAAAAATCCTATAAAAAACAAGACAATGATAATTTTTAATAATAATAATAACAATAACATAATTTTATTTATTAAAGGTATGTTCATTATACCATTTCTTATTAATATATTCAAATAATATTCTTGCAATATTTCCCAAATCAAGTATACTTAATAATTGTAATGATTAAATATAAACGATATGACAAAGGAAGATGTAGCTATTCGCTTTAGCGATGTTAGTTTTGAACACAGTAGCGGAAAAGAAATTTTAGACGAAGCTTCCTTTGCTCTGCGAGAAGGAATAAAGATAGCTCTAATGGGACAAAATGGAGCAGGAAAAACATCATTGTTTAATTTAATTATGGGAAAAATTTTACCAAGCTCTGGAAATATCTACCGTAATGAAAATTTAACAATTGCCTGTGCCCAACAGGTAATTCCCGCCGAACAATTAAAATTAACTATTCCAGAATTTTTTGCTGTTTATTTTAAGGGTGAAGATTATGAACTAGATATGAATATTAAAGAAGCAATGGAAGCTGTGAACATTTCTTTACCCATGGATAAAAAAATGTCTAGTTTTTCTGGCGGACAACAGGCTCGTTTACTTTTAGCTTCGGCTCTAATTCAAAAACCAGATATTTTATTATTAGATGAACCAACAAATAACCTTGATGCTGATGGCGTTGGACATTTGCTTTCTTTTTTAATGATGTATGAAAAAACTTGCGTAGTCATTTCTCATGATGCTGACTTTTTGAATATGTTTACTGACGGCGTTTTGTATCTGGATATTTACAATCATAAAATTGACCAATTTGTGGGAGATTACTATACGGTAGTTGAAGAAGTTAAACTACAAATCGAAAGGGAAAATAAAAAGAACGCTCAATTCGCTAAAAAAATTGCTGCCCATAAAGAGAAAATAAATTACTTTGCCAACAAAGGTGGTAAGATGCGTTTGATTGCGAAGAAGATGAAAGATGAAGTAGCTCGGATGGAAGAAGATAAAGTTGATGTTCGGAGAGAAGACCAAACTATTCGTGATTTTAATATTCCAGCTCAAATGAATTTTGTGGGGGATGTAATTAAAATTAATTCCTTAACTGTAATGGAGAATGGAGAACCAACCCCCAAAAAAGTGGAAGTAGTTTTACGAAAAAGAGAAAAATTATCATTGAAGGGACCGAATGGAATTGGCAAGACAACCCTATTGGAACGCTTGGCTAAAAATGATTCTGTTGACGCACAGATTTCTCCTGATGTTCGCATTGGTTATTATCGACAGGATTTTTCAACTTTAGATTTTGAAAAAACTGTTTACGATACTTTAATTGAGGCAATGCCTGCAGAGAATGAAGAGCAGATGAGAGCTACGGCCAGTGGATTTCTGATTACTGGAAAAGAGATGGATTCAAAAATTGGCAGTCTTTCTGAGGGGCAAAAAGGTCTAGTTGCCTTTGCGCAACTTGTTCTCACGGAGCCAGAACTTTTAATTCTAGACGAACCAACAAACCATATAAACTTTAGACATTTACCAGTCATCGCTAAAGCCCTCAAAGAATATCAGGGAGCAATGATTATGGTTAGCCACGTTGAAGAATTTGTGGACCAAGTTGAGATTAAGGATACCCTAGATTTAGGGAAGTTGTAGCAAGCAAAAGATAGCTGACAAAAAACAGTAACTTGATACTCAAGTTGCTGTTTTTTTAGAGTTATAAGTGAAACCATCAATTTTAGTTGCCCCCTTTTTAAAGAGAGCAAAAGGCTGGGCAAGTTCTTTTTTAATTTTCGATAGAAAGTTTAAAAAGAACTTGTTCAGGTTTCGGGGGTTTATTATAAATACCTATCACGCCTCTGTTTCAAGCGCAACCGACAGGTTTTTTTAAAATTATTTATTTAATACTCTTAAATCTTCCTCGAAACCAAAACCAGTGTAATCGTCTGCAAAAGAATGCAGCAGCACTATCAATTCTTCATTTTCTTTTGTCATATTAATTATCTTTCTCATAATTTTATTAATACAACCTTCAATGATTCCATCCGAATCGTCCACCCCTCCGTGAGATAATTTTCTCGATAATCGTAGAACCAACTGCCAAAGGTATTTCGCATTTTCTTTTGTAGCTTCTAAATTTTGGATAGCTTCAACAATAATCATTGACCCCGTATCCAAAGAATGTACATACTTATCCCAATGCTTTGAAGGACCAACATAGGCCTTGATTTTACGCATCCCTTGATTAACAAGTTTTTTAACCTCAGAAAGATTTTTTGGTGCTGACAAATCTTCTGCCGGCAAAGAAAAATAATCAAAGGCTTTTAACCCAACCGCTAAAACATGTTTGCAAATATAACCATTCTCTCCAGCATAACAATTACAATCCGAATTCATAATGTCCCCCCTGGACAATAATACTCTATATTTTTTACTTCCGCTAATAACCTGGGCTGTATATCCCCTGCCTTGTGTTTCAAAATTCTTTACCGCGCCACTTCCAAAGAGGTCTTTAGCCTTTTGAAAAGTCGCCGGACTAACCGCACTTTTAATATCTATATAAGAAAACTTCGGCTGACTTGATAATTTAATATTCATAGAATTTGATTGGTTAATTAAACAACTAATCTCAGTTTGTCACAAAATTAAGATCTCTCAAACACAAATAAATGCTCGTGCATAATCAAAAGAAAATTGTAATCTTTCGATTTATCTACCCAAAACCCAGTTGCTTTACAATTATGCTGGACTTTTATAATATCTTCTTTGAGCTCAAATCCTACACCTAAAAACTTTTGCATAACCTTATACGCCATCGGCTGATACATTTTATTTCGCCTGGTGCCCCCGATTAAAATCGCACAATATTTTCCTGGTCGTAAGACTCTATACAATTCTTTTGCCACCAATTCCATTTCATCCACAAATTTATCTATGTCGTGAATATTGGACAAGTCATCTTCGATTTTCCCCTCACTGTATTTAATAATATCCGCATAAGGTGGATGAGTTAAGATGAAATCTTTCTTGTTTAATTTAAGCTAATTTATTTAACCTTTCAACAAGTAAATAAACTTTGGTGGATGGATTTCTTTTTGAGATTGGCTGTGCTTGTCCGTGTTTCTTTATCAAAGTTTTTGCATTTCTTATTGCGTCTTTTTCTCTATCTTTAATTATTTTTATAAGTGGTAGCACAGCATCAACTTTGTCATATCGATATCTTTTGTCGCCAGTTTCCGCTATGTATTTTTCTGTTATTCTTTTATTATATTCCTTTCTGCCTACGGCTGAATCCATAAAGTCAAAATGTAATAAAAACCATAATTCAAAGGATTCGTTTGAATAGGCGACTTTCAATCCACTTTTTGATGCTTTCTCTATTGCATTATCAAAATCTTGATCAAAAGCATCTTTGTCAAAAACAACCCAGCATTCATCGATATCCTTATCAAAACCATTGCTTTTATTACCAATAAAATCCACAGCAAGATTAACTAGACTCAATGTATTATTGCCACCTTTATACCCTCCGTCATTAATTTTTATCTTTATTCTTCTCTTGCGAATATCTTGCTCTATTTCATCTTTTTTAAAATTAAAGTATATTGGTTCAGTTTTAGCCCCTTCTGTAAAAATATAAATAAAACTATACTCACCTCTTTTATTTATATCTCTTTTAAATCTTTTGCCCATATTTTTTAATTTTTAAAATTAACAAAAGGAAGTGCCCCGAATCTACCTTCAAGATATTTTTTAGAAAATTCTGTATCATTCCTTGGCGCTTCATCCTTAAATTCTGCTAATGAAAATAATTTTCCTGCACCAAATTTGTCTTTTTCTGTAAACCAAAATTGCTCTTTATTTAATTCTTTATGTGACAATAGGCTTGTGTCGTGTGTGGTTACGATTAGTTGTGCGTTTTTTGGATTATTTTCTTCAAAAAGATCAATGATAAATTTGGTTAAATAAGGGTGAAGACTGTTATCAAACTCATCAATAATTAGAACTTTTCCATTTTCTAAGGTATCTACAATCGGACCAATCACATCAAAAAACTTTTGTGTTCCCTTAGATTCTTCTCCTGAGTTAAATTTGGCTATCCCAATTTTAACTCCTTTTGTATTAAATTTATTATGTGAAAAGAAAACAGTATCAGCCTCATTTGGTATATTTTTTGCTCCCATTGCCAATATTTGCTGTTTTATACTTTCAGGAATTTCAGGAATAGCTATTTTTTCAACAATTATATTTTCAATGCAGAAATCAGCTCTTTTGAGAAAATCTAAAACCTTGTCTTTCTTATTTCTCTCTTTTTTGAGCAACCCAACTGTATGCCCACCATAATGTTCAGTATTGGTGCTATCAATAACCCTTATATCATTTTTAAACCCTTCAACTATTTTCATAGCCAAATCATTATTCCATTGTGAGGCAGCTGATAAAAACAAAACTTCTTTTCTCGTTTTAATTTTAATGTCTTTGCTCTTTTTAAATTCAGCAAAAAGTTTAATATTTTGTTTTTTTCTTACAATATACTTTTTTTCCTTACCAGATGATAAAATTTCAAATAAATTCTCTGTGCGTATTTCACTTTTCGAAAAAGAAAAATTGTATTTAAAGATATTTTTCCCAAGCGAAAATACAACTTCAAAAAAAACTGGCTTATCCTCTTCGGAAGATAGTGCAAATGGTTGATATGGCAAAATTGACCCCTCTGGATTATTAGCGGACTTTATTATTCCATTCCACAATGCGACAAAGGCTTGTAGCAATGTACTTTTCCCCGAAGCATTTGGCCCATAAATTAATGAGGTTTTGAGTAAATTTTCTCCATTACTACCAAAAGTATGGCTACTTTTTCGTGCAAACATCGAAAAAGTGGTCTTCTCTCTAAATATTTTAAAATTTTCTACCGAGAATTCGATAAATGACATTTTCATAATATTGTAAATTATTTACTTAAATTCATTAAAAGTATACATCAAAAAGTAAAATAATGCAATCTTTTGCATCAAATCATCTAAAATGACACCGAAAGCATCATTGATAAATCATTTGAAATGACACCGTAATTCAGATAGAATGTACAGTTAATTTAATTAACGTTTAAGTAATTAACCGTAAAACTACCTATGAATACCGAAGCTAGAAAACAATATATGAAAACACTAAGAGAAAAGTACTTTAAAGCAGATAAAAAAGAAAAAGGATTAATTCTGGATGAGTATTGTCGAAA
>WGDO01000006.1 GCA_015493225.1 Patescibacteria group bacterium
TATTGTTTTCTAGCTTCGGTATTCATAGGTAGTTTTACGGTTAATTACTTAAACGTTAATTAAATTAACTGTATATTCTACCTGAATTATGGTGTCATTTCAAATGATTTATCAATGTGACTTACGGTGTCATTTTAGATGATTTGATGCGCACTCTTGACAAAAAAATAAAACCTGTTAAAATAATAATCACAAGTGAATAAATATTTTCCACAGACCTTGGGCATCCATAAGTCCCAACGAGGAAATCGAAAAATGTGAGAAACGCATTTTAAGGGTGGTCTGTGGTAACAGTCCATTTTTTATTATAATTTAATTTAAAAATATGTTAACAAAAAAGCAAAAAAAAGAATTAGCTGAAGGTTTTGTTGAAAATTTAACAGCCAGTAAGACAACAGTTGTTTGCGACTACAAAGGAATGACCGTTGCGGAAATAAGCGAGCTGAGAAAAATTTTACGAGAAGCAGGTATCAAAATGCAGGTTTTGAAGAAAAGTGTTGCCCAAGTAGCTTTGGATAATCAAAAAATTGATTTAGATGTACGAAAAATGGAAGGACAACTAGCTTTTGTTTACGGGGGAGAGGATGAAGTTACCGCCGCTAAAATTGTTCGTAGGTTTGCTAAAGACAATGAGAAATTGAAAATGTTAGCTGGAGTTTTGGAAAATAAAGCAATGACCCAGGAAGAAATGACTGCTTTAGCTAAATTACCAGGCAAGGATGAATTATTGGCTAAGGTTGTTGGTAGTTTGAAAGCCCCAGTTTCCGGATTTGTTAATGTTTTGGGAGGAAATTTGAGAGGATTGGTTTATACCCTGCAGGCTATTAGAGAAAAGAAAGAGGGGGAGGCATAGGGATTGTGAAGTTTGTAAAGACGAAAGAAGGTAAAGTTTGCGAAAAAACAAGGTACAAATTACAAGAAACAAACAAATTTCAAATTTCAATAACCAAAATTTAGAATTTAGAATTTAGAAGTTGGAATTTGGTTATTGGAGATTGTTTGTGTCTTGGAGCTTGTATCTTGGAAATTATAAATAGTTAATAATAAATTTTTCTTGCGGGTGTATAAATCTAAAACAAGTTTATAAATACAATATTTGTAGATTTGTAAATGATTTGTAGATTCGTAGGAATATAATAATTAATCATAAGATTATGACAGAAGAAAAGAAAACTTCCGAAGAAACCAAGGAAGAGAAAAAAGAGGTTGAAGTTCCTAAAAAATTCAAAAGCCTCGTTGAGGAAATTGAAAAAATGAGTGTTTTGGATTTGGCAGAGTTGGTAGAAATATTAGAAGATAAGTTTGGTGTTTCTGCAGCCGCTCCTGTAGCTGTAGCTGGTGCTGTAGCTGGTGGAGATGCTGGTGCCGAAGGTGGTGCTGAAGAAAAATCAGAATACGACATTGAGCTAGTAGCTCCTGGAGATTCTAAAATCAATGTAATTAAAGCCGTTAAAGAAATTACCGGTGCTGGGCTAAAAGATGCTAAAGATATGGTTGATGGAGCTCCAGTTGTAGTTAAAGAAAAAGTTGCTAAAGATGAGGCTGAAGAACTAAAGAAAAAGTTGGAAGAAGCCGGCGCAACTGTAGAACTTAAGTAATCTAGACTGGTAGACACTAAATAGTAGACACTAGATACTAGATCCTTATTTCCCCTCCTTTATCAAAGGAGGGGTTAGGGGTGGATTTAAAAATAGACACTAGATGCTAGTCTAGTAGATCAGTAAATAGTTTCTCAAAAAACAAAAAACAGCCCTTGGCTGTTTTTTGTTTAAATAATTTGCCCTCACGGTTATTTTCTAGTATAATGAAAATATTAAAATAAAACTAAAGCAAACAATCTTCTATGGGGAAAATTATATCACTTATCAATCAAAAAGGAGGAGTGGGTAAAACAACCACAGCTATAAACTTAGCCAGTTATTTAGCTGATGCTGGGCAAAAAGTTCTTCTGGTTGATTTAGATCCTCAAGCCAATGCTTCCAGCGGACTAGGATTGGATACTCAAAATATTCAAAAAGGACTCTACAACGCTTTACTTTTAGATGAACATCCGGCCGATTTGGTTGTTCCCACTGAAGTTGAAGGACAATATATTATCCCTGCTACCCAAGATTTAGCCGGAGCAACCATTGAATTGGCAGAATTGGAAAATCGTGAATTCAGATTAAAACAAGTTTTAGAAATGGTCAGACCACAATACGATTTTATTATCATTGATTCCCCACCCAGCCTTGGCTTGCTAACCATTAATGGTCTAGTGGCGGCGGATGAAGTGATTGTACCAGTGCAGACAGAGTATTTTGCCTTGGAAGGATTGGGGCAATTACTCAACACCATAGACCTGGTTCAACAAAATCTTCAACCAGAATTAAAATTAGGTGGAATTGTGATGACTATGTATGATCGACGAAATCGTTTAGCTAAACAAGTAGTAAAAGAGGTTAGAAGACATTTTCCAGACAAGGTTTTTGATGCCGTGATTCCTCGCACAGTTCGTTTGGCCGAAGCACCAAGTTTTGGAAAATCAATTTTAAATTTTGATGCCTTCAATAGCGGAGCCAGGGCTTATCGGCAATTGGCAGGAGAAGTTATTAGAAGATCAGTGAATAGTGAGTAATGAGTAGTGAATAAGGAGTAATATTTATAAAAAGATACAAGGAACAAGATACAAGAAACAAACAAATCTCAATGACCAATAACCAAAAAATAAAGAAGAAATAAGAAATAAATTATAAGATACAAACAAATCTCAAATTACAATAATAAATGTTTAAAATTTAACGTTTGGAATTTAGTGATTGGAATTTGTTTGTATCTTGTATCTTGTACCTTGGGATTTGTATCTAAGGTGGATTTATAAAATTTATGAGGTTCACGTTAAATATTTGCTGGTTAGAAATCGATAAAATGTAATATTTACTGATGAAAAAACACAGCAATGAGATTGAAAAAGATTTTGATATATTAACCCAGTTTGCCTTACCAGTTTTTACTATTCTAGCTTATTTTTTAATAGCAATAGAAAAACCAGAGTATGGAGTTATTGCCAGTCTAATTGCTCAACCGTTTTGGTTATATTCCAGCTGGAAGGCCTATAGGAAAGTCGGGCAAAGTGGAATGTTTTGGACATCGGTGATAATTACAATTATTTTAACCATGGGAGTAATAAATTATTGGCTAAAGTAAAAGTAAAAAAATGCGCAATTCAGAAAATAATCAAGAAAATAGCCGAAAAGATAGGATTGAATTTAGAGATCTTTTGATTAGAGAAAGGCAAATTACGGATAAAATTATACAACAATATAATCAAGGTAGGTATCATTCAAAAAAGTTAAACGAATATGACTTGGAGTTATTACAGGAGTTTAAAAAAATATATACAAAACGAAAACGATTACAAAGAAAAATTATCCAACAAAAATTTATCGAAGATGAAAGAATCAGTTTTGGAGGGGAGGGTAAATATATTTTAGACATTCAGCCAGATGAAACATTCTCAAATACCGATAAATACATTTTAAAAATAGCTAAAGTACTGCAAATAGCAGATAATTTTAATAAATAATCTAGACTATTAATAAAACACCCTAAAAAGTGTATAAGTTGAAAGGATAGATTTTAAAACTATGAGTGAAAAACATAAGCAGGTTATATTAACTGGTGATGCACATTTATGGAGAGATAAAGACAAGCATGATGCCACCAAAAAAAACAAAGTTCGGGAACAGAAATTTATCACAAAAAAGATGCTAAAAACCCTGAATTATTTAAAGAAGTTCTTATTAAAAGCAAAGAGGTGGCCAAAAATCCAGATTACTTATTTTTAATGGGCGACATGATTGCTGGCAAAGGAGAATTTGGTTTACAGGGTGAAGACTCTAAGAGTAGAGCCCAGCAACTACAGAGATGGTTGGATGATAGTTTTTTGAAAAGGATACCAAGACATTTTATTGCCGGTGGACATGAATTAGGATATAAAAGACCATTTTCTAGTGAGGAGGGAGCTGGATTAAATGATGTAGCTATCGAAATGTTTGAAGAAGTATTTAATTCTTTATTTTATACTTTTGATGACGATCAGTATAAATTTATAGCTGTTAGCTCAGATTTAGAGTTGGCGGAAACATATGATACAAAAATTACTGATAAAATCAAGCAAAAGTCTAGAGAGCAACAAGACTTCTATAAAGATAATATAAGTGACGCAAAAAAAAATGGACAAAAAATTATTTTATTATTGCATGACCCGGAGGCATTGCGTAATATTTTTAAATTTATGAAAACAGATTATTTAGATAATTTAGAAAAAACATTTGCAGGGCATAATCACGCTACCTGGTCTAGAGAGATTTATCCATTATTGGCTGACTTAATTACGGGTAGATTAACTAAGGATACTATGAGAAAGGTAATAGAAATTGGTTTTCCTGGTGATAAGACTCAAGGAGCTATAGATTTTTTAAAAAGAGCAAAAGGGCTTAGACCAATTTTTCGTTCAATGAAATTAGTTACAGTACCTGCTCCAGGAGGAATGCTGGGTGTTGGAGGAGGATTTATGGTAGCAGATTTAAAAGAAAATGGAATAAAAGTTAAGAAATTTTCAATATAATTTTAATAAATAATCTACGAGTTACTAGTTACTAGTTACGAGTTACTAAAAAATATGTCTCAACAAGGTGGTCTAGGTAGAGGTTTAGCCTCATTAATTCCTAATAAAAATAAAGATTCTATTTTCGGTGGTAATTCTCAAAATAAAAAGAGCACCAAAAGTAAAAATAGTAAAAAAAATACTACCAAGAAAAACAATACTCTAAAAGGTAAATCAATTAGTCCACTGGGAGAGGCTAATTATTTTGGTGTCACGCCTAAGGCGGATCAGTTAAAAGTTGAAAAGTCACCACAGGGTAAACGAGCTTCTGTTAAAAAAACAGAGCCGAAAGATGTTAAATTGCAAAAAGGAATGTCCCTAAAGAGTATAATGGAAGTGCCTGTTGCAGAGATTATGCCAAATCCTTATCAGCCCAGAACAAATTTTGACCCTAACAAATTACAAGAGCTAGCAGATTCCATAGCCGAACATGGGATTATTCAGCCGTTGGTTGTCACCTACAATAAAGAAGGCGGTTATGAGTTAATCGCCGGGGAACGACGGCTGGAAGCCTCTAAATTAGCCGGCTTAAAAACCGTTCCAGTGGTTACCCGTAGTGCCAGCGAACAAAATAAAGCTGAGTGGGCTTTGATTGAAAATATTCAACGACATAACTTAAACCCCATTGAGGAAGCTAACGCTTACGACAGAATACAACAAGAATTTAATTTAACCCAGGAAGAAATAGCTATTAAAGTGGGAAAAAGTAGAAGTGCCATTGCTAATATCTTGCGACTTCTTAAATTGCCAACAGAAATTCAGGAAGCTCTCATCCAGGGAAAAATTACCGAAGGACATGCCCGAACAATTTTGGCTTTATCCGACGAGAAAAAACAAATGGATTTATTTAAATCAATTTTGAAAGACAAATTAAATGTTCGGCAAGTGGAGGATGTCACCAAAAAAATAAATGTTGGTAAAAATTATCGAGTTCAAAAAAATGTTGACCCAGATTTATTAAATTTAGAAAATAAAATCGCCGACCGATTAAATACCAAAGTAAAAATCCGCGGAATAAAAAACAACGGCAAAATTCTAATCGATTATTATTCCGAAGAAGAGCTGGGACAAATTGTAAATAAGTTGAGAGGGGGATAAGATAATTTTAATCTGTAAATTTTAAATTTTAAATAAAATTAATAATTAACAACAAAACAATGAATCAAAAAACAATCATCGCAATCTTAGTCACTGTAATTATCGCACTTGGTGGTGTGGTAGGGTATCTTACACTAAACAAAAGTCAGCAATTAGCACCAGCAGAAAAATATTGTCTTGCTAGAGGTGGTAAGATCTATGTTGATAGAAGGGAAGGAAGAGAAGAAAAAATGTGTCTTATCAATAATGGGCAAGATGGAATAACCTGTAAAATAGATGATTTTTTTGTGGGCAAATGTGGTAGTGCTTTTGAAGAAACATATAGAAAATCAAATAATAATAAGACAGATCAAATAAAGCATAAGATTCCAGAGAATAAAGGGATTAAGTTTGATAGTAAAACTATGGAGTCAAATTCTAAAAATGATAAATAAGATAATTTGAAAAAAATTAGTAATCTATGCTTTAGAGAAGTTGTATAATAAAGTCCTTCAGCATTAATGGATTTTGGTTAAATTTCATAAATGCAATGAAGAACTATTTAAAGAGGTATGTTGAGTGCAATAAATTCTAATCGATTACTACTCCGAAGAAGAATTGGGACAGATTGTGGGGAAGCTTAGCTAATTTTAAGTTCTAAGTCTTAAATTTTCCAGTCAATAGGCCGATTACCAATCCAACCAAATATTGCATTATTGTTTTTTTATCAAGAACGTTCTATTAGAGATTTGGTCACCCAATTAGGGTGGAATTCAATTCTGAATGTTTAAATTTTAGATTTGTAATTATGAAACCGAATGTTTATCACAAGGAGACATAATCATTTGACAAAATGTATAAATGATATATACTTAATACATAATAAGTGTATAAATAAAATGTTATGAGTACAATAGTAAATTTTAAGGCTGATGAAAAAGTTAAAAAGGAGGCTCAAAAAATCGCCAAAGAAATGGGGGTCAGTTTGAGTGCGATATTAAATATGTTTATGGCTCAGTTTGTAAGAGATAGAAAATTAAATATTGACTTAAATGAGCTAGATATTAGAGAAGAAAAGTTTGAAAATTTTAATAAAAAGACCCAAAAACATATATTGGAAGCTGAGGAGGAGTATAAGAGTGGTAAGATGAAATTTTATGACCCAGAAGAAGCGATAGAATTCATAAGCGCCTTAGCTAAAGAATAGAAAATATTATGCAAGTTGGTTATTCGAAGAAGTTTCAAAAACAATTTAAAAAATGTCCCAAAAAGATAAAAACAGTATTTCCAAAAAGATTGAAATTGTTTTTAAAAGATAAAAATAATCCACTTTTGCATCATCATGCATTAGTTGGGCAAAGAACTGGGTTGTTTAGTATAAATTTAAGTGGAGATTGGCGAGCGCTCTATAGAAACTGTTGTGAAAATAAAATCATGTTTGTTGAAATCGGAACACATAGTCAGTTATATTAGACTTAATAATTTTATTATTGTAATAGACTTCTTCGGAAAGTAATTTCGTTACGAAATTTTTTAGCTTTGAGTAAAATTTATTGAATAACTTTTGCCAACCAAAGGCTGACCAGCTAATTAATATCTTTACCATATACCATTAAACAAGATGAGCAATAAGATTAAGATTGGTCAGCCTGGGGCTGGAAAATTTAGCCTTAGCTAAGTTGAAAAAGTTTGCCAACCCAAGGTTGACCAGCAATTTGTGATAAATGTCACATCATTAATCACTTGAAACTTTTTCTCCGAAATTGGTCAGCCTTCCGCCCGGATGACTCCGTTCGGACGGGCTGGCTGGAAGTAAATTTTACCAAAGATGGGAAATTGCAGTAGAGAGTACTTTCCGAAGAGGTCTAATATAGTAATGACCATTATAATAATGGAGGTTGCTACAACAGGGTAATTTTTTTGTAGGAATTTAGGAATGAAGGCTAGAATTTTTATTAAGCATCTTTTCGGTCAAGAATTTAAAATTAAAAATAATAATTAACAACAAAACAATGACAGCAATTTTATTAACGCTAATTATAGTAACGGGAGTAATAATTTTAATTTCAATTAGGCAAGTTGAGCAATATCAAAGAGGAGTAGTTTTTACTTTGGGGAAATTTACGGGCATTAAAAATCCCGGTTGGCGGTTGATTGTTCCGATTTTTCAACGAATGAAAAAAATAGATATTCGAACGAAAACTGTTGATGTGGCTGATCAGGAAATTATTACTAAAGATAATATCCCTGCCAATATTAATGCAGTGGTTTATTATAAAATTATTGATTCTGCTAAAGCTGTCTTGGAGGTAGAGGATTATTTTTACGCCATTTCTCAATTGGCTCAAACCACCATGCGAAACGCGGTAGGGGAAAGAACTCTAGATGAACTTTTGCAAAAAAGAGCAGAAATTGCCGAATCGATTAAAGAAGAGTTAGATGAGAAGACTAATAAGTGGGGAATTGATGTGGAAGCCTTGGAATTAAAAGATATTATTATTCCAGAAAACTTAAAACGGACAATTTCCAAAGAGGCAGAAGCAGAACGAGAAAAGCGAGCCGTCATCATTAAGGCCCAGGGAGATAAAGAGGCTGCTGATAATTTAGCAACAGCTGCCACCACCCTAGGAAAAACCCCAGGAGCAATGCATCTACGAACACTACAAGCTATCAATGATATTTCTTCTGACCAATCAAATACAACTATTTGGATGGTACCAGTGGAGATACTAGAAGCTATTAAAGGATTTTCAAATACAGTAAATAAAAAAGATGAATAAAAAAATTATAATTTACACCGATGGAGGTTCAAGAGGAAACCCTGGTCCGGCAGCCATTGGCGGGGTTATTTCGGTTGTGGAAAATAATTCAGAAGCAAGGCTTCTGAAAAAAAATGAGTTTAGTGAATTTATTGGGGATAGCCGAACAAACAATGAAGCAGAATATGAAGCTTTGATTTATGCTTTAGACCAGGCTAAAAAAGTTGTTAGCAAAAAAGAAGCCAAAAAAATGTCGGTGGAGTGTTTTTTGGATTCGGAATTAGTGGTTAAGCAACTGAATCATGAGTATAAACTAAAAGACAAAAGAATCCAGCAGTATTTTATTATAATTTGGAATTTGACATTAGATTATAAATCAGTTAAATTTAATCATATTCGTCGAGAGCTAAATAAAGAGGCTGATGCCTTGGTTAACAAAGCTCTAGATGAGAGAGGGAGTTCTTTATTTTAAAATAGAGGAGAAAATTTTAAAAATTAGTTTTTAAGGTGGGTTATTGGATAAGTACACAATTTAAGGATTGGTTTAGGGCTATCGTTTGGTTAACAAAAAATTGGAGAATGAAATGAATACCTGGCAAGAATATTTTGTTGTAGTTAGCACTATTAACAAGAGAGAACAGACACTTGCTATTTATTTAGATCTAGAAACCGCTCTGGACGATATGTTAAGAATAAGGGCAGCGGTAATAGTGAAAATAAATGGCATTAAAATTACAAAAGAAATAAGAAACAACCCCTTAAAAATCAGGTACAATAACTGTTTCATTATTTATAAATTGCAAAATAGTTGTTGTCCATATTAAAGTAATTTTTCCAACACAAGGTAAGTGGGAGAGCGTGATAAATCAGCTCTCCCATTTCTTATTTTAAAGATCATTTTCCCAACTTGTAATTTAAACTAAAATTGTAGTCAAGTAGTCAATTGACTATATGAGTACAGTTAGTTCTTTGTTTTGAGGATAGTTTTGAAATGTACATAACAGTATCAAACCTAAGTTTAGTTCTGGAACTTGATTATTGATAGGATGGGAGCGTTTATTTTTCGCAGGTGAGAGCGTACTTTTATCGGTAAATAGTCAATTCATCATATTGGCTCAAAGTTAGTGCGGTTGTCCTAATTTTGAGAAAAGTCAAAAAAAATTAAAATAAATTAATTTGTTCAAACAAGTAATAAACTATTCAATATCCCAATATTATTTTTATGAGATATAAATTCCCTTGCTTTTGTCTCAAAGACCTGCTAAGCTGAGTGGTGGATAAAAATTAACTTAAATATATGAGAATAGTAATTTTAGCAGGAGGTTCAGGATCAAGGTTGTGGCCCATGAGTCGTTCCGATGTGCCAAAGCAATTTTGTAAATTAACTTCAGACAAAACAATGTTGGAAGAAACACTGGATAGATTTAAAGACTATCCGAAGGAAAAAAAATTTATTGCCACCACCAAAAAATTAGTCAGTGAAATAAAACAAATATTACCAGATTTTCCGGAAGAAAATATCATAATTGAGCCAGAAAAAAGAGACACCGCTCCGGCCATGGGATTTAATGCTGTCCATCTTGGTCTACAAGGTATGGATGAGCCAATGGTATTTGTAGCCTCCGATCAACAAATCAACAAAGTTGATGAATTCTTAAATGTTCTGAAGCAAGCAGAAAAAGTTATCAAAGAAACCGGAAAAATGCTAGACATTTCCATTTATCCTACCGAACCAAACACCGCCCTTGGCTACACTAAAGTTGGTAAAAAAAATATTGATAAAAATGGGGTAGAATTTTATGAATTTTTAAAGCATAAAGAAAAGCCAGATTTTGAAACCGCCAAAAGATATTTGGAAGAGGGTGATTATTTTTGGCACGCCAATTATTATATGTGGACACCACGAAAATTTTTAGAAGCTTATCAAAAATATGCTCCAGAAATGTATGAAATTCTTAAAAAAATTGAAGTAGAGATTAAAGGTGATAATAATCAAGAAATAATCGCTGAATTATACGGACAAATGGAAAAAATATCCATTGATTATGCCATTGCCGAAAAAATGAACCCAAAAGATGTTTTGATTATCAAGGGAGAATTTGGTTGGAGAGACATTGGCACCTGGGATACGCTTTATGAAAATTTATTATCCCAAGCAGATGAACGTAAAAATGTCATCAAAGCCAATGCAATTATTCAGGATACTTCTGGAACAATGATTTATGGTGATAAAAATAAGCTCATTGCTACCATTGGTGTTGATGATATGATTATCGTGGATACGGATGATGCTTTATTGGTTTGCCCAAAATCCCGCGCTCAGGATGTTAAAAAAATTATTGAAGAGCTAAAGGAGAGGAGAGACAAAAGAGTTTAGCGTAGTTGAGATAACAGGTTTCTCAACTATTCAGGTTTTATCAGAAGTTCTTTTAAAAAAGATTCTTTGTTCACGTTAACTGTCCGAAATCACGCTATTTCCGTCAGACTACTGTCCGAAATCACGCTATTTCGGTTGACAAAACTAAAAACATAGTGTATAATGAAAGTATGTATATAAAAAGAGCTATTAAAAATCAAATAATCAAGAAAATAAAATCGACTGAAAAAATAGCGATTATTTATGGACCACGACAAATTGGTAAAACAACCTTGGCTAAAAAGATAATAAAAGAGTTGCAGTTGAAAACATTAATTGTAAATGCTGATGAAGCAAAATATATAGATATTTTTTCCAGTCGTGATTTTAATAAAATAAATAGAGTAATAAATGGGCATGAATTATTATTTATCGATGAAGCACAAAGGATTCCCGATATAGGTATTAATTTAAAAATAATTAGAGACAGACTGCCAGATTTAAAAATAATTGTTACGGGGTCGTCATCATTTGAATTAGCCAATAAAGTAAGTGAGCCATTGACTGGTCGTACCTGGACGTATAATTTATTTCCTTTGGCGGTATTGGAATTACAAAACTATTTTAGTGAATTTGAAATTGATGAAAAAATAGAAGAGCTGTTAATTTTTGGTTCTTATCCAGAAATTTTTACAACTCAAAATTGGGAAGATAAACAAAAATTATTAGAAGAAATTAGTAGGGCTTATTTATATAAAGATGTTTTAAGAATCGCTCGAATAAAATATGCCGATAAAATGAAAAAATTATTACAACTGTTGGCATTTCAAATTGGCTCAGAAGTGTCAGTAGCAGAAATTGCCAGACAACTTGAAATTAACAAGGGAACTGTTGCTGAGTACATCGATTTGTTAGAAAAATCTTTTGTTATTTTTAGGTTGAGTGGGTTTAATCGTAATTTACGCAAGGAGGTTTCGAAAAAAGATAAAATTTATTTTTATGATTTAGGCATAAGGAATATACTTATTGATAATTTAAATTCGTTAGAAAATAGAAATGATAAAGGGCAACTTTGGGAAAACTTTCTTCTAATTGAACGAAAAAAGTACCTAAGCTATACTAATAAATTAGCCTCCCAATATTTTTGGAGAATTAGTACCGGAGCAGAATTAGACTATGTGGAAGAACGAGCTGGAAAACTTTACGGCTATGAATTTAAAGCGGGAAATAGATTTGCTAAATTGCCAAAATCTTGGTCAGAACACTACAAGGGAGCCGAGAGCAAAACAATTAATAGAGAAAATTATTTGAAATTTATTGGTAGAGATAAAGTAGAAGATGAAAGTTAAATATTATTTTTTATTAAGGGTTTTAAAAACTACCTAAGATTTTTTTGTTTACAAAATCACTTTTTTGGTGTTTAATGAATGGGTAACTTATAAATGTATATATAATAATATGAAAATTTTAGATAAATTATTTGGAAACAAATTAAACAAGGAGTTGAAGAGAATGCAAAGCTCAGTTGATAAAATCAATACTTTGGAGCCGGAAATCAAAAAGTTAAAAGATGAAGATTTTCCGAAAAAAACGGAAGAATTAAAAGCCAAGGTAGCCGAGGTCATTAAATATAAAGAAGACAAAGATAGGATACTTTTAACGGACGAGCAAAAAGAAGAGGAGAAGAAAATTGTTGAAAAAAAATTAGAAGAAATTTTACCAGAGGCTTTTGCTTTAGTACGGGAAGCAGCTTGGCGAGTAATTAAGGAGCGACATTATGACGTTCAGCTAATTGGCGGTATTGTTTTGCACGAGGGAAAAATTGCCGAAATGAAAACTGGAGAAGGAAAAACCCTAGCGGCTACTTTACCAGCTTATCTTAATGCTTTGTCTGGACGAGGAGTACACATTGTAACTGTTAATGATTATTTATCCAAACGAGATGCCAATTGGATGGGGTCTGTTTTTCATTTTTTAGGATTAACCACGGCCTGCATTAATCATGACGTGTCCTATCGTTACCAACCAAACAAAATTGACGACGACGAAGTAACAGTGGAAATGGAAAATTTAAAAGTAGTTAGTCGTCGAGAAGCCTATGAAAGTGATGTTCTTTATGGAACAAATAATGAATTCGGTTTTGATTATCTGCGAGATAATATGGCTCAAAGCGTAGAGCAGGTTTCTCAACGTCCTTTGAATTTTGCGGTGGTGGACGAAGTGGACTCTATTTTAATTGATGAAGCTAGAACTCCGCTGATTATTTCTGCTCCCGATGATGAATCTACTAAAATGTATCAACAGTTTGCCAGCATTGTTCCGCATCTAGTAGAAAACGAAGATTACAATGTAGATGAAAAATTAAAAAGTGTTACCTTGACCCAGGCTGGAATAGACAAGGTAGAAAAAACTTTGGGTATTGGTAATATTTATGCCGAAGGGAAAGTTTCCTATGTACATCATCTGGAGCAAGCCCTAAAAGCGGATGTTTTATTTAAATTAGACAAGGATTATGTCGTCAAAGATGGTGAAGTAATGATTGTTGATGAATTTACAGGACGATTGATGCCTGGACGACGTTATAGTGAGGGATTGCATCAGGCCATTGAAGCCAAAGAAAAAGTACAAGTTCAACGAGAATCTCGAACTTTAGCTACCATTACTTTTCAAAATTATTTCCGAATGTATAATAAATTATCTGGTATGACTGGAACAGCTATGTCTTCCGCCGAAGAATTATTTGAGGTGTATAAATTAGAAGTACTAGAAATTCCTACTCACAAGCCAACTATCAGAGAAGATAAGAGAGATGTTGTTTATAAAAATGAGAAGGGGAAAATGAATGCCATTGTGGAAAAAATTATCGAATTGAACAAAAAAGGACAACCAGTTTTAGTGGGAACCATTGCCATTGAAAAGTCTGAATATCTTTCTGATTTATTAAAAAAGAGAGGGGTTAAGCATGAAGTTTTGAATGCTAAAAATCACGCTCGGGAAGCTCAAATTATCACCAATGCCGGAACTTACAATGGAGTAACCATTGCTACCAATATGGCCGGACGAGGAACTGACATTAAGCCAGATAAGAAAGCTATCGAAGTAGGGGGATTATATATTATTGGCTCTGAAAGACATGAAGCTCGACGAATTGATGAACAGTTACGAGGACGAGCTGGACGACAGGGAGACCCAGGGGCTAGTCAGTTTTTTGTTTCTCTGGAGGACGAATTGATGCGTCGTTTCGGAGGAGATAAAATGAAAAGTTTGATGGAAAAATTAGGCTTGCCAGATAATCAGCCTATTGAGAATAAGATGATTTCTAAGTCCATTGAATCAGCCCAGGGCAAAATTGAAGGATTTAATTTTGATATGCGTAAACGAGTTCTGGAATATGATGACGTAATGAATAAACAGCGGGAAACTATTTATAAAAAACGATTAAATATTTTACAAAAGAAAGATATTTTTGAGGAAATTCAAAAGCTATTTGCTGAAGACATTGATGCATTGGTAAGCGCTTTAACTGCCGGGGAAGATGAAGATAGATGGGATATTAAAGAATTATCTGAAGAGCTGAATGCCATTACCAATGATGATAAGAAAAAAGCCGGAGAAGAATTGCAGGAAATAATGAAAGAAGATGTTAGCACTAAAGAGAAAAGAAATAAAATAAAAGAATTTCTCTCCCAAAAGGTAAAAACTGCTTTCGACCAAAAACAAAATGAAATAGGTCAAGAACAAATGCAGTTGATTGTGAGAAGTCTATATTTAAAAAATATAGATAGTTTCTGGATGGATCATCTTGAGCATATGGACCGAGTGAGAGAGGGTATTGGTTTTCAGGGCTATGCTCAGCAAGACCCACTCATTGTTTACAAAAAAGAAGCTTATGGTATTTTTCAAACCCTTTTGGCAAACATAAATCGTTCCATCGTTTCGGCTATATTTAAAGTGGAGGCTATTCCAATGAGTGCTGAAAGCATGGCTATGGAAAGCAATCTTGATTATAGCGGAGGGGAAGAACCAAGCGGTTTTAATATTATGGAAGCAGGGCAGGTAACTGGTGGAGAAAATCAAGGAATGATTGGAGAACAAGGGATGGAACAAAATATGAACGGAGCAGAACAATCTCAAAAACCAAAAGTAAATAAACCAATCGTCAACCAAGATAAACAAGTTGGACGTAACGACCCCTGTCCCTGTGGAAGCGGTAAAAAATACAAAAAGTGTTGCGGGAAATAATTGAAATAATTAAGAATTAAAAATTTTAAACTCCTGTTTAGGGACGTAAGAATTAAGAATTTTTAATTAGGGATGTAAGAATTTTAAAACATTGTTAAGGTGTTAAGGAACGTAAGAATTGGAAAAAACTTAATATTAAAAAAGCACGGCTTTGCTGTTCTTTTTTGTAATATTTTTTTAAATATTAATAAAAATAATCACCAAATTTTGAATTATGAGATTATTAATAATTCCATAATAGAGAATTATTTTAAAGTATAAACTTTAGCTGTTTTATCTAAAGATAGTTACAAATAAAGGCAATCATGGTATTATGAGAATTAAGAAGCCCATTAATAAAAATAAAAGCCCATGAAAGCATTCATTGACTTTGATGATGTCTTATTTAACACCAAGGAATTCAAGAAAGATTTGATGGCAATTTTTTATTCCCAGGGAATTTCCAGACAATTGGTTTATGACACCATGTATTGGGATGAAAAATATAATCTAAATAAACAGCTGAAATTTCTAGAAAAAGAATATAAAATAGATAGACAAAAATTAAAGACAAAATTAGATATTTTTTTACAAGACCTGAGCAAATATGTTTTTCCAGATGTGCATGATTTTTTAAAAACAGTAGGCAGAGAAAATTTATTTATTATTTCCTATGGACATAGTGACTGGCAAAGACTTAAAATATCCAGAGCTGGATTGAATAATTTTTTTCAAGATATATTTATTGGAAAAGATAAAGCAAGAGGAATTTTACAATTTTTGAATTTAGACGATAAAAATAAAATATCCGAAAAAACATATTTTATAGATGATAGAGTGGAATACATTGAAAAAGTCAAAAAACAAATACCAACCATCACAACAATTTTATTGAAAAGAAAAGAAGGTCGTTATAATGACCAAAAAAATAAATGGTGCGACCAAGAATGGGAAAATTTAAAAAATAAATTATAAAATGAAAACAAAAATAAAAAGAAAAATTAATAATAATTTGCATATCTTGAAAATGGTTTTGATGACAGTCATTATTATTACTTTTGGGGCAATGATTTTTAATACAGAATTAAATAGGATTTTTTCCAAAGCCCATAAATTCTTACAACCGGAAAAAGAAGTTGACCGAGCCCTGGAAAAGAAAATTAGACAATTAACTAAAGGTTATCCTATTGAAGAGATGGCCCCAGAAATTGCCAAACAGGATGATGAGGTAGCTGCTTTTTTAGTAGCCATTGCCAAAAAAGAAAGTAATTGGGGAAAGCGAACACCAAAATATAAGGGTAAAGAGTGTTATAATTATTGGGGATTTCGTCGCAAACGATTATTAATGGGTTCCGGTGGGCATACTTGCTTTGATAGCCCAGAAGAAGCAGTGCGAGTAGTAGCTGACCGTTTGGAAGATTTAATTGCCAAAAAAATAGACACTCCTCGGGAAATGGTTCTGTGGAAATGCGGACGATGCAATGGTCCGGCCAGTGCCGGTGCCGGGAAATGGATTGCGGATGTTGGTTTATATTATAATAAGATGATGAGGGAAGAATAATTATAACAAGCAGTAAGTAATAAGTAACAGATAATCTAATAATTTATGGGAATTCCCCTGTGGTTTATATTTGCGCTATTAGCAGCGATTTTTTCGGGATTAAATAATTTTTTTAGTAAAGTTGCTGCCGAAAAAGGTTTTGATTCCAAGGTTGTTGCTTTTTGGTTTAATGTTTCAGCAATGGTAATTTCTTTCCTGGGATTTTTATTTTTAGCAAAAAAAGGACTAAGATTTGATATAATATTTTGGAGTGGAGTAGTGATAGTTGCTATTTTTAATATTATAGTGATTTTAAATAAAATTAAAGGATTAAAATATCTTAATGCTGGTACTTTTTTTATCGCTTCAAGATTTGGATTAGTCGGAGCACTTTTTTTAGTAGAGCTTTTTGGGTATCATTCCGTATTTACAATAAAAAGTATAGTTGGTTTAGTGGTTGGAGGTATTGCCTTAATTTTGTTAGTCGAGACGAAAAAAGACAAGAAAAAACAATATTTAATTGGTGGTGCTATTGCAGTGAGTATTGTTATCATCACAATGACTGTCAATAATATCGTTCGTAAAAATGTGATACTAATGGACTATGATAGGTATGCTTATTATTTTTTTATGTTTGGACTTAGTTTTTTATTTACAGCAGGTATGAATTATAAAGAACTAAAATCAAAAAATATTTTTTCGAATAAAAATAATATTATTTTCTATCCTTTTTTACAGGCTATGTTTAATTATGGGGCAGGGTTAGCAGCCTTCGCATCATTACAGTATGGAGCAAACTTAGCTATCCTATCAAAAACCGTATCCTACTCTTTATTTATTCCAATAATTCTATCAATCATCATCTATAAAGAAAAAGTTACTGTCAAAAAGTTGGTGGCTTTTGGGTTAACGATTATTTCGTTAGGGTTGTTTTTATAATTTTAGCTGGAACCATATACAAAGGCATTAATTTTTCGGGGGCTTTCAGTCAATCGCTTGAAATTCTCAAAAACCCCCCAAATTTTTCTTCGAAAAATTTGACCCCCTTTACTCAGAGGGTAAACCAAGAGATTTTTAAAATAACAATCTATTTCTTCCCTCCATAAAAAGGATGAAGAAAGCAAGCAATTGATAAATATAAAAATAAGCCAATTATTACAAAAGGAATAATGTGAAAGTTTCCGATGAGGCTAGCAAGATCTAAAATCGCAAAAATTATAGAAATGATCACCGCCCACTTTTGCCCCTTGAAAATTCCCCTGGTAATAAAAATTTGCAGGATAAAAACCCCAATTAAAAATAGAGACATAATAAGCATACTTCCACCCAATAACATTGCCATACTACTATTAATATTACTCATAAATCCCAACGCACTTCCACCAATCGCCATAAGCAACATTATGGGAAGAAGTATGGCTAGAAGTATAATAGAGATAATATAGAGTATCCCCAATACAGTCCCCTGCCAAGGACGACTTACTTTTTCCGATTTGGAAGCTGACACTGTTTTAATAACAGGTTTAGTAGCTTTTTTTGCTTTAGTCATGATTTTATAATTATTTATTATACTAATAGTATAGCATCTATCAGGGGGTATGGTAAAGAAGATTTTTTTATTTGACTAAAATGCAGAAGTAATGTATGATAGTTGAAGTACGAAAGTAAGTTTTTAAGAACTTGGGGTCGTAAATAACTTACGACTTTTTTAGTCCTACAAATTTACAAATCAAGTACGAATCTACAAAATTACGCGCCGAAGGCGCGTTGCTTAAATCAATAAATCATTTTAAAAATATAGTCAGTAGCAGAAAGTATAAAGACACTTTATAGACTTTCGACTTTATGACTTTAGACCAAGGCTTATGGAAATTAGAAACATTGCAATTATAGCCCATGTGGATCATGGCAAAACAACTATTACTGATGCTTTGATGCGTCAAACCGGAATGAGTGATGAAAGCTCAAGTATGGATAGTGATTCTTTGGAACAGGAAAGAGGAATTACCATTTATTCAAAAAATACCTCGGTAAATTACAAAGATACCAAAATTAATATCGTGGATACTCCAGGACATGCTGATTTTGGTTCAGAGGTGGAACGAGTTTTGCGAGCAATTGATTCGGTAGTTTTAGTAGTGGATGCTCAGGAAGGACCAATGCCTCAAACTAGATTTGTTTTGAAAAAATCTTTGGAGATTGGACATAAACCATTAGTAGTAATAAATAAAATTGATAAGCCAGCTTCTCGATTGGGCGAAGTAGAAGAGGAAATTTATGAATTATTTCTAGACCTTGGTGCCAGTGATGAACAATTGGATTTTGAGGTTTTGTATGCCATTGCTCGTGAAGGAATAGTTAAGAACACTCCCGAGGAAGATTCTAAGGATATGACACCATTACTAGATAAAATTTTAGAAGTAGTAGAACCAGCTAAAAATGATATGGAGGCTCCTCTAAAATTACAACCTTTTTCTTTGGCCTACGATAATTTTTTAGGACGATTAGCAGTGGCACGAGTTTATGAAGGAGTTGTTAAAAATGGCCCGGTATTTATTAAGACAGCCGAGGGAGAACAACGAAGTGGAAAAATTATTAAGACTTTTACTTTTGAAGGAACCGAAAGAAAAGAAGTCGAGCGGGCAGAGGCTGGAGACATTGTAATGGTCGCCGGAATAGATAATATAGACATTGGGGAGACCATTTGCGGAGATGAGAGTGTGGAGCCATTACCAGCTATTACCGTAGATGAGCCAACCATAACTTTGAATTTTTTGGTTAACGATTCACCTTTTGCGGGGCAGGAAGGAAAATTTGTTACCAGTCAACAAATTAAAGAGCGGTTGGAAAAAGAACTGGAAGTAAATGTTGGTCTAAGAGTAAATTTTGATCAAGGGAGTAGCTTTGAAGTTAGTGGACGAGGAGAATTACACATTGCCGTTTTATTGGAAAATATGCGACGAGAAGGATTTGAAATTCAAGTTTCTCAGCCCAAGGCTATTGTTAAAGAGATTGACGGACAAAAAATGGAGCCCTATGAGGAAGTTAATATTACTGTGCCGGAGGAATTTTCCGGAGCAATTATTGAGAAGTTAGGAAAAAGAAAAGGAGTAATGACTGACATGAAAAAAGCTGACGATGGAACAAGGATGGTTTTTGAAATTCCAACTCGAGGTATTTTAGGATACCGAAATGAGTTTGTGGTGGATACAAAAGGCGAAGGAATTTTTTCTAGTCGTTTTACAGAATTTAAACCCTATGCTGGAGAGATAGAAAGAAAGACAACCGGCTCAATGATTTCAGGAGTTGCTGGAAAGGCCCTAGGATTTTCTTTATACAACTTACAATCACGAGGTACTCTATATATTCCTGCAGCCGTTGATGTTTATGAAGGACAGGTTATCGGAAATACTACCAAAGGGGATGAAATGACCGTTAATCCGACTAAGGGAAAACAACTTACCAATATGCGAGCCAGTGGTAAGGATGACGCTATTGCTCTGACACCGCCAACAGAAGTGACTATTGAAAAGGGACTAGAAATAATGTCAGCAGACGAATATTTGGAGATAACCCCGGACAGTGTTCGTTTGCGAAAGCAAGGGCTAACGGAGAATGACCGAAAGAGAGCGAAAAGATAATAGTCACTACGAATCTATTTATCTCCCATTTAGAGACGACAAATCAATTACAAATTTACGAATATATACTTCAGATGGATTTTTATTGTTGATAATTTAAGCGCGGCGGAGTTTATCCCGCCGTAGCTTTTTTATTATGGGTAATGTAAGTAAGATATATTGCGAAGGAGGGCCGCGCTTTTTTATATTCCACACTTTTTATACCCTATACTTTCACGCTACATTTCCTATTATGATATTATTGATAATATTATAATAGTTTCTTAAAAAATATTGACTAAGCAGGGTATTGGTGCTAGGGTTAATATGTAATAAAGGAGGTGAGTTCGTTGTTGGATTTTTATATATTTGTTAACACACAAACAAAAACCCAGCGACTTTGACAATTAAATATTTTTTGGAAGGAGGAAGAGAATGTTGAAAGTAATTATTGATATCTGGAAGTTGGCAAGATTATACATTGCCAGATATCCACTATTGTTTTGTGAAATTTTGTGGCTGGTATTGTTGTATAATTTGTTAATAAAAAAGGTTCCGAATGGGGAAATTGTTTATTTTGTATTTTTTTATGTGATTTCTCTTATTATTTCATCTTGCTGGCTTATCGTGATTGTGATGATTAGGAAGAAATACATAACCTTTATCAACAAATCTAGGAAAGGCGAAGACAAAACATTAATTTTGTTGAAAGTTGATTCCAATGGCCAAGTCATTGAATACGGAGATTTGTTGTGGGGAGAAGAAGGTAGAAATGTCCACAGAATACATTCTCGTCAATCTTTGTCATTGATAAGAATAATGGGCATAGATGCCCAGGGATATTTCACAATCTCCTACAATGATAATGGTTTAGCGATAAGCATTCCAATTGGGATATATATTAGGGTTAAAAACTCTTTTGATTGGCAGGAGGTTTATGATAAAATTATTCTTGATGCAGATACAAATGCACTAGATGATTTTATTATAAAAATTTTTTGCGAACACAATTTACCAAATAAGAAAGTCCATAGTATTGTTATAGATTATGTAAATAGGAAAATCAATGAGCCACAGCTCGTTTTAAAACTCAAAGAAATATTTGAGTTTCCTGCAGAAGCACTGTCTAATTTTAGGGAGGGGAAAATTAAAGTTAGTTCCCCAGCGTATACAGCCACAAAAAGAATCCCTGCAGAGCTGGAGTGCTTACTAGATTCCGTGGGATAAATCATTTTTCAGGAGGGAAACGAGATGATACAAATTGAAACTATGTCAGATTTTATCCTGGTAGTCGTTTTACCGTCTGTAGTAATAGCAATAGTTCTAGCGGGGGTGTGTTTATTATTAACATCCTTTGGACAAAGATGGGAACAAAAAAATCCAGCCTGTAGTCGATGCGGTCGGCGTAGAAAAAAATGGGGAGTTGAGCCGATATCATTAGTTGGTGGGCTCACATCCTACTATATCTGTCAGGAGCATAAATCCCAGGCAGATATTGAAGCTGGCGAATATCAATGGGCTTGTGTTTTAGTTGATTTACATGAAACAGCTAAAATTATACCAGGTTATGAAGTAACAACATTATCATTTTGGCCAAAGGGGGTAGAAGGAACAAGACCTCTTGGGATAAAAGAGATTATGATGATTGTAGCTGGACGATAAAGCTAGATCTTTTTAGTAATTTACATCGGCAGGTTCGCGAAGCGAACCTGCCGATTTTTCTTTTTTTAGGTATAATTTTTTTAGTAAAATTTATTTATTGTATATTCGAAAATATTTAGGGGCTAGAGATTAAAATGTAGTCAAGTAGTCAATTGACTACTTGACTACATGAAAATCATTTTTAGCTTTTTAATTGCAGCTATAATTTAACGGTGAGAAACATGAAAATATTATTTAGAATAGACTATCATTGGTTGTGAAGTATATAGAAATTTATTGGAATAGAATTCTTTTCTTATTGGCTTATGGTTGATTATTTAATTTGTAACTTTTTGATCAGCGAATGCCTGGTTGTAGTTGATTTGTTCGTAGAGACCGACTTCAGTTTTACAAGAGTATATTCGAGAAGTTAAGCTGATATTTTCACCTGTGGATAACTTGTTGGTATGTGGGGAATTTACTTCATATAAAAGACTTGACAATATTTTTAAAAGTGTTATTATAAATTCTGAAGTTCAAAAGATAACATTTAATTACTTAGGGGCTTTCAAAAAATTAATGACAAATAAAAAAATCATTATTAAAACATTGTGCGGGTGAGCAAATCGATTATCATTTTAATCGGTCTTACCGCTTTGAGCGGTTTTTTTATTTCTAACATTAATTTGTAAAAAGAAGATGTACTTTAAAACACAATAGATTTTCCAAAAGAGGATTCGGTAACGCAGATTATTTTATTATTCATCTGGATGATTACCACCTCTTTTGGTGAATTTATTATCAGTGGTCAGAGATGACAGCTGAGAAAAATTTTGACACTTTGACAATTGAATATAGTGAACATTACATATGTGTGTAATGTTTGCGAATTGATTTATCTTCCAGGATAAATCAATCAAACAACAAGTAGTAAATTAATATTCTATAGAGTAGAGATGCTCTATAGTATATGTAAATAGTAGGAAATTTATTTCCTAATATTTACAGTTATGACAACGATAGCAAATTAATTTTTGTTATTTGTTGGTTATAGCATTGTAGGTTGCAATTACACCAATGGTGTGTGGTGGATGCCTAGGCTTGTATAAGCGATGAAGGACGTGATAGTCTGCGATATGTCTCGGGGAGCTGGCAAATAAGCTTTGATCCGAGAATTTCCGAATGGGGCAACCCAGTCTGTTTTTACAGATTACTCAATTGTGTTTTGCATAATTGGGGGTTTACCCGCTGAACTGAAACATCTTAGTAAGCGGAGGAAAAGAAATCAATAGAGATTCCCTAAGTAGTGGCGAGCGAACGGGGAGGAGCCTAAACCCGATACTTCGGTATTGGGTGTTGCGAGGTAATCATTCTTATTTATTTAAGGTGAGTTAAAACTAAACTTTAGTCGAATATTTTTGGAAAGGAAAACCAAAGAGGGTAATAGTCCCGTAGACGAAAAGGTGAAGTACTCATAGTGATTATTCTCAAGTAGGGCGGGGCCGGTGAAACCCTGTCTGAAACTGGGAGCACTATCTTCCAAGGCTAAATATTATACAAGACCGATAGTGAACTAGTACCGTGAGGGAAAGGTGAAAAGTACCCCGAAAGGGGAGTGAAATAGTACCTGAAACCGCACACTTACAATGAGTTAGAGTCCCGACAATTTATTGTCGTGGATGATAGCGTGCTTTTTGCAGAACGAACCAACGAGTTACTGTATATGGCAAGCTTAACCCAGTTTTTCTGGGGAAGGCGTAGTGAAAGCGAGGCTTAACCGCCGATTAGTCGTATTTAGTACACCCGAAACCGGGCGAGCTATACTTGAGCAGGGTGAACTGCGAGTAAAATCGTGGGGAGGCCCGCACCCACCAGTCGTTCAACTCTGGGGGATGACTTGAGTATAGGGGAGAAATTCCAATCGAGCTCGGAGATAGCTGGTTCCTTCCGAAATAGCTCTTGGGCTAGCGTCGGACAACTATTAACTGGGGGTAGAGCTACTGGAAGAAGGCTTGTGGCTTTTGTCAAGAGCTTTCTACCAAACTCCGAATACCAGTTAAATTATTCCGGCAGTCAGAATTTGGGTTCTAAGATCCAGATTCAAAAGGAGAACAGTCCAGATCACAATCTAAGGTCCCTAAATCTATGCTAAGTGGAAAAGGTAGTAAGAACACTCAGACAACTAGGAGGTTGGCTTAGAAGCAGCCATCCTTTAAAGAAAGCGTAACAGCTCACTAGTCGAGTGCTCTTGCATCGAAGATGTAACGGGGCTAAGCATAGTACCGAAGATGTGGATGTCGTACGTAGTACAAAATAACCAATAACCAAATTACAAGTTACAAATAAATTTCAATAACCAATAATCAATTTTCAAACTAGTAGCGTTTTATTATTGTGATTTGATTATTGTGATTTGTTTGTTTCTTGGAATTTGTTTTTTGGAGATTTCGCACTGCGTGCGATATGGTAGGAAGGCGTTCCAATCTGCTGTGAAGCTAAACCGTAAGGTTTAGTGGAGCGTTTGGAAGTGAGAATGTTGGTATGAGTAACCGCAATATACGTGAGATCCGTATACACCGAAAGTCTAAGGTTTCCTGGGCAATGACAATCACCCCAGGGTTAGTCGGTCCTAAGATAAGTCCCGGTTTCGATCGGGGGTAGTCGATGGACAACAGGTTAATATTCCTGTACTACTTTATTATTCGATGGAGTGACGCATTTTAGTAGTCTTTGCCAGTTATTGGATTCTGGTAGCGATACTAAGGATGTGTAGTAGGTAAATCCGCTACACGCTAAATCCAAGGTATCTCTGGAATTTCGTTTTGCGACGAAAGAACAAAGATGAGCAGAGTGCCGGGAAAAGCTTCTAAGGTTAATAATAAAGTATCCGTACCGCAAACCGACACAGGTAGACAGGGCGAGTAGCCTAAGGTGAACGGGAGAACCCTTGTTAAGGAACTCGGCAAAACAGCGACCGTAACTTCGGGATAAGGTCCACCAGCCATTTATGGCTGGTCACAGCAAAAGATGCTTGGCGACTGTTTATCAAAAACACAGCTCTCTGCTAACCCGTAAGGGGATGTATAGGGGGTGACGCCTGACCAGTGCCGGAACGTTAACGGGAGAGGTGCAAGCCAATCCCCGAAGCGCCGGTGAACGTCAGCGATAACTATAATCGTTCTAAGGTTGAGACTTTCATTTTTAATGATAGTTTCAAGGACTAGGACGATTATGGGAAAGTGGAGTATGATAATCCGAATATCGAGTTTTTTAAGAAAAAATAAGTTAAAGTAAATTAAAGAGTTGTATTAGTGAAATCTAAACACTATACAGTCGAAATATTACATACTGTGAAATTAATGTATGTATGATGCATAGGAATAATAACTGCTTATCACATAAAAAGCGAAAGCTTCACGTGATGTCCTAAAGCATTCAGCTATATGCTGGGAAATCTGAGTATCTTGAACTACTTAGTTTGTATTTTATAAACTAAGTAATAATGTTTCGAGTGCAGATAATCAGCAGGAAAGATTAAGATCTGTTTAGATCTTAAAATCCTCAGAGACTACACGCTGAACTTTAATTGTAAAATTAAAGAAGATATAGTCCGTGCTCTATGGCGACATAGAGGTTGAGTTAATAAAAACTTGACGTAAAAACACAACAGAGCGAAATTCCTTGTCGGCTAATTACCGACCCGCATGAAAGGCGTAACGACTGAGCAACTGTCTCAACAAGGGACCCGGTGAAATTGCAATGGGAGTGAAGATGCTCTCTATCTACGGCTAGACGGAAAGACCCCGTGGAGCTTTACTACAGCTTGGCATTGTGTTCGAGGCTATTCTGCCGAGAATAGGTGGGAGACTTTGAAGCACCGTTTCAGGACGGTGTGGAGTCATCAGTGGAATACCACCCTGGATAATTTTGAACACTAACCTTGGTCTGTTATTTGGACTTTTTAGTCACAATAAAAGATTGATGAACTATCTTTTGATAGTACAAGTTGAGTAAGTACCACATTTTTCCTAACTAGCATTAAATTTATTATTTTATTTAGTGTTTTTTGTGATACTCAAATTGAGTGCACACAGACATGATGAAAATAATTATTTTTGTCGTCCCTATGGGAGATAAAAAATTACTGAAATAATTTTTTGCTAGTTATTAAATGTAACTCAATTTGTACTGTTGATATTTAACTTATTTCTTAGTTAGAAATAAGTTTGATAGTTTATTAAATCTAAACATGTGATATGAAATTTACTAAAGTAAATTTCCGCTAAAAAGAGTCTAAATACCAGACCGGGGACATTGCCTGGTGGGTAGTTTGACTGGGGCGGTCGCCTCCTAAAGAGTAACGGAGGCGCTCACAAAGGTTGGCTAGCTCCGGATGGAAATCGGAGTGATAGGACAAAACCAAAAGCCAGCTTTACTGCAAGACGGGTAGGTCGAGCAGTTACGAAAGTAGGATTTAGTGAACCGACCGTGGCATATAGATGCGCGGAAGATCAGCAGATAAAAGTTACCCCGGGGATAACAGGCTAATAGCGCCCAATAGTTCACATAGACGGCGCTGTTTGGCACCTCGATGTCGGCTCATCTCATCCTGGGGCTGGAGAAGGTCCCAAGGGTTTGGCTGTTCGCCAATTAAAGAGGTACGCGAGCTGGGTTCAAACCGTCGTGAGACAGGTTGGTCCCTATCTGCCGTAGGCGTCACTGCTTGAGAGAATTCTTTCCTAGTACGAGAGGACCGGAAAGAGTGAACCTCTGGTGCACCAGTTGTTCCTGCCAAGGGCAGAGCTGGGTAGCTACGTTCATTTCGGATAACCGCTGAAAGCATCTAAGCGGGAAGCCAAGCTCAAGATAAAGCAGTTTTTAGTGCTTGCACTAATAGAATTTGGTGGCAGACTACCACCTTGATAGGTCACAGATGTACGTGTAGTAATACACTTAGTCGAGTGATACTAATAAATTTAAGTAATTCCAATCTACTTTGCTTTTCCATCATTTTTAATTTCACTTTTACAGGGACTGTTTTCAATCACCGATTTTCGCCAAAATTTTCAAATTTTGCCCAGCGCTTGTCAAAAAAATCTTATCAATACGCCGTATTTATGCGATTTTTTTGACAGCGCTCTGAACAAAATTAAAAAATTTTCATCGAAAACGTTGATTGAAAACAGCCCCATGAGTGGAATTGGAAATGATGATAGCCAACAATTAACAACGATTAATTTTGAATTTCCAATTTTGAATTTTGATTGAAGTTTGAATGATAGAATGTTTAATATTGTAAATTGTTGTATAACTAAAATACAACTTGTTGTTTGAAAAATCTAAAGATATAAAATTTCCTGCTTTTTGAAAAAGGTTGGGGGCTGGTCTAATGGCAAGACGGCGGACTCTGGATCCGTTTATCGGGGTTCGAATCCCTGTCCCCCAGCCACTTCTTTTTACCACGTTAAAAAGAAGTAAAGTCATCAATGATGACACCTTTTTCAAAAAGTAGGAAGGAAGAATTAATTTTAATTTGTAATTTGTAAATTTTAATTCAATTTTAAATGATTGAAACAGTTTATTGCGTTTGTTGTGTTTTGAAATTTATTCATTTAAAATTAAATATTGAATTGAAATTTAAAATTTAAAATTTAAAATTCCCAAAAATCGTAGATTTTTGGAAGTCATTGTCTTGGTGCTTCTAGCGGCGGGGGTCCACCTGATCCCATCCCGAACTCAGAAGTTAAGCCCGCCAGCGCCGATGGTAGTCCACCGGGCGAGAGTAGGTCAGCGCCAAGACAATGATTTTCAAAAATTTGTAAAACAAATTTTTGATCTCCCGTTTGGGGATGGTTAATTTTTTCTTAAAAAATTTAATCTCCCGTTTAGGGAGGACAGAAATTTATAAAAGTTTTATTATCTAAACGGAGAAAATACGGTCAAGGAATAAAGTTAGTACCGGATCGACTATCAATTATTCATCCAACGCGCGGGATGCTCTGATTGTATACAATATCGTAATTCCAGATATGTGCGTATTTTCTCCATCGTTTTTTCTCCGTTTAGATTGTAAATTAGACGAAAAACAAAAAAACAGCCTTAGTGGGCTGTTTTTTTGTTTGACTTATAATATGGGGGGGGGATATAATAAAAGTATAGAGGAGTTGAAATAGAAATTAATAAATAATCAAAATTTTATGAGACAACCATTCGGAGGCCCACATGATAGGCCTAGTAGTTCCACAAGGGGGGAGCAAAGACCAGAAATGAAAAAATTTTTAGAAGAGCAAAAAATATCAAAGAGATTAGGAGAGATAGGTGAAGAAATGCAAACATTACGGGAAGAGGAAAAAGCTCTTAGACAACGGTTATCAGAAATTCAAAGCAATGAGGACTAAGCTCAGTAAAAGCATAAAGAGTAATTTTATCCTGGAAGGTCTCTATTGGTAGCAAGTTAAATCTGGCGAGAGTAGGTCAGTGCCAAGACCATGATTTTCAGACATTTGTAAAACAAATTTTTGATCTCCCGCTTAGGGAGGACAGAAAAAATAAAGAACCAGTTTCATAGCTGGTTTTTTGTTACAAAAATATGGGGTCCATCTAATCCCATCCCGGACGAAGAAATCAATTCTGAAATTAAGAATTGATCCCGCCAGCGTCACAATAGAGTCCACCGGGTGAGAGTAGGTCAGCGCCAAGACAATGATTTTCAGAAATAAAAAAACAACCGAAAGGTTGTTTTTTAAATTAAATTTCGTGCTTTTTGGAAAAAGAGGGGGAGTGGTCTAATGGTAGGACAGCAGACTGTAAATCTGTGCATTGGGGTTCGAATCCCTACTCCCCCTCCATTTCTTTTTACAACGCTGGAAAGAAGTGAGGCTATCAACTGATAGCATTTTTTCAAAAAGCAGGAAGAGAGAGGTAATTTTAATTCAATGACTAAATGTGTTAATGATTGAACATTAAAACATAGCAAACGCAGCGAGTTGTTTGAAACATTGAAAATTAAGTTATTTGAAATTGAATTAAAATTTAAAATTTAAAACTTAAAATTTCGTGAAGCGTCCACCTGATGATCCCATCCCGAACGAAGAAATTAATTCCGAAATTAGGAATTAATTCCGCTAACACTGACTGGTAATTTAAGTTGCTGGTAGCAAATTAAATTGGATGAGAATAGGTCAGCATCAAGTATAATGATTTTCAAATTTTTTCTTAAAAAATTTGATCTCCCGCTTAGGGAGGACAAAAATAACAAATAAAAAAACAACCGAAAGGTTGTTTTTTTGTATAGTATTCTTGCCTTAGCAATAAATATAGGCTAACATAAGGGTGGGAATAAGAATAGGTTGGAAATTAATTAGTAAATATAATATCATGCCAATTCCATAGTTTCACAAGACAATGAATCCGATTTTAAATATTTTAAAAAATGGTGAAGTGGTGCATATCTCAGAGTTAGCCCCAAGGTTACTGAGAGATAATTTTTTTAAATCGACAGATGAGGAAAAAAGAGAAGAAACATCTTCTGGAGCAAATAAATTTGCTGATAGAGTAAGTTGGGGTAAGGTGTATTTAAAACAGGGTAAGTTTATTATACAACCACAGAGGGGTTATGTTCAAATTACAGAAAAAGGAAAAAATATTTTAAAAAATAATATAAATATAGATTTAGCGTACTTAAACAAAGATAAAGATTTTATTGCACATAAAAAGAAAGTTGGAATTAAAAAAGAAAAAGATGATATAACTAGACCAAGCGATGTAACACCTCAAGACATGATTGACTTTGGCTTTAAGGATTTAACTCAATCTCTAAAAGTAGAATTATTGGAAAGATTACAGGAGTCAAATCCATATTATTTTGAAAAAATAATTCTTGAGCTTTTTCAAAAAATTGGTTATGGAGATATTACAGTCACAAAAAACAAAATATATAATGACCCCCTGAAATATTGTGAGCTATATACATTAGTAATGGTGAAAATTTTAGAAAGATTAAGAAAAATATAATATGGAAATAAAGACTAAACAACTATTAAATAGTGACGTTATACAATCTAATATTGATGTATATTTACAAATTAGAAATAGTGGAGAAGAAAAAAAATGGGACGAACAATATAAATGGGATATCTTAAAAAAAGCTAATCAAGACTTTTTTGATGAAACTTTAAATAAAGAAAATATACTTGATAAAATTGAAATATTAAAAAAATATAATCCACAGTCAGGGTCATTTGTCCATTGGAGTAATTTGGATGATTTTAAAAAAACTGCAAAAAAAGACCCAGAACGTGTGGTGGCTTTGTTGCAGGAATTATTTAAGAGTAAAAAAAGTATTGGTGCTGTAATAGATAATTTTAGAGCAGAAATTAAAAAAATAAATCCTGATGCAAAGTTGGGAACACCATTGTTTGGTTATTTGCTTGCTGTTCTTGACTATGATAAGTATCCAATCTACAAGGATTCAACTTTTTTATATATCAAGGATATTTTAGGAAAAAGAGAATCGTGGAAATCAATGACAATCGGAGAGAAGTATCAAACATTTTCTGAATTGTGCTATAAAATGGGCAGTATATTAAAGCCACAACTTGAGACAATAGCAATAAGCAATGTGTTAGTTAAATCCGGTATAAGAGCTTTGGATGGACAAGATTTTTTCTATATTTTAGAAGATGTAAAAAATAAAATTCAATATTGGACAATTACTGCAGGTGAAGATAGTAACATGTGGAATGAATGGATTAAGAATAGTGTTGTGGGCATAAAATGGAGTACTATCGGAGATATAACCCAATATGACTCCGAAGAATCTATTCGGGAGGCATTAATACAAAAGTATAATTATAGGGGGAGTGTTAAAAATAATGCATTGGCATGTTTTGAATTTGCGCATAAAATGCAGATTGGAGATGTCGTTTTTGCTAAAAAAAATAGCAGTGAGTTTGTAGGGCGTGGCACTATTACATCGGATTATATTTTTGATGAAAATAGGGTAAAGTATAAACATATACGAAAAATAGAGTGGAAGAAAACTGGTAGCTGGAATTATAAAGATGTGTATGAAAAAGATGGCGCAGCACGAAAAACTTTAACAGAAATTACTGAATATAAAGATTTTATAAAAAATATAAATAATTTAATAAGCGGAGATAATTATAAACTAAAAATTAAAAATAATATTATGATTAGTAAAGCAAAAAATATTATATTGTATGGCCCTCCAGGGACAGGAAAAACATATAATACTGTTAATAAAGCGCTAGAAATAATAGATCCTGAATTTTTTCAAGAAAATAATGGTGATAGAGATGCACTAAAGAAGAAGTTCACTCATTTGCAAAAAGAAGGTCATATAGATTTTGTAACATTTCATCAAAGTTATGGATATGAAGAATTTGTGGAGGGAATAAAAGCAAAAACTACTGATAATGAACAAATTACATATGAAATTGTTGACGGTATTTTTAAAAAAATAGCAATAGAAGCTTTATTTGATAATTTAGAATTTGAGAGTTTTGAAGAAGATCTTGCATATACCGAATTATATGACATGTTGATTAAATCATTCAAGGAAGTGGGAGAACTAAATTTAAAGTCTAAAGATGGTAAAGAAATAAAAATAAAAGAAACTTCAAAAAGAGATAATTTGTATTGTTATCATGGTGATAGTAAGGTTCGTCACACTGTCGGTAAGGAGCGTCTAAAAAAGTTATATGATCAATACAACAACCTAGAAGAATTAGGAAATCTTTCTGGGTTTCATAGAGAATTTTCAGATATTATTGGTGGCGCAGATCAAACCGTATATTGGGCGGTTTTAAATGAACTTTTGAAGTATAAAGAGGAGATGAAGGAAGAAAATTTTGATAATGAAGTTGTTCGAGAAGATATTGAATATGACAAAAAGAGAGAGATGATAGAGTCTACACAGAAAAGGAAATTTAGAGATGATGCAAAAAAATATATTTTAATAATTGATGAAATAAATCGTGGTAATATTTCAAAAATCTTTGGTGAGCTAATTACTTTGATAGAAGATTCGAAGCGTGCTGGCGCTAGTGATGAGACAATAGTTCAATTGCCATATTCTAGTGAAAAATTTGTTGTTCCTAGTAATCTTTACATTATAGGCACAATGAATACATCTGACAGATCGATTGCGCTTTTGGATACGGCACTACGTAGAAGATTTGGATTTGAAGAAATGATGCCACAAACAGATATTGACGAAATATCAATTAATGTTGAAGGAATAAATGTGCAAGAAATGTTGAAAAAAATAAATGAAAGAATTGAAGTTTTGTTTGATAGGGATCATATGATAGGTCATGCTTATTTTATAGATATTAAAGAAAAAGACGAACTGGATAATGTAATGAAACATAAGATAATTCCGCTTTTACAAGAATATTTTTATGATGATTGGGAAAAAATTCAGATTGTGTTGGGTGATGCGAAAGAGCAAGAAAATATTTTAGGGGAAGAACATACAATTAAAGATGTGAATAGGTTTGTTGCAAGTGAAAAATATGATAAAAATGTTTTAGGTTTTGAATATGATGAAATCGATGAGGATGAAAAAATATTTAAAATAAATGAAACTTTCACCAATCAAGCATACACAAAAATTTATGGCGATATATGAAAAGCGGTTTCAAAGTCTAAAAAAGAATCAGACTGCCAAAAAAGGATAAGTGAAATTGTTGATGTATTTTTTGATAAATATTCCAATGAAACAGAAAAGAAAAAAAAGGTATATTCAAATTGGTCGCAAATAAATAAGGATGATTTACCACATAATTTGCATTATGAATTTCACTGTATAAAAAATAGTGGGGTAGATATAGCATTTCATATTGAAAGTGATGAATATAAAGAATTGCAAAATACATTAGAGATATTTGATAATGAACAAATTGGTACATATGTGATAAAATTTGATCAAAATTGGAATAAAGGCGCTAGAGAAGAGGGACTTGGACAAATATATATTCAGTTTGGTCATGAATATTCTTCGGAAGATGTTGCAAAAACGATGCGAATGTTTATTGATGAAACTTATGAAAAAATAGAAAAGTCAATAAAAAAAATTCAAGATGAGAAAAAGTAAGAAACATATAGTTCTAAATGAATATAAATCCCTTTTTGTTAAAAAAGCAAGGGAGTCTTTTGGTGATGGTGAAGATGAGTATGGAAACAAAGTCGTTAGTCAAAAAATTTTTGAGAACATTAAGAACTTTGTGTTAAATATTGAAGGTGATGTTAAAAAAAAGAACATAGTTATCAAAACTGATAGTAATAGTAATTTCGATAATGTTAGTATATTACAAGTTGCTCAAAAGAAAATAAATGAAGTAACTAGGCAGGTGCTTACGGCAAATAGTTTTGTAGGTGTTATAGTTATGAATGACGGGACAACTATTGAGATTCTGCCAAAGATAAATAATGAAAATGAAGATGAGACTAGGTCAACTTTTTTGAAAATGTTGCGTGCATTAAGACAAGAGCCAGATAATAGAATATTCAAACAAGCAAATTTAAGTAGTGCAAAAATACCGTTGATGGAGATTTTCGTGGCAATGTTTTGTAGTGAAATTGAGAATTTAGTAAGAAAGGGATTGAGGTCTGATTATGTTAGTAAAAGTAGCAATGAAAATTTTTTGAAGGGGAAGCTTAATATTAAAAAACAATTATTGTATAATTTTGTGCACAAAGAAAGATTTTTTGTTAATTTTGATGAATATTTATCAAACGTAGCAGAGAATAGATTACTGAAAACAACAATCAAATATTTATTTTCAAAAACAAAGGATGGAAAGAACAAGAAGCGATTAAGAGAGTTATTGTTTGTTTTTGATGGTATTGATATATCTAAGGATGTTACAAGAGATTTTTCTCTTATAAAGGAGAATCGTATGATGAGGGATTATAGATTACCTCTTCAATGGGCGAGGGTGTTTTTAGCAAAAGAAAGTTTTACTTCATTTTATGGAAGTAATATCGCGTTTGCATTATTATTTGATATGAATAAGGTGTTTGAAGATTATGTTGCACATTGCTTTTTTAGTGTGTATAAAAAAGTAGAAACACAAAAAACTGGTAAAAGTTTAATAGAAAAACCAAAAAAATTCAATCTAAGACCTGATTTATTCCTAACACCAGAAGGAGACGGTATTTCAATAATAGCTGATACAAAATGGAAGCTTGTGGATAGTAGTGAAAGTAGTAAGAACTGGAATATTTCGCAATCGGATATTTATCAGATGTTTGCGTATGGTAAAAAATTTGACATTAAGAAGATTCAGTTAATTTATCCAAAACATGAGGGTTTTGGTGCAAGCGATGAAATTGAGAAAATGTTTTTTGAATATGACGAAAAAAATGAAGAGCAAAATTTTTCTTTGGATATAAAATGTTTTGATTGTAATAAGGGAACAATTGTGTAATTATGGGTGTAAATAAAATAAAACAATTTATAGATTCGGTGGATTGGATATTTGCGAAGACGTATGCGAAAACTGCACCGCATGAATATATAGTTAGGGAAAAATTAGGTGCGAAACAAAGAAAGGGGTTTGATATGCTTGCTTTGCACATCAGGGAAAACGGTTACACAGAATATTTTTATAAGAAGCCATTTACATATTGTAACATTGTAGATAAAAAGTATTGGCATATGGAAAATATTATAAATCGTGATGATAGGGATGCGGAGTATAAATAGTAGCACCGAATGAAAGAGATCTCGTTATTTCCCATTTAGGAAGGGCAAGAATAGTAATTTAAAAAAACCGCCTTCGGCGGTTTTTTGGTGTGAATTTTGTTTTGTTTTTCTATTTTTTCATCAACGCTTTTTCTAAATCTTTATCAAATATTCGCACTTCATATTGTTTAGATGGATACAATAATAATATGTCGACAAAAGATAATTCATTTTCTTTTAAAGATAGAAGCAATAAAAGAGTTTCGGCGTAGAAGTTTTTTGACTTGATAAACAGAGTGTTTATAATTTTTCACTTTTTTTCACTTTTTTCTCTCAAGCACTATCACTTTTCCATTTAATCCCCGTTACGTCTAACTCACGGCCGTGAGCTAGACGTAACGGGAGGATTGGCTTAATAATAATGTATGAGGCATTGTTAAAAAAATGGATTATATTCAAAATTATTGATCTTTAAGGGGGGGGGCAATTTGGAACTAGTGGTTTTGCATATGATTAAAAATTTCATTTCCCGTTTTGGGGATTATTTGGTATAATGTAAAAAAGAGAATATGCAGGCATAAAATGGCATAAAATCAAAATTAATTTTAAATTAATAAAACAAAATGGATAAAAATATCAAAAGAATAATAATTATAAGTATATATTTATTAGCCATAACTGTCTTTGTCTCAGTGATTTATTTCATTTTTAAGCCAGATCCGAGTTGCAGCGATGGAATTAAAAATCAAGGAGAAACAGGAATAGACTGCGGTGGCTCCTGTGGCGCTTGTCAACAAAAAATAACTCACCAAAAATTAGAAGTAAAATCAATAGAGTTAGCTAGTGATGGGCAGGGTGGAAGTGATATTCTAGTTAAGGTTTATAACCCCAATGAAGAATATGGGGCCAAAAGTTTCCAGTTTATTATTGCCGATAATCAAGGAAATAAAAGCCAACCCTATCAAGATTTTATTTTACCAAAAGAGGAAAAATATATTATCATTACTGGCTACGCTTTAAACAGCGGGGCAACCAATATTCAGGTTGGCATCGACAATGAGAATATAGATTGGCGCCGGGCGATAAATTACCGAGACCCAAAATTAGTTATTTATAATGACCGTTACGAATTAAACACTGCTGGAGGAAATTATGCCAAAATAATTGGTTTGTTGGTAAATAAAAGCGCCGTTGATTATGAAACAATAAAAGTTAAAGGAATTCTTAGAGATAAAAACGGAAAATTTTTGGGAGGAAGTTACCATATTATTAATACCTTACCGGCCAACAGTAAAAGAGAATTTTTAATTCAATTTCCTAATAATCTAGGAGAAGTAAGTAACATTGAAACACAAGCAGAAACAAATATTTTTTCCAGTGATAATTATCTTAAGACAGAGGGACAAAATAATTATTTAGATGAGTAGATTTAATTTTAATAATTATAAAAATGAAAATTAAAATAATAATTTGGTTGACGATTATTGCCATTAGTATTTCGGGGGTAGCTTATTTTTTTAGAGATAGTTTCGATGAAGCCCAGACTTCGTTGGTAAAATATTACAATGGAACCAATTATCAATGTGTGGCTTACATAGAAAGATATTATCAAAATATGTTTGGCATTAAAATTCAAAGTGTGGGGAATGCAATGAATTTAGCCAAAAAAGCTCCTCGTTATGGATTATACTTTCATGAAAATGGAGGAGTTGTTGTTCCGCAGGTAGGAGATGTAATTGTATTTGGCAACAAGAATAAAGTTGGCCATGTAGCAATTGTAACCGGTGTGCTTAAGGATGGAGTTTTGATTGTGGAACAAAATTGGCACAAAGCAAAGATTACAAATAACCATGGCAAAACACTTCCAGCAACATATAAAGATGGGCACTATAAAATTGCCGATAGATATTATGACAAAAAGAAAAGAGATCCTTTTTGGATAATGGGCTGGGTAAGTCGAACAAAACAAAATCCAACTCCATTCTTTGATTTTTCTGCCAAGGATGATCAAGGATGGTTGCCAGAGAATGATTTAAAGAAAAATAAAAGTAGTAGTGAAAAATCTTGGGCAGTTAGGGTGATAGGGAAAGATCCACGATTGTTAAGTCCTGTTTTTTTAGATGGTCTTGATGTGAAAAAATATCCCAACATTACCTTTAGAGTTAAGGTGGAAAATAATGATGATGCCACCGAAGGAGTTTTGTATTTAAGAGATAGTCAGGGCGAGTGGTCTCAACAGATTTCTTTTCCCGTTGATTATTCAGAAGGAGAATACCAAGCAATCACGGTAAATTTGTCTAAACTTAATGATAATTTTAAGGTTACTCAGTTAATGTTAAAATTAGCCAATAGCAATAATAAACGATGGAAAGAAATCTGGAAAATTGATTGGTTAAGAATCGGGGAGAGGGAGAGGAATATTTTATAGAAATAATGAATTATTACCGCGAATCTACAAATCAATTACAAATCTACGAATTGTGCATAACAAATATGGTGAGTTATTTGTCATCCCTAAACAGGAGATAAATAAATTTGTAGTCGATTTGTCATCCCTAAACGGGAGATAAATAATTTCGTAGGGACCTTGATTTTATTGTCAATTTATGCTACAATAAACAAGTTTCTAACAAATTAAGTTCTACAATCTACCCTCTACTATCTACAATCTACTATCTAACATCTAAATTCAAAAACAATGTCTCAAGAAAAATTTATAATTAATGGTGGAAAAAAATTACAAGGAGCCATAAAAATTAATGGTTCTAAGAATGCCACTGTTGCTTTGCTAGCTGCCTCTATGATGAACCAAGGAAAAACAACTTTTCATAATGTGCCCCGAATAGAAGAGGTCAATCGTTGGGTAGAAATCTTAGAAAGCATTGGCACAAAAGTTGAATGGGAAAATAAGACCATGACCATTATTGCACCGAAAAGAATTTCTTTAAAAAAAATAAACAAAAAGTCAGCCGAAAAAACCAGAAGCGCAATTCTATTAATTGGTGCTTTAGCTGGACGTTCTCATAAATATTTTATTCCCCAGGCTGGAGGATGTAAATTAGGAGAGCGAACCATTAGGCCTCATCTATATGCTCTGGAAAATTTTGGTGTTAATATTCAGACAACGGAGCAGGGATTTGCCGTAAAGGTAAATAATCTTCGACCGGTAATTAATAATGTTCTTTATGAGACAGGGGATACTGTTACAGAAACAGCCATTATGGCCGCCGCTCAGACACCAGGCAAAACGACAATTAAAATGGCCAGTGCCAATTATATGGTTCAAGACCTTTGTTTCTATCTAGAAAAGCTGGGAGTAAAAATTAAAGGGATTGGAACTTCTACTTTAGAAATTAAAGGCAAAAAAAGGTTAAAGAAAAATGTTGAATATCATATTAGTGAAGACCCAATTGAGGCTATGTTTTTTATCTCTTTGGCTATTACTACTAAAAGTGAATTAACTATCAAAAGGTGTCCCATAGAATTTTTAGAATTAGAACTTTTGAAGCTAAAAAAAATGGGGCAACAATTTGAAATTATCAGACAGTATAAGGCTAAAAATAAAAAAACTAGATTAGTAGACATCAAAATTATTCCTTCAAAATTAATTGCTTTGGAAGACAAAATTCATGCCTTACCATTTCCTGGACTGAACATGGATAACTTACCATTTTTTGTGCCAATTGCTATGATGGCCAGGGGTACAACATTAATTCACGATTGGGTTTATGAAAATAGAGCAGTTTATTTTACAGAACTTAATCGTTTGGGTGGTAAAATTACTTTAATAGACTCTCATCGAGTAACAGTTACCGGTCCCACTGAATTAAAACCGGCCGATCTAACTTCTCCACCAGCTCTTCGTCCCGCTGCCATTATTCTTGTGGCTATGCTTGGTGCCAAAGGTAAATCAACTCTACGTGGAGTTTATTCAATAAACAGAGGCTATGAAGACCTAGAAAAACGACTTCAATCCATCGGTGCGGATATTGAACATAGAGAATAAAGATTTACGATTTAAGATTTATGATTTATGATTTTTTAACTTTCGTTTAGGAGTGTAAGTGGAGCGAGTACCCTGTCTCTTCGCGAAGGGAGGGGTTAGCGAGCGGGTAGGCAAGTGGTAGTAAGAGTTTAAGATTTAAGAATTTTGGTTATTGATTATTGTAATTTGAAATTTGTTTGTTTCTTGTATCTTGTGTCTTGTGATTTGTTACGACGTGAATTGACATTTTACGACATTATTTGTATAATAAGGGCGTAAACTTTAAAATAAATTCTATGACTCAAAAAGCACAATCATTACATGTAACTTTACCAGCACGATTAAAAAAATTTGTTGAAGAACAAGTTAAAACCATTGGATATAGTACTAAAAGCGACTATATTCAATCTTTGGTGCGTAAAGAAATCAGAAAAAGGGAGGAGGAGAAGCTAGAGAGAATGCTACTGGAAGGGCTAGCTTCAGGCGTAAAAGAATACTCGGAAAAAGATTGGGCTGATTTAGAAAATAAAATGTTATCACAATGATGAAATGCAATTTATCACACAAAGCCGAGCAAGACGTTTTGAATATTGCTAAATATTTTAAAAAACAAAACGGTAACCTGGTTAAAGAATTTTATGGCGAATTAAATGAGACTAGAAAGACGTTGGCTAGATTTCCAGATATAGGTTCTTTTGCTAGTAGTAATTTTAAAGTATCACATAAGCGGTTGGAGCAAACCCGCTTTTGGTTGATGTCTAAATTTAGTAATTACATTATTTTTTATCAAAAACGTGAAAAAGACTTAGTAATTTTAAGAGTTGTACACGTCAAACAAGATATTCAAGTTTTATTTAAATGAAAAAATCTCCCTACAAAATTTATTGGACAATTAGCGTGATTATTTTTTTAGTAATCACTATTTTTTTATGGTGGGCATTTTTAAAAATTGGCTTATATTTTGATAGTCTAAAAATTTATGCACTTGTATTGTATTTAGTGGCAATTAATTTCACAGTGGGCTTTTTATATTTATACGACAAGATTATCTCCAGCACAAAAGCAATCAGAGTTCCAGAAATTATCCTACAAACCTTGGCTTTACTAGGCGGTAGCCCCACGGCCCTACTTTCCCAAAAATTATTTCATCACAAAACCAGTAAAAAAAGTTTTCAAATAGTTTATTGGTTGATTGTGGCTCACTCCCATTTTAGGGTTATTTCCAAAAATAGGATATAATGAAATTATTAATAATTAATAATTTCAATTATGGAAATTTCACAAAAAGCCTTGGAGATATTTTTCCCAAAAGAAACATTTAAATGGTTTAAGCTAGCTTCAA
>WGDO01000007.1 GCA_015493225.1 Patescibacteria group bacterium
CAAGAAAATATGAAAAGATTGTTAAGCAAAATCAAGCAAATCCAAAAAACAAAAAGAGGAAAATTATTTTAAAAAATTTCTCCTCTTTTGGTAACCTATTTATGGCCTATGCAGTTATGGTTTTGGTAACATTTACTTATGGCCTATAGCGAACACCTTATATACATAAAAAAACAGGGGGTAAAAAACCATTGACTTTAAATAATTATAATGCTACAATTGGTTTTGTTAGATTAGATTAAATTAAATAATTATTTAGATAAAATTATGTCAAAAAGAACCTACCAACCCAAAAGCCGTCGCCGAAAAAGAAGACATGGATTTTTAAAAAGGTCTGCCACCGCTAAAGGAAAAAATGTTTTAAAAAGTAGAAGACAAAAAGGACGAAAAAAATTGTCGGTTTAGCCGGCATTATTTTGAATTTAAGGATTACAACTTATGTTACCAAACAGTGCTCGTTTAAGAAGTTCAAAAAGAATCGGGGAAATATTTAAACAGGGAAAATATTCTCATGGAAAATTATTACTGATTAAATATTTACCAAACAATAAGAACTCTGCTCGAATAGCCATAAGCGTCAGCACTAAACTATTTAAACAAGCAGTTAAAAGAAATAGAATCAAAAGACTAGTTAGGGAAGCCATAAAACCACATTTAGCAAATTTACCAAAAATAGATATTTTGATAATCACTAAAGGTTCAATTGGTGTTTCTGCTTCTCTTTCAAAAATTAAAATAGAATTAGATAATCTTTTGTCTAAGGTATAAAAAACAAAATTTAAAATTATGGCTTTTATTAAATCATTATTCTCAACTTTAATTTATCAACCTCTCTATAATTTGTTGATTATTTTTTATGTAATTATTCCAGATTTAGGAGTGGCAATTATCGCCCTAACTATTTTGACTAGGCTTCTTCTGATGCCTTTATCCAAAAAATCAATTGAATCTCAAAAAAAGATGCAGGACATTCAACCAGAGTTAAAGAAGATTCAGGAGAAGCACAAACATGATAAACAGCTACAAGGAAAGAAGGTAATGGAATTTTATAAAGAAAAAGGTGTAAATCCAGCCGGGGGTTGTTTACCAATGATCGTTCAAATGATTTTTCTAATTACCCTCTATCGAGTTTTTATGCTTGGTCTAAATAGTCCGGAAATTTCTGATTTATTATATGGATTTGTAAAAAATCCTGGACATCTCAATCCCATCGCTTTCGGATTTCTAGATGTTACCAAACCAAGTCTATGGTTAGCTGGATTAACAGCTGTGGCTCAATACTTTCAAGGAAAGATGATGCTTAAAACCAAGAAACAAGAAACTCCTGTCAAAAAAGAAGTAAAAGAAAAAGATAAAAAAACGCCGGATTTTGGATCTATGATGCAACAACAAATGGTTTATATGGGTCCAATTCTAACTTTAGTTATTGGTGCTAAATTTGCTTCTGGATTAATTTTATATTGGCTTATTACTACTCTATTTATGGTCGCTCAACAGTGGTTTGTGATGAAGAAGGATAATAATTAAAAATTAACTACTATGTCGTCAAAAGAACAACAAGAAAAACTCATCAAAGAAACAGCCCAGGAAATGTTAGACAAAATGGGATTTGAAACAAAATTAATCGTTAGCACTTCTCTGTCTGAAGATAATAATTCCAGAAAAAATATAATTCTAGAAATTGACTCGCCAGAATCAAAATTTATTATCGGCAAACAAGGTGCCACCCTAGCCTCTTTACAACATATTCTAAAATTATTAGTCCGGAGTAAAACCGACGAATACATAAATTTTTCCGTAGATGTCAATGGTTACAGACGACAACAGGAAGATTATATTAGAGATACAGCCCAGGACACTGCCCAGGAAGTTATTCTCAACGGACGAGCTTCAACTCTAGAACCAATGAACAGCTATGACCGACGATTGGTTCACCTGGAACTGGAAAAAAATCCCAAAGTAAAAACGGAAAGTATCGGCGAAGGAGAAGACCGAAAAATTATTATCAGCCCAGCAAACAACGCTTAGTAATCAGTGAGTGATATTGTAGTTTTCAAGAGGCAAATCACCAGACACAAACAGTAAACAACAAGAAACAAATCACAAGATACAAACAAATTTCAATCACCAATTATCAAACACCAAACACTGAACTTCAAATATTGGTTATTGAGATTTGGAATTTATTTGTTTCTTGCATCTTGTACCTTGGTTATTTATTATTTGCATCTTCTTGCTTTTTTAAACTTTATAGACTTTCAACTTTCGACTTTCAACTTACACTAATTTTTAATTCCTAATTCTTAATTATTAATTACCTTGTCCACTCCTCGCAAAATAGCGCTCAACGTCATCATCGCTTCCATATCCAAGGTTTTAAATACAATTCTAGCCCTGGTAGGTTTAATGTTGATTACTCGTTACCTTGGACCAGATAAATTTGGTCTTTATATTACCGCTTTAGCTTTTAGCGGTCTTTTTAATTCCCTAGGAGACTGGGGAATATACCAAACTTCTACCCGGGAAATTTCTCGACCAAAAGCCAAGGAAAAAGTCATTATTGGAAATGTAATGGCCCTTCGAATCACTGTTTCTATATTTTTAGCTTTAATTATGCCAGTAGTAATTTATTTTCTACCATACACCTTTGAATTAAAAATTGCTCTGCTCTTAATTTTACTAACCTATATTTTCTATTCTTTCTATCAAGTTCTGATTGGCCTTTTCCAAAAAAGATTAATTATGTACAAAGTCACCCTAGTGGAATTAATAGGAAAAATTATTCAAGTTGCTTTAGTGTTTTTAACAATTAAATTAGACTTAGGATTCAAATTCATCGTAGCTGGAATGACCATCTCCATGTTCAGCAATTTTATATTAATTTATTTTTTGTCTCGTCAATTTATTAAATTTAAATTAAACTTTAATATTAATCGCTGGAAAAATTTTCTCAAAGAATCCTGGCCCATTGGCTTATCTGTCATCGTAACCTTTATATATTTTAAAGCTGACACTCTTCTCCTTAAGGCTATGAAAAGCAATGTAGATGTGGGAATTTATGGAGCCGCCTATAAAGTCCTGGAAAATATCACTTTTTTCCCAGGAATGATTATCGGACTAATGATGCCAATGTTTTCCTATTACATTTTTAAGGATCGAAAAAAGTTTCAACGTTTAGTTAATGAAAATTTTAAATTATTTGTAATTCTAATTATTCCCCTGATAATTATTGTAATGTTCTTTGCGGAAAATATCATAGCCATCGTAGCTGGTCCACAATTTACCGCCTCAGCCACAGTTCTACGAATAGTCATCTTTAGTCTAGCCTTCATCTTTTTTGGGATGCTCTTTGGAAATATTCTCCTGGTAGCTAAACTTCAGAAACAACAACTTCTCGCTCTAACTGCCGTAGCCATCTTCAATGTTTCTACTAATCTGATTCTCATTCCAAAATATTCTTATTTAGCAACCTCGGCCGTATCAGTGGCTACAGAATTTTTAGTTGTCTTACTAAGTGCCAGCATTGTTTACAAGCATCTACACTTTCTACCCCGAATGAAAAATTTTGGTTTAGTCCTTCTGTCTGGCTTAACCATGATTGCCTATTTTTTTATCCTTCATTCCCTACCATTTTTCTTCCTATTACTAACCGGCCCCTTGATTTATTTTGCCGTCTTGGTTTTTTCCAAAGTTATTACTAAAAAAGAAATTATGATGTTGGTTAAGAAATGACATATTAAAAATATGCCCCACAAAAAAACACTCATTCATTATTCCAATGTTTTATAGAGATATTAATAACCAAGATACAAAATACAAGCAACAAATAATAATCAAACCACAATAATCAAACTGCAAAAATATATAATCAACTTTTAAAACGCCATGCAAAATAATAATAGACAAACCAAAAACCACAAATTTGACTTGGAAGACAGAACTCTTGAATTTGCCAAAAGAATCATACAAATGTGCAAATCTTTACCAAATGATACCGTTAACTTTAAATTAATTGATCAAATAATAAGATCCGCCGGTTCTGTCGGGGCTAATTATAGAGAAGCTAATGATTCACTAGGCAAAAAGGATTTTTTAATGAGATTAAGAATCGCCCGCAAAGAATGTAAAGAAACAGAATTTTGGTTGCATTTAATAATTGAAGCCAATCCCGCTTTTAAAGAACGAATAATGCCATTGTTAAATGAATCAATAGAATTAAAAAAGATATTTTCATCAATAATCACAAACTCAACAGCTAGAACAAAACATCACAAATAGCCAAAAAGATACTCCCAGAAAGACATTCGGTAAATTACAGTTTGGGGTATTGATTATTGAAATTTATTTGTATCTTGGTGTTTGTACCTTGGTTATTAGTCTGACCATCAATGTCATTTATCATTTGTCATAAAGTTATTGTTTATTAGTTAATCACCTAACCCAAAAATTATGAAAAAATTAAACCACCTCTACCTCCTAACCTTAATCATTGCCATCGGCATTGGTCTGTACTTTATTTTCAAACCGTTTCTGGTAGCCATTTTTCTAGCATTTATTTTATCCAGATTATTTAACGAATGGTATCAAAAAATACTCAGGGTTTTAAAAAATCCCTCCTTTTCTGCTTTCATAACTTCTTCCATCATTTTTCTAATCATATTTCTCCCTCTAGTCTTCGTTGGGAAATTGGTTGCCACGGAACTAGTCAATTCCTATCAAGTCGTTACTTCTGAAAATTTTAAAACAGACTTTTTTACCTGGCGAGATTCTTCCCTAAAAACCATTAACCAACATCCCTCTCTAACAACTAAATTAGCCCAAACCAACCTATTAAATAATAAAAATATTAACACCTTACTAAAAAATACCGGCAACCTTTTAGCTACTTTAGCAAAATATCTATATCAAGGCACCAGTCATTTTTTGTTCACTCTTTTTATTATGTTTTTTTGTCTATATTATTTTTTCAAAGACGGCGACCGACTTATTAATAAAATAATTCAACTTTCTCCTCTTAAAAATTCTCAGGAAAAAAAACTATTGGAAAATTTTATAGGCATTTCCAGAGCAACTCTAAAGGGATCTTTAATAGTAGCCATTGTCCAGGGAAGTTTAACAACAATTTTGTTCATTGCCACAGGCATTCCTTCGGCTATCCTACTTGGGGTAATTGCCACCATCTTCGCTTTAATTCCAATGTTAGGCACAGCTGTTGTTTGGCTTCCTGTGGGCTTAATAACTCTACTTTTGGGCAATATTTGGCAAGGTATTACAATTTTATTAGTTGGAGCCCTAGTTATTAGTAGCATAGACAATATTCTCCGACCATATTTAGTAGGAAAAAACACCAGTCTACATCCGCTACTGGTGTTTCTATCAACCATTGGTGGTATCACTTTCTTTGGAATTACCGGTTTCCTACTCGGGCCAGTAACAGTTGTTTTATTTCTAAATCTTCTGGAAATATACAAAACTGAATTCGCCACTGAACTTAAAAAGTTTAATAACTGATCACAGGTAACATAAAATTAAAAAAAATTTCCTTAATTCCCCTACTTTAGCAAAAAAAAAGTTAGGGGTAGATTTAGTTTTCAGAATTTGAAATTTGATTTTGAATTAAAATTTACAAATTACAAATTACAAATTAAAATTTAATCCAAACTTTCTATTTTATAGACTCTTAACCAGTGAATATCTGATTTACAAACTTTTGACTTTGTAGACTTTATAAACTTTACAAATTTCTCAACACTAAAACGTCGTCATCTCCTCCGCTCCCTTTTCTCTCTTCTTCCAAAACTTAAAGCTATCCACATCAATCCTCCCATTTCCTCCATAGAAAGGATGTTTGAGGCAAGCAAACGCCAACCAAGTAGCCAAAGACATTACAACTAAACCAAAAAAAGACAATAAAATAAAACTTCCACCACTAGTATTACTATGACTGAAGATTTTTTTAATACCCGAAAATAAACTAGAAAAAATATTAATGATTGATAAAATTAAAACTAACATCACAACCAATCGTTTTCCTGTGAAAACACCAACTGCTAATAAAATCAATAAAGCCATACCTACAAAACTAATAAAATATAATAATGGAAAAATACCCAGCATTTTAGCAGCAATCATAGCATTTTGAGAAAGTATATAAGCTTCTATGTACACATAAATTAATATTCCAGTTAAAATGGGAAAAATAATACTTATTAAAGCATAAATAATTCCTAATACTGTTCCTTGCCACGGTCTTTTTAGTTCATTTTTCATAATTTTATTTTAATTTTTAATATCCAAAAGTTGTCTCAGTGTCATTATAAAATCCATAGTATGTGCCAGACTATCCACTCGAATAAATTGACTATTTTTCCTCACCTGTAAAGTTCCACAAAGCTTTCTGGGAACATTACTGAGAGGATTCAATTGATTACACAGCTGTAAACTGGCTATATTTCCAAGTGACTGCTTAATCGCAAACATATAATTTCTCTGACGAGTTTTATCATCTAACTCTAAAGCAATTCTATAAGCAGTTACCAATGATTCAGAATAAATAGCATCAGAAGCAGAGTGCGGTTTTCCATATTCTGGATGTTCCGGAGAATAAAATCTTCCAATATAATCCCAAGTATCTTGTATTTTTAATAATTCATCATTTAATTTAAAAATCGCTTCTGTATATTTTAAATCATTAGTAGCATGCCACAACTTACTCAAAGCCATAGTATGCCAAGGAACATATGCCGGATAATAATTTTTTTGCATATTGTCAACATATTTCACCAAATAATAGTCCTCAGACTTTTTAGCCATATCTAAAATTTGCTGATCGTTGGTTTTTCGATAATACTCCATTAAAGCCAAAATAGCTTCTCCGGAATAAAAATTTAATTTCCTTTCTTTATTATATTCAAAATTAGGTGAAACAACAAAAAATGGCGACTTAAATGATCCGTCTGAATTTTGCAAAAACTTAATACCAGCAACTAATTCTTGAAGCTGTTGAGAATATTCATTGGAATAGGGACTACTTATCAACAATCGTAATAATAAAGCACTTGACCCTAATTTAGCTTTGCTATCATATAAAATATAACCAATTTTTTGCCCATCTTTTATTTCAGTCTTATATAATCCATGTCGAAACACAAAATCTAAATTCTTTTTATGAATTGCACAAAATTCTTGATTCCCCTGTTGACACAACCTAGCTACAACTCTAAAGGTCAACAACTGTCTTATAATATTATTTTTGCCCCCCTCTTTATTTCTAATATCATAGAGATAAACAAAAGAACCGTCATCTTGAACATTGTGCAATAACCACCCTCTGCCCAAAGAAAATATTTCATTAATTTCCTGATAATATTTATTATCATTCCCAACTTTAATTTCCTGGGTTGTAGATACATTATTTAACAAATTACCACCCAAAATACTAGTAACAATATTATTAACAGTAATATCATTTCTTAGTAAATAATAAGTACCCATAAACAGTATTATTAAGAAAAAAATAATTCCTGTAATAATTGTTTTTTTATTTTTTCTAAACATATCAATACAATTTACTTAACAAACTTATACATTTTAATCTTAATTTTTAATCTGAGTCACCATCGCCACCTTCAGGATCATCCCACTCACAGCTGTATCCAGTCCAATCCCAGCCCGCTCCTTTTTTCAAACATTCAGCTTCTTTCTTGGCCGTGTTATTTAAAACACATCTTCCTCCTCGCCAAATATAACCACCTCTATTTAAACAAGCTTGCTGATCTGATATACAAGCACGGGCATTAAAATCCCAACTAGTACCTCCACCACAGGAGTGCGCTTGTGATTTAATAAATTGTTCTCGAGCGTTATTTATGACTCGCCTCTGACTAGACAAACTGGATACACGAGATTGAAGCTCTAACCGCCTTTTTTGATCAGTAACCCTGTTAAGTTCCTCTTGTAATTTTAAAATTTCTCTATCAATCTCTCTAATTTTATCATTAAAATTATTTGTAACATAACTCATAACAGTTCCCTTTGCCTTGTGTAATTGCTTAGAAACATCCGTTACACAATCCTGATCATGTCTTCGGTAACAATCACTCAACTTATTACTTAGATGGATGTAGTCATTTACCACATTATTTCCCGGTAAATAATCAACAGTATTAGCCTCTAAAACACCTGGCAAAGCTCTAACATTCATTGCCCGAGTAAACTCATTCTGAACCATTCGCTCTGCTATATCAAATATCCCTTCTAACCCAGCCATTCCAGCAATTTGTCCCAATGGCGTATTCTTTAATGAATTATTGACAATTCTATCTACCGCTCCTATATCATTATTTGCCAAAGCTTGATTAATACGCCTCATATCGTTAGGAGCAATGTTATTATTTAATAAATTGGGAGCAACAGCCTCTTCGGTAGTCCGTTGCCATTCTTTTAACATTCTTTCCGACGGTCCACCAGTACCAATTCCAAAAGCACCAGCTATAGCGCCCAATGCACCACCAATAACTGCCCCTATTGGTCCATAAATTTCCCCTCCAACCGTAGCTCCAGCAGCAGCTACTGTTGCCACACCAACTGTTTCAGCATGAACCGTCCCAGTTTGCACCAAATCCATTCCTATAGCCATCAACATCGAAACAAATGGCACTATAGCCGTAGCAGCTTGAGCGGCAGTCTGAGATCCTGCCGCCTCTAAAATTGCTTCATTAGTAAGTGCTTGATCTATAGAACCAGAAATAGCAATATTATTTACAGCATCAAGACCAACTGTATCTATTAGTGTTTGATTAATAGCATTTTGAACCGCCTGTGTAGCTAAATATTGACTAACCACAGCATTAGTAATTTCAGTCGTAATAACCCCCTGCCCAACATCTATTGCTGTTCTTTCCAAGTCTATACTACCATTATTTATTAATTGCCCTATAACACTACTACCAAATGATGACAATCCAGTTGTAACAACCCCCGTTTGACCAATCGGCATACTCCCCTCTCCCCAAAGACTGGCATTATTATTTATTACTTCTGTTAAATAGCCTGATGACACATCTGTTGCAAACACCTTCACTGTTTCTCCAATATCCCCTGTACTAACAAGAGTAGCAGCAGTGTGTTCCATGGCATTACCAATATAACCATTCAAAGAATCATGGACATCCGTACTAATTAAATTATTTTCCGCCAATGTATCCCAGGCAGCATTAAGGGCTAATCCTCCAGCACTTTCCACTAAACGATCCGTATCACCCAAAGACACAGCCGAAATAACACCTGTCGCCAAATCTGCCAATCCACTTTGCAATGATGTTAGATGCTTTTCCCCGTCGTTTCCAGGATCACCAAAAAGTTGTCGGGCCGCTTCCTGCCCAGTACTTTGGATAACATTTTCAGCCAAAATTCTAGTTCCCTGGTCAGCAGTCAAAGTTCCATTACTTAACATTCCCAAAACTTCTTTTGACCCTCTCGCCAAGCCATTAACTAGACCCGAATCTAAAAATTGATCCAGATTAAAATTATTAGGCACCTGCGATTGTACTTGTGACTGTGACTGTTGTACATCCACCTGACCAGATTGCACAGCCTCCTGCCCAGCTGATTGCAAAACCCCACTATCAATCTGCCCGACTGGAAGAACAGAAGAATCATTAGCTAAACCAGAAATCATATCCGAATTAACATCTCCATCATCAGCCAATTTTACCTCATCACTAACTTCAGAAAAATAATTTGATGGATTATCAGGAGTAACCTTAGTATATTCTCTTCCATTATTATCTTTAAATTTATCACCAATCTCATTAACAACACTAGAATTAATCCATCGTATATTCCCATCCTTATCAGCATAAGCAATACTTTCAATAACCTCATCTTCCGTAACTTTATTTACTTTCACAGACTCTTCTTGCTTATCCCTACTGTTGGCAGCATCTGTTCCTACTTTATACTGAGAACCAAACTCCTCCCCCGCCTGCTCATAAGCAGTTTTTTCCTTTTTTCCAAATAATAACTTAAAAGGGTTTATTCTTGACCAAAAACTTTTTTCTTCTCTTTCGCTAACTTTAAGTGGTTTAATATTAATTTTACTTGACTTATTAACATTACCGCCCCCTGACGCATCACCTCCTTCTATCGCTATTCTTTGATTTCTTTCTCCTGGTTTTATATTCACCAATGAAGCATCTGTGCCTGAAATAACAGTACTATCCTTATTAATCACAGACTCATTCCTTGGTGTAGTCACATTATCATTTTTATAATCTACTTCTGTGCTTCCACCATCTCCATGATCAGAATCTTCATACCCAGTTAAAGTCCCTCTACTATCACTTTTTAAAGCCACCCTGTTATTGTCCTTTTCTGCAAGATCTTCTCCACTATCACAAAACCAAGTTCCAAAAAAGCACTTTTTATACTCTCCCGTCTTCTTATCCTTTTCATAGCCTTCATCTGGCAATAAATATTGTTTTGAAGTAAACTTTTTTTCAGAAGTTACAACACTATCATTTTCTCTGCTTGCAACTTTGTCTTTATTCTCACCATTTTTCTCAATTTTAATATCATTTCCTTTATTTATACCCGACTTTACTCCCTGATTAACTTGAACAATCGTATCTACTGGGTTTTTTTTACTATCAGCCAATTCAACAGGAGCTCTTTTTAAATTTGTATCCTTGTATGCTCTACCCGTATCCGGATTAATCCAGGCTGGTGCCTTTTCAGTTGATATATCATTATTATTCTTAGCTAATTCTGTACCACTTTTACAGCCACTAAAAAAGCTAAATATACTTCCCAAGGTACCACATTGTTCATAAGTCTTTTTTCCATTTGTATCTTGAGAAACGGAATAACTCTTTTTTTTGTCTAAATATATTCTTCCTTTTGGATAATCCTCATTACTAAATGGCAAGACATCTTCCGGTCTTCCTGGTATGTATGTATCATAAGATTTTTGTCCTGCATCAATATTTTCATTGACAACTTTTTGTGCCTTCGTCGCTGCTTGGTTTATGCCCTCGGCTGCAGAATTTAAAGTTTTCACTAATTGTTGTCCTGCATTACCTACTTGCTTACTTAAATTATCTAATGTTTGAGCCCTCTCTTTAGGTGGCATTTGTGATAATCCATAAGCTCCCACAGCAAATAAGGTTGGCGCCCCAATACCAGCAGCTACGGCAGTAATCCCAACTGTCTTAATGAGTGCGTTTATTTCATTTTCTGACATACTTCCAACTTTATCTGCCATATTTTTCATTTGAATAATTTCACCTGTTTTATTAAACACACCCAACACTTCATTATTATTACCAACAACAACTTTTATTATTTGCTGTGACCCATTATTAGCTCTTACTTTTACCTCTTTGACAGCATAATCACCAACTTTTTTAGAAAAATTTTTGTCAATTCTTTTGTTATTTTGTAAAATATTACTAACCGGCTTAATTACCGAATCTCCTATACCAGATAATATTTGAGCTATACTACTTTCATTTTTTTCAGTTCTAAAAAAAGAATATTTTGTGTTACCCTGAGCAAATTTTTCTCCTCCTTTAGAATAAATAACTTCTCCATTTCTTTTAACATAAGCAATTGGCTGTTTATCATTACCATAAATAAGAACATTCCCAGATGGACTTTTTTCTTGTTTTTTCCCTCTAAATTGAGAAGATTGCAATACTTCCTCTTGAGTTTTAAAAGACTTTCCATCATCAGTTAACATCCGAGAGCTAACAACCTTACCACCATTATCATTAACCTGAGCAGCCCGCTGTAATAAACTCCTAATTGGTTCATATTCTTTTTTATCATCAGGAGCCGAATAAGTTACTATGGGGTAAGCAGACTTAACTTGTTCATATTTTGATGAACCAAACATGTGCAATATATTATCTCCAAATAATCTTGAAGTTAACTTAATTGCCACACCAGGTCCTCCCGTAAATATCCCAGCGGTAGTTACCTTATTCATAATTCTAGATCCCTTTGTTGGAATTTTAGTTAATGGTTGAGACAATATGGCAACATTTTTTGAATTACGCCCTATTAAATAATTCCCTCGTTGCTCCCAGTGCGTTACTTCGTTATCTTTATGTTTAACAGAGGAAACAACTTCTTTTCTACCACTTGGAAGCACGCTAGGTAATTTATACTTCCCCAATTCAATTGCTTTTGTAAACAGCCTATCCACTTTCTCTGGATCTTTACTTCTTAGAATTGGACTCCTGAGCATATATCCAGTTTTATCTTCTTGCAAAAGAACAGCCTCTGGCATACCACTCTTTGTAACAATTACTGCACCACTGGGCATCTTTGTATATTTAACAGAACCATCATTTTTTAACGGGTAATTCTCTTTTAACCATCTTTTCTGTTCACTAAATTTAGTATTTTTATTACTCTTTACATCTTGACTAGATGATTTATCAACGGCAACCACTTGCGGTGGATTAGTCCTCCTGTCTTTTGATTCTACATACCCATATTTCCTTTTTGCTCTTTCCAACATCTTCCCATCAAAAGGAAGATATTCACTATCTCTCTCAAACAATTTCCGTCCATTAGCCATCGCTACCGGTTGACCATTATTCTTATCTTCAACTATTAGTGCATTATTTCTACTCTTAGGAAGTCTTACATAGTTAAATTTATCTATAGGATATTTATCTTTTAATAAATCACGATTTTTACTACTTATATCCCTAATATCCTCCTCTGTGCTATACACAGTAAGATCTTTACCAGCCCTTAAGGTTTTATCAGCAAGAGTGCTATCAACATCAATTATTATCGGATCATCTACAAACGACACCTTATTTCCGTCTGCCCCAGTCACAAAAGAATTATCTTTATCAATTTGTTCCTGAATACCAGCAATTTCATCTCCATACCCACTTTTCATATCATCCTTTCCATATTTCGTCACTGCTTTATTGTAGGCAGTGTCATTATTTTTATCTCCCCCAAACCCCGCAATCATTTCCCCATCAGTTCCAAAATAATCCTTCGCTTTTTGCTCTGTAATTTGTTTATTTTTATTCCCCCCAAACCAACTCTTAAATTTCTCCCAACCGCTGGACAACCAAGCTTTTTTCTCTTTTTTGGAGGTATTAAAAGCACTACCTCCCAATCCTGTTGGGCGAAAATTTCCATTTTCATCATAACCATCACTAGGGGAAGCAATAATTGGTACTTGATTTCCATTGTCACTATTTTCCCCAACTAAGCCACTGTTTAATAGTCCCTGTAAACGTTCTCTTTCTTGTATTAATCTGCGCTTAGTTTCTCGAGAGTCATTACCATTTGAATCTACCCTAATTCCATGTATGTTATTTATTTGCCGATTTATTTCATTAAGTCTTTGCTGGATTTGTATTCTAGAAGCACCTCTAATAGTACCTGTTGTTGGCATCTTACTCAAATCGTTATATTCGGCAGACCCTTCTATGCTATTTATTAAATCAGCTTCATGTGGATTTTTCTCGAAAGCTACTTCTTGTTGATTATTGCTAAGTTGATTATTACCTTTATTTGTAGAATCATCCAAGCCAACAATCTCATCACCATAACCATCTTTCATATCTGGTTGTATATACTTTTTTGCTAGATCATTATAAGCGGTGTCATTGGTTTCATTTTTCCCATTTTCATCCCCGGCCGTATAAAAACTATCCAAGGCATTAACCCTTTCATCACTCTTTTTCTCACCATCGAACCAACTAAATGGATTTAATTTTGATAGCCAACCCTTCTTTTCCTCAACAGCCCTAAGCTTGGCGGATTGTTGGGAAGTGTTGGTTGGATCTGATTGGATTTCTTGTCTGGTATTATCAGAATATTTCTTCCAAACTTCCGGAGCAGTACCTTTAAATAATCCGGTTTTTGAATCTGTTACATTTCCATATTGATCTATAACCAAATTAGTATTATCCCCTTCTCCGGCGACACTTTCCTTTGGGCTAAATACTTTTCCGATTAAACCATTGAGCCAACCTTCTTTCTTTTTGGCTAATTGAACCTTGTCTCCGGTAATCGGATCAATAACATCTCCATCGGTTTTCGGATTATATGGTCTGGTCTCCGCATAAAGTTCTTTTTGGTTTCCGGTGGCGTATTGTTTGGTGTCGGCGATTTCATTAAGCAATTTCGCTGCATCTCGTGGAGTTTTAATAATATTTATAACTTGAGTAGTGTTACCATTTAAAGATCCTGGAGATTTTTTTTCTATTTCTATTAATTTTTCAACATCATCTTTAGTTATTTTATCTCCATATTCCTTATGCAAATATTTCATTAAATCATGCCTAAGATACCATAATCTAGTACGCACCTCTCCTAAATCAGTAATATAATCATAGCCAGCTTTTTTATAAGCTTCTGACGCAACTTTTTTCCACTCATCCTCACTTTTTAATGAATTTTTTATTAAAATTTTTGTCTTTTCTGGAAAGTCCCATCCCCTATTTCCATTCATATCAATAATATGCCCTGCTTCATGTGGAAGCTCATAACCAAGTTCGCCACATTCGGAAGATTCACAATCTTTATCTGTTTTATTTAAAATATCATCTTTATTAAGATAAATATCATGTCCACCTACAGTTACCGCCCCCGTTGTTACCCCATTTATATCATTTTGCAATTCTCTACTATCATAACCCACAACTGATATCCTAGCATTATCAAGCCTATCTAATCGCCTTTGTCTTGCTGCCTTTGCTTTTTCCTCATCATTATCATACTGAATAAGTAAACGCTTAAAATAAGCTGGGGAAGTTATTTCGTCACGCATGTTATTTACAATATTTAGAATTCGTTTTTTTAAATCACCACCAGCCACAATATTAATACCTTTATTTTTATTATCAACTATAACTACATTAGTATCATGTTCATAAGCTTTAGCTGATTGGCAACCCGACTTAAAAATATCTAAAAATCTATTACATTCTTCATAATAATAGTCAGGGTCCTCGATAACATGACTATCCTCATCAGAGTTATCATTTAGATCATCTTTACTTTTTTTACGTATGTACTTTTTTCCAACGTCTAAAAAAATATTATCATCTATAGATATAACTTGCTTAGTTTCAAATGGGAATATGAGATTATCTCCATAATCATCATCTTCCAAGTCAGAATCACTCTCATCTTCTCCAAACCCTGCTAAAATGTCCGTTTTTAGTTGCTTGTTGAATAATCCCACAAAGTCTGCCCAAAGCTTTTTGAAAAATCCGATTTTCTTTTTGGGTTGTTTATTGCTTAAATCAATATATTTATCAATACCATCGACGCTATCATCATCTTTGCTTTTAATTTCCAGATCTTTATCATCATTATTTTTAGTCGCCTTCAAATCATCACTTAAAGCATCCACGGTTTTGTCTCCTAAAACCTCTCGAGCCACCAGTTCGGTTTTTAGGTCTGAAAATCCATTGGCAGTTTGCTGATTTTCTGTTTTTTCTTTTTTCCAAAATTCCCACCAATGACTTTTGGGCTGACTTTCTTGCATAATCTCATCAACTGTAATTGCATCGGCGGTTTCGATAACCTTAGCTTGAGCTACGGCCGGTTCTCCCAGAAAGTTAAGCTGTCCTTCACTCAATCCCCAAACCAAAAAACTGCCATTACTGGTGGCAAACATTAAAAGGGATAAAATCCCAGCTATAATTTTAGAAACTTTTCTGTTTTTTATTTTTTTAGTTTGATTTTTCAACATTATTTACAATATAGTTACACCCCAATTATTTTTATTATATCATATTTTATTTATAGCGCATAGTTTCTATAAACAACACCTTGAGTTAAATCAGCAATACAAAACAAATGCCGTGGCTGGGCTAGTAGCTCTCTTGCGCACACGGCGCCATATTACAAGCCTCCGGAATCTTTACTTTCAAACAATTACTCGTCTGTACATATCTAATTCGCTTTCCACCACCACAGGACTTACTACACGGCCCTTCTTCCTGTGTTTTAGGACAATCTTTTTCTAATTTAATATTTCCACTTTCATCTAAATCGAGACTTCCATCTTCATTCAGCTTAGCATGAAATCCCTTAGCCGGATAAAATTCACAAACGCCCATACCACATTCACTTTTTGAAGCCACCATACTACTAGAATGCATATTACTAGGACTGAAAAACATATCTGCACCATCACAAGCTTGAAGCTTGTTTTCATTTCCAACATAAACACCTGTGCAACACATTTTTTTACCAATTACAAAAATTTTTTCTGGAGCACTTGAATTCGCACATCCTGCCGGTCTCCGTCCCCAGGTATAAGCAAAATTACACACCTCTTCCGCAGAAGGCTTCCAGGCTTGCATATCAGTACATTTTTTCAACCCAGTAATTTTTCTATTCAAAGTATTAATTTTATTTGTCAAATCACCAATTAAACTTGTCTGTAAAGTCGGACCAAAATTACCCTGGGTGGCCAATTCCAAAAAAGTATCTTTAGTAAAAAACATCCCCATCGCTCCCAAAATAATTACCACAATAATTGTCTGTTTAAAATATTTATTTAACAAAGCCCAGACATAACAAAAAGCATATTTTCCTTTGTACTTCTTATAACGCAAACAACGAGACTGCTCCCGTCGTATCACCTGATTATATTTTCGCCATTTTTTTACTAAAAACCCAAACAAAAAAACAGACCTCTTTTTGGATCTTTTTTTTATCACCCGACGACGCTTTAATCCCGAACGAACTGTCCGCCTTTTAACAATAGTAGAACTTTTTTTAACAACTCTTTTTTTAATAGCTTTCTTTTTTATTTTCTTTTTATTAACCATTTTGAATTTATAAAAAACTTTGTTAGACCTCTTGCAAAACCATTCGCTTAATAAAAAAGCTTAGATTTTCTGTTAATTTTTCTACATAAATTTTTTTCTTATGCCTTAGCATAGGACAAAAATTTTAAAGGAAAATTAGCAGAAAAGATTGGTTTTTTATAGTGAAGGATTTTGCAAGAGGTCTATTAAAATCTTAATATTTTTATTATAGCACACGATTTTTCCAGACGCTAGACTTCTAGTTCCCCTCCTTTGTAAAGGAGGGGTTAGGGGTGGATTTAGATTTAAATTTTAAAATTCACAATTTTTTAAATCCCCCCTTAGTCCCCCCTTTTTCAAAGAGGAGAAAGCTAAGGAGTAACTCCTTCCTTATTTCTCATACTGCTTCGCATAACGCAACACCTTATCACAATACCATTGATGACTTCCTCCTAAATAACGCATCGCCGCTCGACACTCTCCTTTTTTAGACCTAGCTCCATCGTTAGCCAGTTTTAGAGCCATCGCCATTACTCCATCACTCAAATTCCAAGGATCAGGATGTTTATGCCCAGTAACAGCAGTAATTTTATTTTTATATCCCATCCAAGTATCCGACATAAATTGAGCCACTCCCATCGCTCCACCAGTACCTTTGTAGCCAGACGGAGGACAAGACACTTTCATTTTTTTATAATTATGTCCGGTCTCTTTAGTAATTTGTTTAAATAACGTCTTACGATAACTATTCATCCGACTACTCTTATAATTACAACCACCAGTATATCTACCCAAATTAGTTTCCACCGTTAACATTCCCAAAATAAAAGCTCTTCTAACTCCAGTCGCCTTACTAGCAAATTTAGCAGCCACCTTAATATCATTGGTATTATAACTCTTACCTAATAAAGACGAAATAGTTGATTGTAGCGCAGCCATTTCTTTTTCAATCTCTTTAATCTCTGCATCCTGTTCAGAAACTTTTTTTTGAGCACCATTATACTGCCAACTTTTTTTAACTTTTTCTTTATTCAGAGTCTTTTTCTGGTCGGTTAAAACCTCCCGGGCTTCGCTAGCCTCTTTTTTCTGCTCATTTAATTCTCGTTTTTTTTCCTTCAGAACATCCATCTGAGTTAAAATATTCTTTTGCAATTCTTGTAATAAATCCTCATTACGAATGTATTCATCCATACTCCTCTTATTATTAAGCATAATAAGTTGTAATTCCAAATTTTCCTTATTAATACGCCTAACAATAGTAGCTAGATTTTTTTTATGATTATCTATTTTTTCCTCCTGTTTTTTAATGTCATCATTAATTTTATCCAATTCTGCTTGAGTACGCGAAACCTTTTTTTCAAGAACACTAATATTCCCCAAAATATTATTCAAACTACTTTTAATAGTTCCAGCCTCATTAACATATTTTTCCTTAACTGCTTCTTTTTTCTTTTTTTGTTTATTAAGTTTATCTAACTTTTTTTGTTTGTCTTTAGCTTCGTCAGCCGCTTTTTGACGTTCTTCTTCCAATTTTTGTTTTTCAGCATCTGTTAATTGCGGGTTACTATTGCTACTAGCCCAAACAACTGAACGAAAATTAGAAATCGGTCCTGTAATGGTATTTGAAAATAACCCCATAAAAACTGGAAAAACAAAAACAATCACCAAGGTCATAATAATGACGGTAATTGTTTTTGTTAAAAATGTAAATTTTGTTTTATTTTGCATCCTTTAGAGTTTTACAATCCACTGTTCATTATTTCTATAAACTAAATTGACATTTGAAAAATAAAGATGAGATTAAAACAATTTTAATTTGTAATTTGTAAATTTTAATTCAATGCTCAATCTTTAATTTTAAATGCTTTAAACTTTTTTCTTCTTATTATTTAGAGTAGCAGTTATCTTTCCAAATATTAGTGTAAATTCGTGACATTCTTGCCATAATTCTCTAGCTTCTTTTTTAATTTCTGGAGCACTTTCACTAATCATCCTTAGCCAATGTTTTGTTTCTCTAGCTTCTTTCTGACAAATATGAATTTTATTTCTAAAATCTTTTTTTGAACTAGCTCCATTAGCTTCACAGTAATTAGCACCAATACTAGTAGATGATCTAACTAGCTGGTTTATAATTGACTTATTGATTGTGTCCTGTTTTACTCTCCTACACAACTTTACAACATTCCCTCCAAATTTAGAAGTTCTTTCTTCTAAATCAAACCGTTTATCAATTTCAGTCATTTTGATAATTTAAAATTTGATTATTTAAAATTGAATTAAAATTTACAAATTACAAATTAAAATTTAGATACTGCTCTATTCCCCCTCACCAGGCTTAGCTCCCTCTCCCTTTTTATCATCCCCATTTTCTTCTCCTTCCTCGACCTTCTCTTCCATTCCCTCTACCTGAGAAATATCTCCTTCAACTTCTTCGTCCAATTTATCCATTTCAGCTTGAGTTCGTGGTGGAGTTACCAAAGCCACAACTGTGTCCTCCTCTATCAATACTTCAATAGTATCAGGAATACCTAAATCTTTAACGTAAATATGATCTTCAAAAGTTTTCAATAAGGAAATATCGACATCAACATGTCCAATCAGATTACCTGGCAAACATTTAATTGGTAATTTATCCAAACTCTTCACAAAGGTTCCGCCCAGCTCTTTAACTGCTGGAGCAATACCCTTAAATAATAATTCTATATCCGTTTCAATCTTTTCATCCATTCTAACCTGATAAAAATCAATATGCAAAAAATCACCAGTTATAGGATGCAATTGAATATCATGAATAAGAACTGATCTAAGTTCTTCTCCAAATTTTAAATTAACCAATGTACTTTCTCCAGCCTCTTTAAATACTTTAGCAAATTTCTTTTTATTAACCCAAAGATTTTCATTTTTAATTCCTCGACCATACAAAACAGCCGGGATTTCATCATTTTTTACTTCCTTTAATTGTCTAACTTCTGTTTCTAATACGCTTTTTGACATAACTACTTAATTAAATTTTTATAAACTAGTTTGCTTAAATAATATCGAAATGCTTCAAAATTATTTAAGCAAACTGGTGTAAACACTTAAAACATCGTCCACAGTCAACGGCTGTTTATGAAAAGATTTACTTACTTCTTCATAATTACAATCCGTTAAAGTCTCTACTGAAACCAACCGCTTAACATTATTATTATAATCAGACTGACTACCAGCAATTGCTGATAAAAAAGCACTCTGACAATGAGGACATTTATTATAGACAATAATTGCTCCATTTCTTTTAGAAACAATTTTTCCAGTATACCAAAAACGCTGTTTTTTGCAAACTGGACAATGTAAATTTGTATCTACTCTTTTATCCATAATGTTATTATTAGACTATTACTAGTTTATCATTTAAGCTGAAAATTGTCAATAATCACCTCCTCAACCAAACGTTCTGTCCAATACCCATCAAAATCATTATGGTTAACAAAAAACTTCCTCCGTAACTTAGAAAAGGTAAAGACAATCCAGCTACCGGCATAATACCAAGATTCATTCCAATATTAATTAATATTTGAAAAAATAATAAACCAGCCACCCCACCAATAATAAGTTGTCCAAAACGGTCTTTGGAAGATTCAATTATTGTCTTAAAACGCCAAAAAATTATTCCAAAAAATAGCAAAATCAATCCCGCGCCCAGTAAACCACTCTCTTCGGCAATAGTGGCAAAAATAAAATCAGTATGTCTTTCTGGAATAAAATTTAACTGACTTTGTGACCCATGCCCAATACCTTTTCCAACTAAATCACCAGAACCAATAGCAATCATAGCTTGATTAACATTGTAACCACTACCCAGAGCATCTTGACTAGGGTTTAAAAAACTAATGATTCTCTGTTTTTGATAATCATGCAACACTGAAAACCACCCCAAAGCTCCAATTAAAATTCCACTCATTAACAATACCGTTACTTGTTTAAAATTTAAACCAGCCAAAAATACCATACTCAACCAAATAGCCATCAAAACCATAGCCGACCCCATATCAGGTTGCAAAATAACTAAAAAAATTGGTGGTAGAGCATAAATAAAAGACACAAAAAGGTCTTTCCATGATAAATTTTTTGATTGAACCTGTGAAAAATATTTTGCTAACAATAAAATAAGAGCTATTTTTACAAATTCCACTGGCTGAAAATTTAAAAAACCAAATTTAAACCAACTAATAGCGCCATTACTAGTTTTACCAATTAAAAATATTAACAATAACAAACCAATGCTAGTCACATAAAATATACTAGTATAATTTCGCCAGATACGATAATCGGTAAAACTAAAAACAAAAAAGACAATCAAAGCCACGCCAGCAAAAATTAATTGTTTATCAAAAATATTAAAAGAATTTATTGCACTATTGATGGATAAGGAATAAATTGCCAATAAACCAGTAGCCAATAATAATATCATAGGCATAATCAACAACCAATCTAATTTTGAAATATATTTCAACATAGCTTAAAAACAAATATTAAAGCTGGTCATTATCGACCATCTATTAATTTTTACCACACCTCTTAACTCACGACAGTTAAATTTTAATTTGTAAATTTTAAATTTTAATTCAAGATCAATTGTATAAATTTTAAACAAACAAACATCAAGTTATTAAATTCTTTATTGTTATTTATATTTTATTTTAATCATTTAAAATTGAGTATTTAAAATTTAATTAAAATTTACAAATTACAAATTAAAATTAATTAATATCTACAACCCATGCTCCACCCTATTCCTCCTATGCCCCTCCAACGTTTTAGCAAAAAAAGTCTCTCCCGTCTTAGCATCATTTAAAAAATAAAAATAATCTGTTTCCCGTGGATGAACTGTAGCCAAAATAGCCTCTTGGCCCGGATTACAAATCGGACCCGGTGGCAATCCATTATTTTTATAAGTGTTATATGGAGAGTTTGTTTCTATTTCATCTTGATAATATTTCACTTTATCTGTTTTTAAAATATAAGCCAGGGTAGCATCGCTCTGCAAAGGGTGTTGCACGTTAAACCTATTCCAAAATATTCCAGCAATAATTGGTCGGTCTTTATCTTCCCGCGCCTCTCTTTCCACAATGGAAGCCATGGTCATAATTTCATGCAAACTTTTATTTTGATTTTTAATCTCCCTCCGTAAATCTTCACTCACTTTCTTATCGAAATTATTTAAAAACTTACTCAGTAAAGTTGCTCCCGTATCTTTCTTAGCTATGAAATAAGTATCTGGAAATAAATACCCCTCCAAATCTAACCCCGAAGGAATCTCCTTGATAAAATCATACTTCTTGCTAAATCTATCACAGGCACACTCAGGTTCATTCAAGCATTGACACTTAACTAATTTTTTAAACTCAGGAGCAAGCTTCGGTTTTTTCTCTTCTAATAGTTTTATTATTTTATCATTAGTAAAACCCTCCGGCACTACCAACTTAACAATATCAGATTTAACTTTACCTTTAGAAAATTTATCCACCATTTCCGGAATAGTCATATCTTTGGCAATTTCATAGGTTCCCGCTTGCAACTTACTATCCATCTTTGTTCGCCAAACATAATACCAAAAGTAATACTTGCTCTTGACCAATTTTGCTTTGGCCATATTTTCACCAACCTGGGTAGAACCATCACCCTTATTAATTACAAAATCTTGTGAAACATTATTGTTTTTATCAACAACTCCTTCATAGGCCTCTTTATTAATTTTGGCATAAACCCCCAAAAACACCAAAAACCCAATCAAGATAAATATTACTTTTTTCATTTGTTTAATTTGTTTAAAATTATCCTTCTTTCCTCTTTAATATGCTTTAATGATTTACTGCTAACTTTATAGCTATTTTAAAATATAAATTTACTTTTTATTTTAAATATTGATCATTGAAATTTGAGATTTGAGATTTGTTTGTATCTTGTATCTTGTATCTTGTGTCTTGTTACTTATTACTTATATTCCGCAATTTACATCCTTATGTCTTAAAAATTACATCCCTTATTTACTGTTCACCGTCCTCCTAAACTGTCTCCCCCGATCAAATTCATTATCAAACAAACCAAAACTAGCACAACCAGGTGATAATAATAATACATTTTCAGTAATTACTCCTAAATTTTCCGACACCTCTTCATTTACTTGATTATATCTCTCAATTTCTTCCATTGATTTTTCTACAGCTTCTTTCATCTTATCAACAACAGTAACCACTTTTTTTTCTCGTCCCATTTTTTTTAATAAAGATAACAACTCCTCAGTAGCTTCCCCTTTCAGTAAAACGACTTTTTTCACTTCATCCGTTTTGGCAATTTTTTCTGCCAAAGAAGTCATATCCAAATTTTTACTGGAACCACCAGCTATTAAAAATATATTAGTTCCCACTGCTCTATTTAAAAAAGCATCAATTCCTGCCACAGCTGACTCTGGAGTGGTAGCCGCCGAATCATTATAGGCTTTAAATAATTTATCTTCCCTAACCAGTTCTAAACGATGTGGCACTCCCTTAAAATTAATTATCGCCTTTTTAATAGTTTTAATTGGAATTTTTAAACGCAAAGCCAAGGCCACCGCTGCCATCACGTTATAAATATTATGCCGACCCAAAATTTTTAATTTATCCACCGAACAAATCACCCCGTCGACGCTATCTAAGCGATATTTAATTTTATCATCTTCCAAATAAACATCTTGAATAATAGAATACTTATCTTTCATTGAATAATATGAAATTGCCGCTTTAGTTTGATCAGCAAATTCTCTCACCTCTTTATTATCATAATTCAAAACAGCCAAATTATTTTTCTTTTGATATTTGACAATTGCTAATTTATCCTGAATATACCCCTTCATGGTTTTATAATAATTTAAATGATCAGGGTAAATATTTGTTACCACCGCATAACGAGGACTTATTTTATGTCGACGCAAAGCCGATAATCGCCAAGAAGATAACTCAAAAATAACATAGGTTTTTTTACCTATCAACTTCAATCTATCCATCACTCCAGTTTGACTGGTACCAACCATCACTACTTTTTTTCCAGCTCTTTTCAAGATCGCTTCAATAAGATAAGAAGTTGTTGTCTTCCCCTTAGTTCCAGTTATACCAATTATTTTTTTAGAGGGACACAATTTAAAAAACAAGCTGGAATCCATTTCAACCTTAATATGATTTTTCTTAGCACGCTTAATGTAAGTATTAGTCCAAGGTACAGCTGGATTTTTAACAACCATACTTGCCGAACGAAAATCATCGAGTCTATGCCTCCCAACAATTAATTTGACCTTTTTATTTTTGATTAATTTTTCCAATTTTTTAATAGAGCTGGCCAAAGTTTCTTTAGTCTTTTTATCCGTAGCAACCACCCGAGCACCCTGTTGCACCAACCATTTAATCATCGAAACTCCTCCACCATGAAGACCAATGCCCATTACGACCACCTTTTTATTTTTTAAATTTATCTTCCGACGAATTTTTTTAATTGTAAAAATCTTTTTGAAAAAGTCTAACATTTTGATTTAGCTTATTATTAATTCAAGCCTATTCCCTAGCTTCCCCCTTTTTTAAAGGGGGGATTGAGGGGGGATTTCCCTAGCTTCCCCCCTTTGGCAAAGGGGGGATTGAGAGGGGATTTTAAGAATTTAAAATTTGAAATTTTTCAGCCCCAGGCTGACCAGCTTTGGGCCGGCAATTTAAATTCAATTTAAAATACTTTAATTTAAAAACTACTAGATACAAATTAAATACATCCCCTTTAAAACAGATTATAAAATATACAGATAAATTAAAAATTCAAACATTAAAAATTGAATTTAAATTTTAAATTTTAAATTTTAAAACGACGCAAGTCCTTAGTTTCGTTAAAATATAAACAAAGTAAATTTTTAATTCTATATTTTCCCCACCAACATTCCCAACTCCACCAACCTATTACTATATCCCCACTCATTATCATACCAAGCAACAACTTTTACCAAATTACCGTCCACAACTTTAGTTAAATCACTTTGGACAATAGAAGAATGTGGGTTACCAATTATATCATGAGTCACCAAGGGCTCATCAGTAACTTCCAAAATACCTTGCAAATCAGTCTGAGAAAATTCTCGACAAGCTTGATTAATTTCCTCTATGGTAACATCTCTTTTTAATACAGCAACCACATCACTAATGGAACCAACCAAAGTTGGTATTCGAAAGGCCATTCCATCAAACCTATTCTCTAATTCTGGCAGAGCTTTAGTGGTGGCAATAGCCGCTCCGGTGGAAGCCGGCACTACATTCTGAGCAGCTGCTCTACCTCGACGAGGGTCTTTTTTACTAGCTCCATCCACCAAATTTTGAGTAGAAGTATAACTATGAATAGTAGACATTAAAGATTTTTCTACCCCAAAAGAGTCATTTAAAACTTTCATCACCGGAGCAATACAATTAGTAGTACAAGAAGCATTGGAAATAATATTATTTTCGGCTGTAATAGTATTATCATTCACACCCAAAACAACTGTTTTAATTGCTTCGTCCTTAGTCGGAGCAGAAATTACTACCTTTTTAGCTCCAGCCTTTAAATGCCCTCCAGCTCCTTCACTGTCTCGAAAAAATCCAGTACATTCCAAGACCACATCAACACCTAATTCTCCCCAGGGTAATTTTTCTGGTTCTCGATTAGCGTAAACTTTTATCTCCTGTCCGTCAATAATCAATAAATTATATTCTTCCTCAGGAAGCTCCTTTACCAACACCTCTTTATTATACACCCCGTAGGCCGTATCATATTTTAAAAGATAGGCCAAAGTATTAATATCACCCAAATCATTAATCGCTACCACTTCCACACCTTCTTTTTCCAAAGCGATTTTTAAACTTGGCCGACCGATACGACCAAAACCATTAATTGCTAATTTCATTTTTTTATTTTAATTTTTAAGACACTACTATTCTAACACATTCCTGATTAATTTCCAATTAACGGATTTTCCTTAGTTACCCTCCCGGCGCTTGTCCCTCGTAGCTTTAGCGAAGTGGGATAAAGGAGAGGTTAGGAGCAAATTTACCTTAGTTCCCCTCCTTTTGTAAAGGAGGGATTAGGGGTGGATTTACCTTAGTTCCCCTCCTTTGTAAAGGAGGGGTTAGGGGTGGATTTTGTTTTAAATTTAAAATACTTAAAATCTCCCCTCAACCCCCTCTTTTCAAAAGGGGGAATTCCCGTAAATACAAAACCGTAAACTACGAACCGTAAACCCTAAACTACACAACCTCCTGCTGATAACACTCCTCACAATAAACCACAAAACCCTTTTTCGGATCATGCGCAGAAACAATTTCCTTCCCACATTTCACACAAACATCCTCAAATAATCTAAAAGTATATTTGTATTTGGTTCTCTCCTTTATTCTCTCCAGAGGATGTTTTGTTGGTAGAGGAATATTTTGCTGTTTATAAAAATCAAATTCAGACTTAATAATCTTAAATGGTTTTTCTGTTTTTTCACAAATAAATACTTTCTGTAGTATGGAATTATCAACCTCTTTGATATTATCTGGAATTTCATTACCGGAGATAGTATTCATCCCAGAAAGATCTAACTCAGAATCAACCTCCACATATTTTTGCCAACCCCTGGCTTCAACCTCTTTTTCTGACAAAGGATAATCTACTCCGGCTATGGTATCTTGATAAGGATGTAAAGAATTTTTAGTCGGAAAAAATTCCCCGTATTCACCTTTCTTCAGCATTTCTGTTTTAATTTTATCAACCTTCTGCCAGTATTCTTCTTCCCTATACTGTTTATTAAAAATACAAAACTTCTTGTTTTTTAAACCAACACAGGCAAAACAATATTCACAATTATTACAATCTACACAATATTCCAATTGAAATCCTCCCCTAGTCATCATAGAAAATTTAAGGTCACTAACATTCTCACCCATTCCAGAAGATTCATAGCATCTACTAGGCACAAGGCCACCATAAATATCCATTGAATCCTTAATTTGATTTGCATTATACACATAACGAATATTCTCACTTCCCCCAAAAACCCTTACGGCTTCATAACAATTATTACATTCTCTTAATAAATTCCCCCTGGAATTATTTATCTTTTCATTGTTGAGATTTTTGTGAATAACTTTTTGTAATAATTCTTGGAATTCTTTTTTCAGCTGCTTCATAATTCTTCGACTACCAAAATTAATTTCTTGTATTTTCTGTTGATATTCTTCCTTGGATAATTTTTGATTTTTAAAATAATATTTCTGATGTCTCAAGTTTGCTGACATAAAACAATCCGTACAATTTTTACAATCATAGAGAAAAGCAGAGTCAACACAATCAGAACTTTCCAAAGAATACTTTATATTATAACAATGATTAAGATAAACTGAGTCATAGCAAACCTGAGAATTATCCACATCAGCCACATCCATACTATCTTTAGTATTCATAGCAATAACAGAATAATCAACATTCTCTGAATCCATGGGAGCAAAAGAATAATAACAATTTTTAGAATTATTTCCAGAAACGGTATATTCACAACCCACCGAAGCTAAGTCACGAGAAGAAGCCTGGTGAGGAACAGACAATTTAAATTTATTAAATTGTTTAAAAAAACTCTTCTTTGCATCATAGTCCCAAGTGAAATCCGATGCCGTCCATTCATTGGAAATAAAATATTTATCATCATAAATTTTTACCGGATTTTTTTCCGAATAAAACGAAATTACTTTTTCGCTATGACTGGGAGCAGAACAAGTTTTTTTATAGAAGATTGGCAAAACAACTCGATGGGACATTCTTCTTTGCATCCGACATTGGGGACATAAAGTCGGTGGCGGAACTTGCAATTTTTCATAAAACTCAATATCTTCCGTCATAATTTCAAATTCCCCATCACACTCCTGACATTTTCTTTTATGCGGTTGAAGATTGTTTAAAATCTCTCCCAACGCCTCATCAAATTTTGGTGTTTTACCTGGCATGGTTTTTGATTAAGATTTATTTAAGTAACTCGTAACACGTAACTCATAACAAGTAATAATTCTCTTTGATTTAAAGGAATAAATTTTCAACCACACCAACTATAACCAAATATTCACTGGTCAAAAATTTTAAATTTAAAACGTTTCAATTTAAAAATCACCGAAATTAAATATAAATTAAACATACTCAATATTTAGCGAACGCAGTGAGTTATTTGTAAATTTGTATTAAATTTGTAATTTCGTAGGGACTAGACATCCAAATTCTGCACACTCCGCGCATGAGCCTGAATAAATTTCTTTCGAGGAGCTACTTCATTCCCCATTAAAATATCAAAGATTTGATCCGCTTTCTGAGCATCTTCAATTTTTACCTGTTGCATTATTCTTGTTTCTGGATTCATAGTGGTTTCCCAAAGTTGTTCTGGATTCATTTCTCCCAAACCCTTGTATCGCTGCAAAAGAACTCCCGAAAATTTACCAGAAGCTTTTTCCTCCTCCGTAAGTTTTTGCCCCTTGGTTAATTTAGCAATAATTTTATCTTTGTCCTCTTCGGTATAAGCATATTCTACTTTCTTTCCTTTTTTAATCTGGAAAAGAGGTGGCTGAGCAATATAAACATACCCTCGTTCAATCAAACCTCTAAAATATCGATAAAATAAAGTTAACAACAATGTTCTAATATGCGAACCATCAACATCAGCATCGGTCATGATTATAATACGATGATAACGGGCTTTGTCATAATCTATTTTATCACCCACACCGGTTCCCATGGCCACCACTAGATGTTTAATTTCCGCCGAAGACAACATTCTATCCAAACGGGCTCGTTCTACGTTTAAAATTTTACCTCTTAATGGTAGAATAGCCTGAAATTTCCTATCTCGCCCTTGTTTTGCAGAACCACCAGCTGAATCTCCCTCCACAATATACAATTCAGATAATTCCGCTTTTCGACTGGAACAATCTGCCAACTTTCCTGGCAATGTCAGCCCATCCAAAGCGCCCTTTCGCACCACTGCTTCCTTGGCCGCCTTGGCTGCCAATCGTGCTTTGGCGGAAATCAATCCTTTGGTGATAATCGCCTTGGCATCTGCTGGTCGCTTATCAAAATATTCTGCCAAAGTTTCAGCAGTCACATTGTTAACAATGGTTCTAGCTTCAGAATTACCTAATTTAGTTTTAGTCTGCCCTTCAAATTGTGGCTCGCCCAATTTAACGGAAATAACCGCCGTTAATCCCTCTCGCACATCATCGGCCGTCAAATTAGTATCTTTTTCTTTAAGAATATTATTTTTTCGAGCATAATCATTAACAGTTCTAGTTAAAGCTATTCGAAAACCAGTTTCATGCATTCCTCCCTCACCAGTATGAATATTATTAGCAAAAGATTGCACATTTTCCGTTAAACCAGACTGATATTGCAAAGCTACTTCCACCAACATATCATCTTGTTCTTTTTCCACATAAAAAATATTTTTATTTACAACCTCTTTTCCTTTATTAAGGAAACCAACAAAAGATTTAATTCCTCCGTCAAAACAAAAACCAGCTCGACGAAATAATTCCTCTCTACCACTACGCTCATCAATAATTTTAATATACACCCCCTTAGTTAGATAGGCCTGCTCCCGTAAATATTTAACAATCTTACTCCAGTTCCATTCTATTTTAGGAAAAATAGCTGGGTCTGGTTCAAACTCAATAGTTGTTCCAGTCTCCTTGGTTTTACCTATGGCTTTGATTTTAGCTTTAGCTTTTCCAAATTTATATTCCTGTTGATACACCTTTCCTTTTTGTCGTACTTCCGCCTTGACATAAGTAGAGAGAGCATTAACCACCGATACACCAACACCATGTAATCCACCAGAAACTTTGTAACCGCTCCCATCAAATTTACCTCCGGCATGTAAGGTAGTCAAAACCGTTTCTAGGGCTGACAAACCTGTTTGTTTATGTTTACCCACCGGAATACCTCGCCCCTGGTCAGATACAGACACTCTATTTTTATCCGCCAATAATCGTACCTCAATATATTGGCCATAACCAGCCATGGCTTCATCAATAGAGTTAGAAACAACCTCCCAAATTAAATGATGTAATCCTTCGGTGGAAGTTCCCCCAATATACATTCCCGGTCTCTTTCTAACTGGATCCAATCCCTCTAAAACTTGAATTGACCCCGCATCATATTTCCCTCCCTTTGTTGTTTTATTTTTCTTTGCCATTTTGTTTGATTTTTATGATTTAATAATTTATCTAGACTTTGCCGACGCTCAATAAAAAACTTTAAACAGTTTTTTAACCTCTTTATTTTACCATAAAAACACAAATTACACAAAGAAAAAAAGGTACAAAACAATAAGAATAATTGCCATTTTCATTTACAATTGACATTTATCTGTATACAATTGACAAACAATAAGAATAATATTATAATATTTTTAGTTTTGAGATGGACTCAAAACATGTTCCTTATAATGATAAACTGGGAGTAAACAATGACTTCACACAACAAAAAAATATTAAATATTGTCAATGGTGCCTTGAAGCGCTGGAAAGGCAAAACTATTTTGGATTTCCTTTCAGGCTCAATGAAATTAAGTGATACTCAGTGGCTACTATCATACCTTTTTGAGAATATCACAAATAAACTGAATATGACTCACATCATCAATCAAAGAACCAGAGATGCCTTTGTGCAACCGTGTGAGATTGATCAACGAATGCTTCAATTCTTTGATCGGATAGCCTCAGATACTCTTGGGAAAAAATATTCTATGGTAGAGCTCTCACCACTCGCCAGTATTGGAAGTAACAGTTTGCTAACAAAAATTCAACAAGCAAATATACTGCCAACTTCTCGAATGAATGAGCTAGTTGCAGATATTGCGGTTGCACTTTCCATTGAGAGTGCACTGAAATATCGTAACACCAACAAGGAAGTATGCACTGCCTCAAGTCACAGGATTGTTCGGGTTCAAAACGTTAGTTCAATTCCCGGTTTTACACAACATTTCCGAATGTTTGGTCTTTGTTATATCGACAAATTTACAAATATGTCGGATATGAAGCCACTGGAAGAACAGCTTAGATTTTATTTGGATTTAATTAATCGATTATCAGATATTGGCACAGTACAAAATGTTAGCGTCTATTTATCTAACATTTTAGCAAGTACACATATTATCAAAAAAAGTAGTCTTGCGATGGAGGAAGTGCGTAGTATGACAGATTGCGAAGATGAATATGATCTGTGCACCAAGTGCAACATGGATTGCACACGATACTCAAAAACAATATCCAATGTAGATACTAGCGTAAAAAGAATGCTAAAACCTCTTTACCCGATTATAGAAATATTACGCATGGAATACCCCAACGTGACAATTCTATATGACTTGGGAAGAATTGCCGGGATTGGCTACTACAATGGTATATGTTTTAAAATTACTGCCTGCAACAAAGATGGATTCGAATTCCCTCTCGTTGATGGTGGATTATCCGATTGGGCAGCAAAGCTACTCCATAACAAAAAAATCGCTTGCATAACCAGTGGCATTGGAAGCGAATTGTTTTGTAAAAAATTTTTATAGCAAGTAAAACTACCAATGCTTAAACGCCCTAATATTAATTAGGGCGTTTCTCATTCCACCCATGATAACTTAAAAACTGCCCTAAAGAGACCTTGTCAATCACGTCAGCAAAGCTTTCTTTTTCTAAATATACATAACGTGGAGTTCCATAAACAAATTCTTCTCTCATGACAGATGTATAAGCCCCACTATTTAATACAGCAACATATTGCCCCTCTGTTACATTAAAAGAAGCCTCGCAAATATGTCCTGCTGGAGAACATATACCATCAACAAAGTGCACTCTTTCATTAGCACTTAACACATTATCTTTTTTGCAAGGAATAACTCTATAGTTACTGCCAGGAGCAGGAATTAAATAATTTGTACCTATATCAAGTACAGCCCAAATACCGCCAGGGTTTCTTTTGATGGTTTTTATACGTGCAAATACAATAGTAGCATCAGCTACTATATAACGACCCGGCTCAAAAAAGATATGCGATTTTTCCATTCCACCACTCTTAAAAAGTGAAATTATATGCCCCACAAACTCCCCGAAAGCGTAATCGTCTCTAAAAAACATTCTTGGGGCAATGCCACCCCCAAGATCTACATAGCTACAATCTATGGAAAATCGTTTTTCCATTTCTTTGATAAATTTAATAAAAGATCTAATGGGTTTATCATATGATAAATATTCTATTTGATTTGAAAATATATGAAAACTAAATCCTTGCACTTGCAAACCAATTTTTTGAGAGAGCTGAATACATTCAATGGTCTCTTTATAGCTCATTCCTAGTTTTCCATAACGCTTAACAAAATTACCTTCTCCATCAAATTGAGGATTTATTCTTAACCCTATTTTTACATCAAGTGCAGAAAGTTGTTCCTTGTGCAACTCAAGTTTATTAAGCTCAGATAATGAATCAATGTTTACTATTGCCCCAGAAATTAATGCTTCCATTAACTCATCATCTGTCCTACCAAGACCATTCATAATAATGTTATCTGGTGAAAATCCCGCCCTTATTGCAAGTAACCACTCATACTCGGAGATCACTTCAGCACCAATACCTGTACCAAGAACTGTATCCACAATTCTTCTGTCATAGCATGCCTTTATCGCATAAAACACTTTGCCCTTTGTTTTCTGAATATTATTCTGAAAAATATTAATATTTGATCTCACTCGATCAAGTGAAACACAAATAGTTGGAGAGGAGTCTTTTGATATTATTTTTGTATACGGGATACCATTAACACATAAAACACCGTTAACGTAGCTAATATATCCGGTAATGTTGTATTGACGAAACATATTTTTATATAACAGTAGGCTCTATTATTTTTATTTGTGCATTTTCATAAGAAACATTCATGATGGCACGTACACCAAGAGGAAGCGTTACCATAGGATTCGTATGCCCAAAATCTAAATCACTAATAATTGGTATCTTATACTTCTCTCCAAGAGCAGATAAAATATCTACTAAAGTTCTATTTTCTGAATCAGTAACAAATTGATATGGCCGAGCAAACAATAAACCTTTAATCTTACTCAATACTCCTATTTGCTCTAAATAATTAAATCGCCTCTCAGTGTAAGAAGTACTTTCTCCTTCATCTTCAAGAAATAAAATAGAGTCCTTAAAGTCTGGCATGTACTCAGTGCCACCAAGAAAACAAAGTGTGTTCAAATTTCCACCCATAAGCACACCTTCAGCAAAACCTAAAGAAACCGATTTCATTGGATTCACTTCTTTCATAATACTAGGACGTGTATCCTCTTTTTCCCACCACAAATTCTCATCGGAAGACTCAGTAGCAGATTCAATAGTCCCAATAGGCTCACTAAAAAAAAGTGCTTTTTTAAAATAGTTAAGGGTGTATTCATGCACTCCACCATATTCTCCAAAAATAGGAAGTAATGTAGGTCCATTAAAGGTTATTAATCCAGTCTTATGTGTTATTGTGTTGTTTAGTATTGTAATATCACTATATCCACAAAATATTTTTGGATTCTTTTGTATTATTCCATAATCAAGTAAGGGTAAAACTGCATTTGCATTTAAACCACCCGTGGAACACATTATTGCCTTAATTGATCTATCTAAAAACATTTGATTTATATCATCAGCCCTTTCTTGAGGAGTACCTGCATTATGTCCAAAACTCTTTTTTGCATTGTCTGCAAAGACAACATCAACCCCAATATTTTCCAATGCCTGTACCCCTCTATTAATCCTCCTTGGAAAAGGCTCGATGGTAGACGAGGGACTCACTATCCCAACACGATCTCTTTTCTGCAATCTTTTAGGTTTGATGTACGTATTACTCATGTTTTTTTACTTAAAAACAACTCCACTTCATCTTTCATTTTCCTCTTTTGGAACAATAAAATCGAATACCCCGCATGTTGCAAATTTTCATTAAACAACTTATAGAAATATTCTGCCTTTTTCCTAATTAAATACTGTTCGTTTTTTTTAAACTGCAAAACCTCATCTTTTTGCATCAAATAATTAATATATCCCGCGATATCATCTCTTGCATCAAGATAACGATAGTCTTCGCTAAAGAATAACTCTGCTGCAAATCCTGTAGTCTCTGCTATTTGTGTAATTAACTCTATCCAATCATGTTTATCTTGCACTTTTACCTCAACACCTATTGCTTCAGATACCTCCCCTAGCATTTCTCGAGATGGGCTTTCTATATAGTAAATTGGAATAAATACTAAAATACCTCCTAATTTCAAAACACGCATATACTCTGAAACAGCCTTTTCTTTATCGGAAATGAAAGACGTTACGTTACTACACCAAATCATATCAAAAGAAGAATCTTCAAATGGAAGATTGCAGGCATCAGCATTTAAAAAAGAGACCCTATCTTCTACACTGTGCTTGATAGCATATTTTTCTGCTTTTGCGATAGAAGAAACATTTGCATCAATCCCAACCACTTCACATCCTGTAAATAAGCTGAGATTAACACTTGTAAAGCCAGTATTACTACCAATCTCAAGTATTTTTTTTGAAGGATTTAATTGAGAATTAATCGCTACAGTATGAACTGACTTAATTCCACCTGAAGGACGATTTCTTTCATCTATAAGACCAACAAATTCAGAATAATTCATTTTAGTAATATCTTTCATAACTTTATGGATAAGTTATAACACCTTTTAATCTTGGATAAATTGTAGTATTTTTTATATCATCCTGTGCTAATGCCCATGTTATAAAACGCTCTATCCCCAACCCAAATCCAGACGTTGTGGAGTATGTTGGTTGCCTTCTTAAATCTATATACCATTCGTATGGCTGAGCAGAAATATTTTGTCTTTTCAAAGATTTATACATTTCTTTTACATCACTCTGCCTTTCTCCACATCCAACAATTTCTCCTCCGAAAGAATTTTTCAATAATGGTGGAAATAACAAATCTGCATTAATAACCTTATTTGAATCACTACTAGTCGGTTTCTGATAAAATGGTACTCTGTCCCTATCAAAATTATTTATCCAAATTGGCATATCTGCTTTTAATAATTTCATTAACTCCAATTCTCCGTCAGCACTAATATCCCTCCCTTTGCTTGTATAATTAATTAAATGTTTTTTGTCATTTCTCTCCAAGAGCTTTACAGCGTCATCAAAAGATATTTCTTTGAATCTTTTTTGTTTTAATATATTTTTTAAACTACTTTTAGTTTTATTACTATTTTTTGATATCACTGCCAATATATCTTCCGCTTCCAACAATACTTCACTCAACTTCTTTATGTACCCTTCGATAATTGGCTTTACTTCTGTCTGTGTTCCTATCATTTCCATCTCACAATGATAAAATTGATTCAAATGCCTATTGTCAAAATCTTCACCTCTCATAGATGGTAAATAGCAATACACTCTACTCAACCCGTTCAACAGCAATGGCTCAAATCCAAATTGAGATGAATCCACTAAAAAAGAATCAACATTACCAAATTTTATTGAAATTGCCTCTGAGTCTGAGCCTGGTCCCATAGGAGAAGATACACTTGGCGTAAGCATAAACAAATCAACATTTTTAGCATCCATACTTACACTAAAATAATAATCTGACATCAGCTTGATGTAACTCCTCAAATAAACCAGCGCTAAATAGTATTTATGTTTCGTTAAGTGCAGATAATGCTCATTTGAACTATATTTTGGCACTTTAAAAATATCACAATTTTTATTGTGAAATTTTTTACCATCCCCCTTTATCATTTTTGATATATACAATGGCAACATAAAAGAAGGTTAAACACTAAAACCATTAATCTTATCGCTTGCTCCATTGAGGTGAGCGACGAGCTTTCTTGAGTCCTGGTTTCTTTCGCTCTTTTTGTCGAGGATCTCTTTTTAGGTAATCCAAATCTTTTAATGCTCTCTGGAATTCACCATCAAATTTAACCAAGGCCCTAGCTAATCCCAATTGAATGGCTTCTGCCTGACCTCTTTGCCCTCCACCATTTACCTTAATGGAAATATTAAACCTATCCTTAGCCGAAACAGCCTCCAAGGGTGAAAAAGCAGTTGTTTCTAATTCCTTGGTATCAAAAAAACCATCTAATTCTTTACCATTAATAACAGTCTCTACAGACTTTTTAACCTCAGTAATTCTAACTCGAGCAACGGAAGTTTTTCGTCTCCCTACTCCTTCATAATATTGTTCTTTTTTACTACTCATATTTTCACTTTAAATTTATTTAGAAATAACCCTATTACCAAAATTATGTTTTTCATCCTTAAAAACTCGCAAACGCTTTAAAGCCTCCCGAGACAATTTATTTTTTGGTAGCATACCTTTAACAGCAAATTCAATAACTTTAGTGGAATCCTTTTTTAATAAATCATCAAAAGTAATTGATTTTATTCCTCCCGGATAACCAGAATGTTTCCAATAAACTTTTTGCTTGGCTTTATTTCCAGATAATCTTACCTGATCAGAATTAATCACAATAGCCCAGGCTGAACCACCAATATTTGGAGCATAATCAACCTTATTTTTACCAGACAAAACTTTAGCAATTTCCACTGCCAAACGACCCAAGATCTTACCCTTGGCATCAAATACTATATATTCCGGAGTTGTTTCTTTCTTAGTCATCTTGTTTAAAATTAAATCTACTACTTATCTTTTGAATCTTTTTTAACAACTTTTTTCTTTTTCTTTAACTCTTTTTTTGTACTATCTTTGCTAGCATTTTTATCATCATCTTTTTTAACAGCCTTTTTGGCTCCATTAGATTTAACCACCGATTTTTCACCCTTATCGCTTCCCAACCCCACAAATTCAATAATCGCCATTTTCGCCGTATCACTCAAACGAGGAGATAATTTAATAATTCTAGTATAACCACCTATTCTAGTTTGATAACCCTCAGCTATTTTAACTAATTTTTTAGCTGATTCTATCGGCAATTCCTTTTTTAATCGTTGCAACACTACCGGCAAAGTGGTTTTGTCCTTAGGGTCAACTTTTTTTGCTCTGGTAATCATTCTCTCTGTAAATGGCTGTAACTCTTTAGCCTTGGCCAAAGTTGTTTTGATACTTCCAAATTTAACCAAACTCACCAACATAGTTCTTTTGAGAGCTTGTCTTTGAGTGGTATTTCTTGATAATGTTCGTCCTTGTTTCCTTTTTCTCATATTTCCAAAAAATCAATTATTAATCTACTTTTTTGCTTTTAAAATTATTCCTAAACCACCAATGGCTTTTCTAATTTCCTTAACGCCCTTATCTCCCATGCCCTCTAACTCCAATAAGTCCATTTCTGTCATTTTTTCTATTTGAGCAATGGTCGTAATTTTATTGTCTTCCAAAACACTAGCCGTTCTAGTTGGTAAATTTAACTCACTAATTTCTGTAACTTCCACAACTTTTTTCTTTGGCGCTTCTTCGTCTGTATCAACTTCAGTAACAGCTTCTTCTTCTGCCTCTTTTTTGGCCTTAGCAGCCTCTTCCGACCCATCACTGATGGTAGCTACAGCACCAAATTGAGCCAATAAAATTTCCACAGATTTTTGATAAGCATCATCCGGTGCAATACTACCATCAGTCACAATATCCAAAACAACTTTTTCATAATCAGTTCTTTTCCCAACCCGCATATTACTCACAGTAAAATTAACTCTTTTTACTGGATTATAAATAGCATCCACAGCAATGGTTCCAATTTCTTTTTCATCGCCTCTTTGTTCCACTGGCACATATCCCAATCCTTTTTTAACTTTTACCTCTAAATCCAAAGTAGTACTAGGACTAGTAATTGTAGCAATATGCTCATCGGGAGTTACCACTGTTAGTTCAGAGGTTGTTTCAAAATCAGCTGCTGTTATATCCTTTTTGCCCTTAACTTTCAAAAAAGCAGTGGCTTCATCAACTCCATCCAATTTAAATCGCACTCCCTTTAGATTTAAAATAATTTGAACAACATCTTCAACCACACCATCAATTGCTGCAAATTCATGGGTTACACCCTTAATTTTAACAGAAACTATAGCATTTCCTTCCAGAGAAGATAATAAAACCCTCCTTAGAGAGTTCCCGATGGTTGCCCCATAGCGAGGAAAACATTCCTCAATAATTATTTGTCCAGTTTTGTCGTCCTCTCCTTTTTTGTAAATAGGACTTTTTGGTAAAGAGATTGAAAACATTTGCTTTAAAATTAATGTTTATATTAAAACTTTTTATATTTGACTAATAGACCTTTCCGGAAACTATCTCCCGCTGCAATTTTCCACTTTTGGTAAAATTTATTTCAAACTTTTTCAACTTAGCTAAGGCTAAATTTTCAAAAGTTGTTCAATAAATTTTACTCAAAACTAGCAAATTTCGTGACGAAGCTAATTTCCGGAGAGGTCTAATTAATAATCTAATTATCTAGAATAAAATTCGATAACCATTGCCATATTAACATTTATTCCAATTTCATCCTTTGTAGGATTTGCCAATACTTTACCTTCCATTTTTCCAGCATCAAAACTAAGCCATTTTGCCTGAGTTGAACTTTTCTTTAGAGCGGTCTTAGCTTCTTTCATGAAAGCTTTGTCTAGTTTATTCTTTTTAACAGACACCTTGTCACCAATTCTCAAAAGAGCAGATGGAACATTTAAAGTTTTTTTACCAACCTTAAAGGCTCTATGAGAAACTAATTGCCTAGCCTGTGTTCTACTTTGAGCTACACCCAATCGATAAACAATATTGTCTAATCTGGACTCTAATAAAATTAATAAATTATCTCCCAGTACTCCACTTTTCTTTTTTGCCAAAGATAAATATCTTCTTAGTTGCTTCTCGGAAATACCATAAATTCTCTTCAACTTTTGTTTTTCAGCTAATTGTTTTCCATATTCTGAGAAACCTCTTCTCATTCCTTCGGTATTACCATGAGCTCCAGGAGCATAGGCTTTTCTAACCAAAGCACATTTAGGACTAGAACAACGGTCTCCTTTCAAAAACAGTTTTTCTCCTGCCCTTCTACATTGTTTACATTTTGATGATAATATTTTTGCCATTTTTATGTCTGCTAAATCTAAATTATACTCTTCTTGGTTTCTTTGGACGACAACCATTGTGTGGTACTGGCGTCATATCTTTAATTGCCAATAGGTTATATCCCTTTTGAGCTAATGCTCTTAGAGCAGCGTCTCGACCACTACCAACGCCCCTAACAAAAACTTCTATATCTTTTAAACCATATTTTTGAACTTTCTCATCAGCATCCAAAGCTACTTGATTCGCAGCATAGGTTGTTGCCTTCTTAGCTCCCTTAAATCCTAGTAAACCAGCCGATGACCAAGCCAATGAATTACCATGCATATCCGTAAACAACACTAAGGTATTATTATAAGATGACTTAATATAAGCTCGCCCTCTTCTAACTTGTCGTCTAATTTTACGACGCTTTTTCTTAGTTACCGGAGCATCCTCCGATGGAGTTTCAACGGCAGTCTTATCTTTTTTTATAACCTTAGCTGGAGAATCTTTCTTTGCTTCATCTTTTTTCTTTATCTCCTCTGGTATTTTTTTGTCTTCTGATGTGTTATCACTCATAGTTCAAAATTAAATAAATATTATTTTTTCTCAACAGACCTTCGTCCGCTTCCCATAGTCACTCGCTTGTTTCCACGAACAGTTCTAGTATTAGTTTTAGTTCTCTGTCCCCGAACCGGTAAGCCACGACTATGTCTTAAACCTCTATAGGAACCAATTTCTTTCAATCTTTTAATATTCATCATTACCTGTCTTTTCAACTCTCCTTCCAATGTATAGTTATCTTCAATTTCATTTCTTAATTTCACAATATCCTCTGCAGACATTTTATTTACTCTGGTATTTTTATCAATGCCAAGTTTATCTAGGACTTTATCAGCCGTGCTACGACCAATACCAAAAATATAAGTTAAAGCTATTTCAACTCTTTTATTGTCTGGGATGTTAACTCCTGAAATTCTAACTGCCATCTTTTTTATTTATAATTTATAATTTATACTTCACAATTTATAATTGCTCTTTACCCCTGTCGTTGTTTATGTCTTGGGTTAAAACAAATAACACGCACTACTCCTTTGCGCTTAACAATTTTACATTTAGGACATCTTTTTTTTACCGAAGCTTGAACTTTCATATACTTGTATTTGATTATTAACTAAATTCTTAAATTTTCAAATTTTTAACTTCCCAAATTCGTAAATTCATAAATTCGTAAATTCGTAACTTTACAGTCGACGAGTAATTCTTCCCTTACTAAGATCATAAGGACTCATCTCAATCTCCACTTTATCACCAGGCATCAATTTAATAAAATGGATTCTCATCTTTCCAGAAATATGCGCCAAAACAATATGCCCATTTTCCAATTTTACACGAAACATGGTACTTGGCAGTAATTCCACTACCTCTCCTTCTAATTGTACAATTTCTTTAGCCACCATTTTATAAACTTGAAAATATTTAAGTTAATTCCTTGAAATCATTTACTAGTCAAATTTTCAAGGTATCATTTTCGGACGCATGTTTGACACTTTCTTGGTTCAACAAAGCGTCAAACATCAGGTAGAAAATGACACCTTGAAAATTTGACGGAACAATTCAATTTAAACGAGTTTCCTATCTATTTTTTGCAAACAAAAAAACGAAGGTTGCCAGTTATACCATGTTTAATGGTATGAGCAATACGGTCCTAGATCCTGAATGACAGGCTCAACTTCCACCTTCTCAACGCTTTAATATTTTAAATATCACTTAACTCACTTAACTTTTATAAGTATATACCATTTAAAAATATTGTCAAGGGTTTTTATTTAACTATCTTCTTCCCCTGGCCGTACCAATCCACAATACCTCTGGCGAGATGCACAACATTGGTATAACCAGCTTCCAATAGATTATTTAAAATATATCCACTTCTACTTCCTGTATGACAATAGATAGCTATTCTATCATCTTTGTTTAATTTTAATTGATCAAAATGTGCCCAAAAATTTGAGGTTGGGACTAATTTAGAATTTTCCAGATGACTTTCAGCATACTCATATCCTTCACGAATATCTAAAAGATGCGTGTCTGGTTGAGAGATGAATTCCTCAAATTCATCAGGAGTTAAATTTCTATTCATTTCTTCTGTCATTTTCTTTTTATTAATTTTTAATTAAAGGCCTGAAATTAAAGTTTTCAACCCGTAATCAATATTATAATAAAAAATCATATCTCTGTCAAATTCTCTACCTATCCCCAAATATTAAAAAAGACATTACAAAGTTTTACTCTGTAATGCCTTTCCTGCTACACATATATTCATCTTTAATCAATTTTACCGATTAAGGATATATATATATATATATATCAGATTCTAAGTTGAGGTTAAAAATTAAGATCAATTAGCCGGACCGGCCAAAAAATCAATAAAATAATGTGATACATCCGGGTATTTCCAGCTTCCGATTGTTTCACAACTTCCGGCTCCACCTGGAAAATAAATAGCTGACTTATTATTCAGTGATTCAGCCAACAGCAAGCCATTGTAAATCTTCTCACAGGCCTGGGGA
>WGDO01000008.1 GCA_015493225.1 Patescibacteria group bacterium
TCATCCCTGGAGAAATCAATTAATATTTAAAGCTCAACAAAAGTTTAAAGAAAAAAGCCAAATTTAAAAGTTTTTAATTTTTTAATTTTTTCCTAGGTATGACATTTTAATTTGGTAATGAAGTATGACATTTTTATTTACAATTGACAAATTTATAACACTTCATTTACACACCACCAAAACTATGCTACTATGCACAGTCAAATTACTAAGCACTAACTGCTAGTGATTTGATAAAAACAGACGAACAAGCAACAAACCAAAGAGGCTCGTTAATGCTCTTTGATAACTCAACAGGAGGAAAAAATGGCAGAATATAACATAACCCCAGAAAGAGCAGAAGCGGTTTGGAAAAAAGTGGGAGGAGATAATAGAGTAGATATGCTCCTGGATGGTTTTCTTGTAGTTAGACAAAAAAGAAAACCGCTGTTCAAATCTGTGGGGGAGTATAGCTGTGAAATGAAAATACCGGCTTGTGATAAATTTCACCTTCAAGACTTTCAGCGGAGTAAAAGGTTTAAAATCCCACCACTTTTTTCAATGGATTTTTCAAAAACTGAGAAAAACATCCCTGCCTCAGAAATTTTTGTTGAACAACAAGTAGCAGGATTAGCGACTTCAGACAGAAGAGGGATAAGAGAAAATTTAAAAGGACGGGATCCGATGGCAATGTACCAGTTGTATTATTTTCTCTTAAACCATGCAAGGGAATTTGTAGCTGGTCACTACATAGCTAACGTAGGTCAGTGGTATCCCACTTCTACTCTGGTAGTGGTCGCTTCTAGCGGTAGTGGCTACTGGAAGTTTATCAAAAATCCCAGTTGTACGAAGGGAGATGGTTCATTCTATCTCTCATGTAAGAGAGAATAAAAAAGGTTTCGCGAGTTCACCCGCCCTAGGCTAATTTCAGCTGGGGCGGTTTTTATGCTTTTAAAACTAATATTTAAAACAAACCCTTGACAATATAACATACAAAGTATATACTTTAGATATGAAATATTTTGAATGGAGTGAGGAAAAAAACAAAAAGTTGATAAAAGAAAGAAAAGTTTCTTTTGAGATGGTAGTAATCTGCATTAAAAATGGAGATGTTTTGGATAAAATAAAACATCCAAATCAGAAAAAATATCCCAGGCAACATATTTATATAATTAAAATTGATGAATATGTTTACGCGGTGCCATTTGTAGAAGATAATAAAAAAATATTTCTTAAAACAATAATCCCCAGCAGAAAATTAGTTAAACAATATCTTAACAAATAATTATATGAGTACTAAAAAATTACAATTTAATCAAGAAGAAAAGGAAATATTACAAGCTATCGAAAAAGACAAAATCGTTTCTGTCGGCTTGAAAAAAACTGAGCTACAGGAATTACAAGAAATTGCCCGAAATACTCTTGCCAAGACGAAAGCTATTAGTATTAGAATCTCAGAAAGAGATTTACTTAAAGTTAAGGCCATAGCCGCTCAAGAAGGAATGCCTTATCAAACTTTTATTTCCTCAACTCTTCACAAAAGAGTCCGAGAGCAGGTTTAAGAAGTTTTTATAATATTCCCATAAACATTAAAACTTTTTCGTTTAGTTCGTTTGCCGGTAGTGCGGTCGATTTCTACTAGGCCAAATTTGAAATTATAGCCACTGTCCCATTCATAACTATCATTTAGGCTATAATAAAAATAGCCTTGCACGTCCACGCCCTCAGCCATTGCCTTCTTCACATAAGACACGGAGCGTTCTATAAATTTTTGACGATTGACATCATCAATTCCAGGATTGGTTGGTTTTCCATTTTCTAATATTAAAATTGGCTTTTTAAACTTACCAACCCTTAGTAACACCTCATATAATCCCCGAGGAAATTGTTTCCAGAGAGTAGAAGAATGCCAATCATTTGTGCCATGAAAACCAAATTTCTCACCACTTTTGCCAAAGAAAAAACTATTACTTGTATAATAATTAACCCCAATATAATCACTGTATTTTTGCAGAGACTTTATTAAATATACATTTTGAAAAAAGTATTTCCCATATAAAAAACTTTTTTGTACCCAACTATTATCTCGACCAGTATCATGATTCCATAAATAAGTTGACCCAACTGGCACATCAGCAAATCTTTCTTTCCATAGAGAATAAGTTTGTTTGTGTATTTTAACCAAGTTTTGCAAAACTCGCCCAGCTCGCCAGTAATTTTTATTAAAAGGTGGACGAGAACCAGTTAAATAACTTGTGGAAATACAAACTAGAGGTTCATTAAAAACAACCATATAGTCAATCAAGTCTCCAAGTTCGTCACGCACAAATTTTACAAATTTCAAAAACAGAGAAGGGCCTTTTTTATGATGCATCCCATATTTCTCCTCAAACCACATCGGCACACTCCAATGCCACAAACCAACCACTGTTGAAATATTTCGTCGTTTTAAATCTTTTAAAATTTTTTGATAATGCCCAATCGCCTTTTCATCAAAAATTTCTTCTTCTGGCTCAACCCGCGACCACTCAATGGTAATTCGTATACTATTGCAACCTAGCCTCTCGACCGCCTCATGATCAAATTTATAATCCCGCCAATAATTATTAGCCTCACCAATCTCCGGCACTAAACCACGCTCCGCCCATCGGGCCCAATTACTAAAACCATCAGACCCCTCAGTCTGCTGACCAATATTCACCACCCCCCAAAGAAATTTTTTATTATTCATAAAAGACTATCGTAAATATTTTTTTAACTGGGCATTTTTTTCAGAATGCTCAATTTCCAGCATATTTTTAAGACCACCCTTAATATCCAAGGGAACTACATTGGTCAGACGTGTCATCAATGTATAATCCAAAGAAGTATCCGGTAAAAAATTAATAGGTCTTTCTTTCGGCATAGAATTTCCAATCAAATTTTTTGTAGATAACCCCAGTGCCTCCAGCCCTCTTTTTGTAAACTCATAAATACTCATTCTTTCTCCGGAAACATGTACAACACCTTGATATTCAGATTTAGCAAGCTTAGTAATAGCCTGTGAAGTTTGTACATAATTTAAGGGTGATTTATACATATCAGTGAAACGCTTGATAATTTTTCCTTCAGAAACTTCTTGTTTTATTTTTCTAAATCTTCCATCTAATTTTCCATTAACAAAACCGTAAATATAATTTGGACGCACGACACAATAATTATTAGCATATTTTTTTACCAAATTTTCACAAAGTTTTAAATTTTTCCCATAAAGAGTTGTCGGCGTTGGAATATCAGTTTCTTTATATAAACCTTTTTGACCATCAAAAATACCATCGCTGGAAATATATATTATTCTACTATCACGAACACTTTTTAAAAAACGAGACATAGATTCCCGCAACAAGTTTGTATTTTCAGTAAATTCCACCATGGCCGTAAAAAACAGCACATCAATTTTTTTATCACTAAATACATTTTTTATATCATCGGTAAAAAGGTTAAATTCTTGAGAAGACGGATATTTTTGATGTTTATGATGAGTTAAAATTATTTCATTATAAAATGATTTAGAATCTTCGTAAAGTTGCTCTCCAAGAAAACTGGTTCCTATGATTGCTGCATTCATAAAATAACGTTATTAATTGTATTTAAATTATAACACTAACCAAAAATAAATAAAACTAAATAGTATTATTTATATAATACACCCTACAAATAATTCCGATAAAAATATTTGCTTTTCGGTATATTTTAAAGTATTATTGATAATAGAGACTAAGAACCAAGTTTAAAACAATATGAGTTATAACATTCCAGAAAAAATTTTAATAGTTTTACAAAAACTCAAGTCGGCCGGCTACGAGGCGTTTTTGGTTGGTGGTTCAGTGCGGGATTTATTGCGAGGAGTGGAGCCAAAAGATTGGGATATTACCACCAATGCTAAGCCGGAAGAAATCTTAAAAGTTTTTCCGGATGGGAAATATGAAAATAATTTTGGAACGGTGATATTGCCACTGAAATATATTCAAGTCAAAAGTCGAAAGTCAAAAGTCGAAAGTCAGGAGGTTGCAAATATTAATGAAAAAGAAACAAGACGCAAGACACAAGATACAAACAAATTGCAAGATACAAATTCCAAATATACAAGTGATAATAAAAAAGGAGGAATGGGATTAAAGGTCTTATCAGATAGTATTAAAATCAAGCAAGAAAATAAAGAAGAGTTAATTACTCTAGCCAAAACTTATTCTCAAAAAATTGATTGCCCAGCACATAATGACAGCCACAGTCAAGGCGTAGTCAACACAGCCCTGCAAATCACCAGCAATTATAAACAGGTTGATAAAAATATAGTAGAATTACTAGCATGGTTTCATGATACGGGAAGAGCAATCGGACCGGCAAAAGATCATATTAAAAATAGCCAAAAAATAGTTGAAAAAGAATTTGCAAAATATTTTAATAAAGAGGGTGTTGAAAAATTTGTTCTAGCAGTACAACACGATTTAATGAAAAAAAGTATATTTCTAGAACAACAAATTTTAAAAGAGGCAGACATTATAGAGGGATTAAACATTCAAAGAATAAACTCTTTTTTAACTGACAAGGAAATTAAAGAGCATTTGAATTGGATTAAAAATAGGTTTAATCAAGAGGGGTATTATCAGTATTTTATAACCACCGTTGGCAAAAAATTATTAAGTGAAGCTGTAAAAAAAATTAATGCCGCTAGTTTTAAGATAGATATACCAGAGCCAAATTGGGAGAATTCAGAAAATGTTGAAATTACTACTTACCGGATTGAATCAACCTACTCAGACAATAGACGTCCAGATGAGGTTAAGTTTGCGAAAACCTTGGAAGAGGATTTAGGGAGAAGAGATTTTACTTGTAATGCGATGGCTTTACAAGTTCAAAATCAAAAGTTTACCAAGTCGAATAACCTAGGGTCAAAAGATAAAAGTTATAAAATTATTGATTTATTTAATGGGCAACAAAATATTAAAAATCAGGTAATTAGAGCTGTCGGCGATGCCAATGAAAGATTTAATGAAGATGCCCTGCGAATGATGCGTGCCGTACGGTTTGCTTCTCAACTTAGTCAGGGAGATGATTTGCAATTCTTAAAAAACAGAAAAGGAGGGGGACATCAAAACCAGAAGATTGAATATCAAGCACTACACAAGACACAAGATACAAGAAACAAGATACAAACAAATTCCAATAGCCAAAATACAAAAACAAAAGATACTGCTGTCGAACAGGAGTCATTTAAAAATTCTAAATTAAAGCATTCAAATTTCAATCAAAATTCAAAATTCAAAATTCAAAATTCCGTTGCAACGCAACGTTGGTGGATTGGTGAAAATACTTTTGATGCTCTAAAAAAAAATGCCCAGCTACTTAAACATATTTCTCCAGAGCGAATCAGTGACGAGTTCCAGAAAATTATTCTTTCCGATCGACCAGCCTGGGGAGTAGAATTACTAGTAGAAACCGGTTTAATGAAATATATTATTCCAGAAGTTTTGGATACCATCGGTGTTCGTCAAAATCGACATCACTACAATGGACCATACAATACCGTTTACAAGCATATGCTTGCCGCTTTAAAAACTTGTCCGTCTGAAAAGCTAGAAGTTAGACTGGCTGCTTTTTTTCATGACATTGGCAAGCCAAAATCAAAAAGAGGGCACGGATACAATTCTACTTTTTATGGGCATGAATACATTGGTGCTAGAATGACCAAACAAATTATGGAGCGATTAAAATTTCCCCGCAAAGTCATAGATAAAACAGTTCTTTTGGTCAAGAATCATATGTTCTATTACAATACCGATGAGGTTGGTGAAAAGGGTGTCCGAAAAGTAATTAGAAAAGTCGGCTTAGAAAACATAAATGACTTAATAGATGTTCGTATTGGTGATCGACTAGGGAGTGGAGTAGCCAAAGCGGTGCCATACAAACTTCGCCACTTCAAATATATGGTGGAAAAAGTTTCCAAGGACCCAATTTCCGTGAAAGACTTAAAAATTAACGGCGACATTTTATTGGCCGATTACGATTTCAAACCTGGACCACAACTAGGAGCAATTTTGGAAATACTTCTGGCAGAAGTTCTGGACGATCCAAAGCTAAACACATTGGAATATCTCGCCGACCGAGCCATCGAGTTGCAAAAAGAAGACCTTCAACAACTTCGTCAAATTGCCAAAGACAAAATCAAAGAAGAAAAACAAAAAGAAGAACAACAAACCAAAGGAAAATATTGGGTGAAGTAAAGATTTGTAAAAAACCTTCTTTGACACAAAAAAACAAAATTTCAGAAGCAAGGCTTCTGAAATTTTATCTATTTTATAGGACATACAAAAAAGTGCTCGACGCTGACGATCGTCAGTGTCGAGAACAATTATTTTTTATTGAAAGGAATATTTTATTTCAAAATCTCATTAATAATATCCAAATCTTTACAACCATATTTCATACTCGGGGAATAAAAACTTTTGCGTGGGCCGTAACAACCGCCGTTGTCTTTTGGTAGAGGAGCGATGATTGGCATTAAAAAGCCAACTCCCTGGGAAGTAAATTTTTGATGTAAATTTTTTAAAGTTTGGTGTCTTAGGGTCGTATTCATCAAAGCAAGGGTGCTCATATCGTCTCCTTTTTTACCACTCCAATCCAAATGGACAAAAATATTATTGGCCTTACTTTTCCATTTGTCATTCCACAATAAGGCCCAACACCAACCCTTATCGGTTTGATTATTGTACCAACGAGAAAAACAAGCGTTGTTTTCCACTGTGCCATCGGAATGTAGGCCAACACCACCCTCAATAAAATCAAAAAGTTTTAAATAGTCGGTGTCAGTAATATTATTAGTTTGAGCACCAATGACAATCTGCATATTTTTTTGTTTGGCATAGGCCCGCATGTCTTTGATAATTTTCGGAGCCAAGGGATGATCCAAATCTTGTTCCTGGTGATAAATTTGCCCAAATAAAAATACCTGAACACCAATGTCCATCGCCTGGTGAGTAATCTGTTTTAAGTATTTACGATATTCTTCCCGAGCAAAAGAGGGCTTACAAGTATGTTCCCCCCAAAAATTTTTACTGTTTTTCTTGCACATCTTTTTAAAATCAAATCGTCGCCCCTCATCATAATAAATATATTTCTCTTTCTTATTGATCGCCTCCGCAATAAACATCCCGTACAAAACATCATCGCGACCAATTTCCTTCATAATTTTAGTAGCTTGTCGAAAATCAGGAGTATCCCGCCAAGTTTCAATGGCTCGGGAGAAAAAATAACACTTGCTATTTTTTGCCACTTTTACATCTTTGCTGGTACGATTATAACCACTCAACAAACCATCCGCCACACAACCGCGAGTTTTCATTTTTTCTATATCCGGCACCGGATAAACAATAGGTTTACTTTTTTGTGGCCCCGGTTGCCAAGGAGAAAAAGAATTTTCAAAATTATTTTCTGTTGCCACTTTTGGCTCAATATCTTTATTAACTGATTCAGCAGAATTGTCAGGGGTGGTATTGTCAACAGCCAGGTATTGATTTGGAAAAATTTTTCTTTTCAAAAAGGACAAAGTATTTTTTGGCAAAAACCCAAATACAAAACTCACCATCCCCACAAAAAGCAACAAAGATAGTCCTAAAACAAAATATTTATTTTTCAAAAAAGTAAATCTCATAAACTTCAGTTTAAATTCACACCCCAAAACACCTTTCCCAAACTTAGTGCGGTCCCCAGCATTCGCGGGGTAAACTGTCGCAACTTTGGGAAATTTTTTATATTGTTTGCATTGAACCAAAGTTTGGACGACCGTCGCAACTTTGGTTCGTATTGTAAAGTGATAGGGATTTAAATTAATTTTATATCCTTATCATACAAGAATTCCCTAAAAAACACAAAAAACAAAAAACACAAAAGAAAACGCCGGCATTAAAAAAAATAAAAAATATAAAAAAAGAGGGAGGCACGATTTAAAACTATAATCGTATCCTCCCTTGGGGGCGTCTTGTAAAATTTTTATAAGACCGCCCATTTTTTTACGGTTGCAGCTGCCAGAGGCCATAGGCATCACGACAGGCCGTGCTGTAGGTATCCTTGTGTTGACCGTCAATAACTGCGTCAATTTTTGCCCTGCGACAGACCCTGTGATTGGCCGGGTTAGTATAGGCCGGCTGCGGGGTTACGTTGTACCGGTTGCCGGTATCTGGATTGACCCAGGCTGAAGTCCTATTGGACTCGCCCCGTTCATACACATAGTTGAATTTCTGGCGGTCGTATTTATCAATTTCATTGCCGAAAATATAGCCGAGCATGCTACCGATTGCCGTTCCTATCAGGGTTGACTGGGTATCATGACCGATTGCCTGGCCGATAATGGCGCCGGCGGCAGCACCGCCCACCGCACCTACCTGTCCCTTCTTTCCCTGTCGCACCCCCATGCCGGTACAGGATGTCAGGGCAAACAGGGCAACAAAAGTAAATATGCTTACATATTTCATGGTAACCTCCTGCCTCAGTTTTTACTGAGGCTAATGTTGTTGACCCGAACTACATGCTCGAGTCTTTTTTCCAAAAGATAAAAAATGAACAAACAGATTTTGCTGAATTTAATGAAATCCAGCAAACTCTGTTGACATTACACTATACCAAAAATACTGAAATTGTCAAGAGTAAATTAACTTAACAATTTCAACCCGCTCATCACAGAAGTCAAGTAATTAAGAGAGCCTTCATCTATCTGTGTCATCGGCAGACGCAAGCTATCAGAGGAAATAATTCCCATCAAAGCCAGTGCATTTTTGGCCGGTGCCGGGCTGGGATAGCAAAACATCGCTTCCATTAAGGGAAGAAATTTAGTATGAAGAACATCACCAGCCACACTGCAAGCATCCAAGGCAAATTCAATCATAGTGGTTATTTCGTCGGGGATAACATTGGAAGCAACAGAAACAACTCCGTTTCCACCGGCTAAAACCGTCGGTAAAGCCAAGGAATCATTTCCGGAAAAAACCAAAAAATCCTTCGGACAAGTATTTATCAATTCCTTAATCTGATTGATATCATCTTTAGCTTCCTTAATCCCAATAATGTTGGTAATCTCAGCTAAACGCCGGACTGTTTCCGGCAACATGTCCACCCCTGTTCTGGTTGGCACATTATAAAGCACAACTGGAATACCAATGCCGGCAACCGCTTTAAAGTGCTGATAAATTCCCTCTTGACTGGGTCGGTTATAATAAGGAGTAACTGACAAAACAGCATCCGCACCAAAATATTTCATGGCGCGAGTCAGTTTAACAGCTTCAGCCGTACTGTTAGCTCCAGCCCCGGCAATAACCGGCACTCGACCAGCCACAGTTTTGATCGTTAATTTAACTACTTGAGTCTGTTCCTTAAAGCTTAAAGTAGCAGACTCGCCGGTAGTTCCGCAGGGAACAATACCGGTAATACCATTTTTAGTCTGGTATTCAATTAAATCCACTAGGCTTTTTTCATCAACAACCCCGTTAATCATTGGGGTTACGATAGCCGTATAAGCACCATTACCAATCTGTTGTTTTAGGGGATATTTTCTCATTGTATCATCTCCATAAAGTTAAAAGAAAATAATTATTAGTTTACCAACAAACCAACAAACCATCGTCACCAACCAAAATACGTTGTATGACTGACAAAACGATTTGCTTTCCAAATGATGTAACTACAAAGTACTCCTCCTTCTGCTTAATTAGATTTTTAGGAATTAATATTTCTCGAATAGCATCAATGGAATTGCCACGGACCGTACACCAGCCATGGCTTTTTTTAATAGGATTACCAAGTTTTTCTGCCAAATAAATTTGCATTAAAATCTCAATGGCAAAGCTTGGTAAATTTAAATCAGACAGATTCACAATATTCTCCTTAAAGTTAAATTTAAAAGTTAAATTATGAAATATAATATAAGGCTGTCGAACTATTGAACAAGGCTAAAAATTGCCAGAAATAAATTATTAAAGAACAAAAAACTCCTCATCGAGAGGAGATTAATATGTTCTTAAGATAATTTTATAAGCATTTAAAAACAAAATAAACTACTCTCGATACGAGCGAGCTGTTTAGTTTGTTTTTTAGTTGTTATGCTATAAATATTCATAACCATAGTATAATATAAAATTTTTTTTTGTCAACCAAAGTTATTCACAGGTAGTAAAATTAATAAACCGAAAGAATTTGACTAAGTGAAAAAAGTTGAGTATAGTTAGTTAAGTAGTTGACAGTGAACGGTGAGCAGTAAGCAATAAATAGTGAATTAATTATTAATTCCTAATTATTCATTATTAATTAATCAAAGGGCCCGTAGCTCAGGGGTTACCCGTCCGAACGGATGCTCATCCGGGCGGGCCCGTCCGAACGGATACTCATCCGGGCGGGGAGCGTCGACTCATAATCAATTGGTCGCAGGCTCTCAGTCTAAACGGCTGACCACCCGTTTAGGGTGGAAATCCGATCAGGTAAACTAAAATTAAACAATAGGCGTCCGTAGCCAAGAGAATAGTGGTTAGAGCGGGCTCCAATTAAGGCAAACAATTAAATAGGGAGTATTTAATATATATTTATTAAATAATCAAGGCGCCCGTAGCTCAGGGGTTAGAGCAGTCGACTCATAATCGATTGGTCGCAGGTTCAAATCCTGCCGGGCGCACAGAAATAACAGAATTGATAGCAGGTTCTCAGCCTAAACGGCTGACTACCCGTTTAGGGTGGAAATCCTGCCGGGCCCACCAAACATTGACTAAAATAAGAAAAGCAAGTATAGTAATAAAGTGGTTCGTTGACAATACATAAAGATACAAGCCGAGGTAGCTCAGTGGTAGAGCAAAGGACTGAATTTCGGTCCACTATGTAGTAATATGTAGTTAAAAATCGGGTGAATTCGGGGAAACCTAAAATATTTAAATATTAAGGCAATCCCGAGCCAAGCTTAGTTATAAAACAATTTATAATTTTGAAGGTGTAGAGACTATTCCGTAAGGAAGTACTTTGTTGTTCACATTGTTATTTAAAATAATTTAATAACTTAGGAAGCGCCCGACTCCAATTTAATTAATTGGATGATGATATAGTCCGATCCTTGGGGAAACTCAAGAAAATTTAAGGAAAATCCTTGTGTCGGGAGTTCAATTCTCCCCCTCGGCACCACTAGTGTGTTAAAATTGAACCTATGGTATATTATAATATATAATTCGTAGGTTCAATTTTAATGCGTAATGATAAAAAAGCAGTAATAAAATTAAGAAAAAAAGGATACAGCTACAAGCAAATATCCAATAAGTTTAAAATTCCTAAAAGCACACTAAGTTATTGGCTTAGAAATATACAATTATCTAATCATGCCAAAAATAAAATTAAGGAAAGAGTAAATAAAACAAGTGTAGAGGCGCTTATAAAAAGAAATAAACAGCAAACAGCAATTGCTCAACAAAGAGCGAATAAAATTAGAAATAGCGCAGTTAAAGAAAGTAGAAAATTAGTTGGTCAGCAACTATTTTTAATTGGAGTCGCATTATACTGGGCAGAAGGATATAAAAAAGGAGCATATGGAAGTAAATGGAAGAGTGTAGATTTTGCCAATTCAGATTCAGAGATGATAAGAATAATGATGAGATTTTTTAGGGAAATATGTGAGGTAAGAGATCAAAAAATAAAATTGCAAGTTATTGCGCATAAGAATATCAAAAAGAAAAAAGCAATATCTTTTTGGATGAATATCACAGGCATTCCAGAACAACAATTTTTCAAAATATCTAAGCCAACTAATGATAATAGTAATACTCAAAAAAGAAAGGGTAATACATTACCATATGGCACAGTGCACATTAGAATAAATGACGTAAAACTGTTTTTTAGAATAATAGGATGGATTGAAGGTCTTAAAGAGATGAAAAGTATAAACTAGGAATATACGAGAGTGGCTCAGTGGTAGGACAAAAGCTCATCCGCTTCTGTCCCTTGCAAAGGAAAGGCCAGCTAAATACAATTTAATATAAGCGAGAGTGGCTCAGTGGTAGAGCGTCTCCTTGCCAAGGAGAAGGTCGCGGATTCGATTTCCGTCTCTCGCTCAAAAAAAACACCAAGACAAATTAATGAGTGGCTCAGTGGTAGCGGAAAAATGCTAAACCGCATTTTTCCTTACCAAAAAAAGGTCGCGGATTCGCAAAGCGCCCCGCGAATGCTGGGGCTATTCCCATTTCTTGCTCAAAAAAATCCTCAAAATATTATACACAAGATTTGCTTGTGTATTTTTTATTTTGAAAAATATTAAAAAACAGAGTATAATAAAAATAACTAAGAAATAATAGAATGTAATAATATGAAACAAATACCAACACTTAAACCAGGACACCAAGAACAAAGAACAAATCCAGACAAAGAAAAAGAAATAAATTTAAAAGGAATGGCCTACCTTGATAATGGAAGGAAGGCTCCAGTATTAATTTTAAATGAAAGAGAAGGTGGACTTGGCGTTGAAATTTCCAGTAACATTATTAAGACAAAAGATTTGCGGATTGATGACGCAATAAATATTGAAACGGTTATAAAAGGCAAAAGAGTAAAAATAAAATTAATTGTTAAACATATTAAAGAGATAGACAACAAACGCAACAAGAGTTATGTCGGTCTTCAATATGCTAAAGGAAATAAATTAAGTTTATTGGACAATAGTTTTACTGTTTAAATACACAAGTTTATACACAAAATTAAATTAAAAATAAATAAAAACCGATGAATATTATTCAAGATTTTTTTAGCAACCTGGAAACAGTTTCTTTTTTAAATAGCACTGTTAAACAGTGGGTCATTAGCCTAAGTGTTTTATTGGGATTAATTTTCTTTTTTAAAATAATTTTTTGGATAATTATTGCCTATTTTAAAAGATTAGCTAAGAAAAGTGTCACTAATATTGACGATTTTGTGGTCGCCGTCATCGAAGGCGTTCGGCCACCAGTTTATTATTTTATAGCTTTTTACCTAGCTAGTTTATTTTTAACAAAACCAGCTATAATAAATAAAGTAGTATACATCACATTTGTTGTAGTTGTTGTTTGGCAATTAGCTTTTATTATATTTAAAATAGTTGATTATATTATTGATTTACAAATTAAAAAAGTAGGAAAAAATAATCCAGGTCAAAAAACAATTCTTAAATTTTTAAAACAGATTTTAAATGGTGCCATTTGGTTAATTGCGGGGTTAATGATTTTAGCAAATATGGGAATCAATATTAGCTCCTTAATTGCCGGCCTAGGCATTGGTGGCTTGGCTGTTGCTTTGGCTTTAAAAAATATTCTCACAGATATTTTTTCTAGTTTTTCTATTCTCATAGACAAGCCATTTGTAGTTGGAGATTTTATTGGTCTTAATGATAAACAACAAGGAACCGTTAAAAAAATAGGAATTAAAACCACTAGATTAGAAACAAGAGATGGTCAAGAGCTTATTATTGCCAACAAAAAACTTACCGAGCAAGTAGTACAAAATTTTCGAGGCAAAGGTGGTAAAAAGAAACAAAACACCAGTTTTATTTTGGGAGTTACCTACGAAACACCAACTGAAAAGTTAGAAACTATTCCTAAAATTATTACTGATATTATTAAAAAACAACCAAATGCTGAATTGGCTAAAGTTAGCTTTAATAGCTTTGGAGATTTTTCTTTAAATTTTAAGGTAGTTATAGCTATCGAAGACAAGAAAGGAGTAAAAATTTTTAAAGTTAAAAATGATATTAACTATGCTATTTTTAAGGCTTTTGCCAAAGAAGAGATTGATTTTGCCTACCCAACTCAGACGGTGCATCTGCAATCAAAAATTACTAATTCTTAACTCTTAATTAAATCCATGCCCGAATTACCCGAAGTGGAAACAATTAAAAGGGGACTACAGAAGCAAATTGTCGGTAAAACAATTGAAAAAATTGTAATTAAAAAACCAAATTTAATTAAACAAAGTCAGGCTTCTTTTCGGCGAGAGCTGGTAGGAGCAACTTTCAGTAACATAGATAGGATTGGCAAACTATTAATATTTACCGTTACACGATCGCGGACTGATGCAGATTTAACATGGATTAACACGGACTCAATACAAAGTAAAATAAAAAATTCAAGATTAAAACATTCAAATTTCAATCAAAATTCAAAATTCAAACTTCAAAATTCACAACTATATTTATTAATCCATCTAAAAATGACCGGACAACTGGTTTATTGTGACGAAGAGAATTTTGTCGCCGGAGGACACGCCAACAGTAAAAAAGAGGAAGAAGAATTTTTAAGAGGGAAAAAACAAGAATTTTGCAAACCGGGAAGATTTACCCATATTATTTTTCAATTAAAAGACCAACACCGAGGCAAGGCCTCGGTGTTGAGTAAACTATTTTTTAATGATCTTAGGCAGTTTGGTGCACTAAGAGTTGTTAATCAAGAAGAATTAAGAGAGATTAAAAATAAATATGGCATTGAGCCGGGACGACCAAATTTTACTTTAGCCAATTTTAAAAAAGCACTTCAAAATAGAAAAACAACCATTAAAGCCTTGCTTCTAAATCAATCAATCATCTCTGGATTGGGAAATATTTATGTTGATGAATCATTGTTTGCCTCCAAAATACATCCTCAACGAAAAGCAAACACACTCACAGCCAATGAACAAAAACGACTTTTCAATGCTATTAAAAGAATTATTAAATTAGCTATTGAAAATAATGGGACCACTTTTAGCGACTTTGTTGATAGTAAAGGGGAGAGAGGAAATTTTAAACAAAAATTAAAAGTTTACGGTCGCAAAGGACAACCTTGTTTGCGTTGTTGCAAAAAACAAAAAACAAACTGTCCTTATCTCATCCAAAAAATCAAAGTAGCCGGGCGAGGAACTTATTTTTGCCCAAGGTGCCAGAAAATTTAAAATTTCCCTTTTTTTGAAAATTGTAGTAGTATAAAGATATAAAAACAAAAATAAACTCAATGGCAATTTTAGAACATGATATTAAAGAGAATGTTTCTTTGGCTCCATATACTACCTTTAAAATAGGAGGCCCGGCCAGATTTTTTGTGGAAGTTGACGACCTACAAAGATTGGCTAATATATTAAAATGGTCCAAGGAGCATCAACAAAAAATATTTGTACTGGGTGGAGGTAGTAATCTGTTATTTATGGACAAAGGTTTTGATGGGTTAGTCATTAAATTAAAAAATAAAGAACTAACCACCACAGTCCAAGGAGATAAAATTATTATTAAAGCTGGGGCTGGGACGTCATTAAGTAAGCTAGTTGCTGAATCATTTAAAAACAAAGCTCAGGGGTTAGAGTGGGCCATTGGAATTCCTGGAACTGTCGGTGGGGCCATAAGGGGTAATGCTGGAGCCTTTGGCGGAGAGATAAAAGATGTTGTGATTACGGTACGGACAATCAATATTAGAAGTTGTAAATTAATAAAAAAAGATTTTATAAGTCCCAGTGTTTTTCCAAATGAGTTGAAAAAAAATATTGAGTATGCCTGTCGTAATATGATGCAAAATTTTAATAATAGAGATTGTGAGTTTAATTACAGAACTAGTATATTTAAAGAAAGTACCTGTTTAATAATTTGGGATGCGGAATTTGTTCTTAAATCAGATAAAAAAGCCAACGCCAAAGAAATAGCCAAGGAATATTTAAAAAGGAGAAAGAGTAAACAACCTAATGTTACAAAATTTCCTTCTGCTGGTTCAATTTTCAAAAATCCAAAAGTGTCCAAAGAAATTCAGGAAAAGTTTAAACACGACGCAGAGGTGGAATCCAAAAATGATAAAGTTCCCGCCGGTTGGTTAGTTGCCAGATGTGGACTATTGGGCAAAAAAATAGGAGGAGCTATGATTAGTAAAGAACATGGTAATTTCATAATTAATACGGGTAAAGCCAAGGCGGAAGATGTTTTGTTGTTAATTAGTATCATTAAAACATTGGTTAGGAATAAATATGGAGTGCATCTTCAAGAAGAAATTTGTGTAGTACACTAAGGCGCGTTCGCGCAATTTTAAATTTAAAATTTTAAATTTCAATTCAATGACTCAATGTTGAATGTTGAATGTATAAATTGTAACCCGTAAATCATAAAGCATAAATTATAAACAATATTAAAATTTAAAATTAAAAACTCAAAACTCAAAATTCATTTTCACCCTAACCGGGTGACCAGATTTTCAATGAAATATTGCTATAAAAAAATAATGTCATACCAAATTAAATCGGTGATCAGCCTATGGCTGGAAAACTTAAAATTTAAAACTTAAAATTAACCACCATGAATACAAGATATTTATTAAATGGCTTAAAATTAAGCCCAAAGGAGGAAGAGTATTTAGACAAAAAAGTTGTAAAAGTTGAGAAATTTTTAAAGGATTGTAAGGATCCAGATTCTTTGCGATTAGAATTTGATATTAAACAAGATAAAAAGACTTTTTGGACAGTGGAAATTATGATTAAAACTCCAAAAGATTTATTTAGGGTTAATAAAACAGGCAAAACGTTTATGATTGCCACCGATGAAGCTATTGATGCTCTAATGAAACAACTTCGCCGACACAAAGACAAAATGATAACTCTTCGTAAAAAATAAATGAAAAAAATTATTATTGTAATTACTGGCATACTTTCTGCTTTATATCTTCTTAACCCCACAGCTGGGTTATTTGAAATTTTACCAGACAATATTCCTTTTGTTGGCAACATAGACGAAGTCACCGCCACCACCCTTCTTCTGGCCAGCCTCGGCTATTTCGGAATAGACGTTAGTAACTTTTTTAAGAGGGATAAAAATAAAAAATAAAATAATACAAAGTTTAGTTATTAATTAATATAGCCATCAATTGACTTTTTAGTTAGGAGATGATAAACTTTAAGTGTTGTCTTTTGACAATGTAGTTTAAAAATTAATTAATAACACTGCACTTGTTGAGGCAAGTAGAGGGTAGAAAAACCACTATAATTATAATTATAGCGATTTTTCTGTTTTCTACGGCAACAACAATCGCAGTAGAAAAAATATGAACAAAGTACAAGAATTTTCCGTTGAAATAGCCGGGAAAAAAATGACAGCCAAGATTGGTCTTTTAGCTGAGCAGGCTGGTGGATCGGTAACTCTACAATATGGAGATACTGTAGTTTTAGCCACCGCCACCATGAGTAAAGACCGACGCGAGGGACAAGACTGGTTTCCTCTTTTTGTGGACTACGAAGAACGATTTTATGCCGGTGGAAAAATCAAAGGTTCCCGTTTTATCAAAAGGGAAGGACGACCATCTGACCGGGCTATTTTAGCTGGACGAGTGGTTGACCGAACAATCCGACCTCTTTTTGATGAACGAATGCGAAATGAGGTACAAGTAATCACTACAATTTTATCCATTGACAATGAAACCAATCCAGCTGTTTTAGCTGTTTCTGCTGCATCCATTGCTCTAGCAATCTCTAACATTCCCTGGGCTGGACCAGTTTCCGCAGTACAGGTTGGTAAATTCGGCGAAGAATTAGAGTTAAATCCCTCAATGGAAAAATTGGAAGATACAGAATTAGATTTGATTGTTGCTGGAACAGCTAGTAAAGTAAATATGATTGAAGCCGGAGCTAAAGAAATTTCTAACGAAAAAATGGCTGAAGCCATTAGTAAAGGATTCTCAGTTGTTAAAGAAATAAATAAATTTCAAGAAGAAATTATAAAAGCCGTTGGTAAAGAGAAGACTGAGGTTGAACTTACTACACCAAGCGAAGAATTTACCAGTGAAATTAATGCTTTCCTAGACGAAAAAGGACTAGCCGAGGCTTTTTACACTAAGAATAAAAAAGAGCAGGACGAGAAAATGGGTGAAATTAAAAAAGCTTTAAATGAAAAATTAGAAGAAGAATTTAGTGATGAAGCAGAATTACGAGCTAGAAAAGCAGAATCCTCATTAATTTTTGAAAATTATTTAAATAAAGTCTTACACGATAGAATTTTGGAAAGCGAGGAAAGACCAGATGGTCGAAAACCACGAGAGATTAGAGAAATTTCTTCCCAGGTTGGTATTTTACCACGAACCCATGGAACGGGGCTATTCCAACGAGGACAAACTCAAGCCTTAACAATTGCTACTTTGGGAGCTCCTGGCGATGAGCAAATTATTGACACCATGGAAGTTGATGAAAAGAAAAGATATATTCATCACTACAATTTCCCACCATATAGTGTTGGTGAAGTAAGAATGATGCGTGGACCAGGACGTCGAGAAATTGGACATGGAGCTTTGGCCGAAAAAGCTTTGGAACCAGTTTTACCGAGCAAAGATGATTTTCCTTATACAATGTTATTAGTGTCAGAGGTAATGTCTTCCAATGGTTCTTCTTCTATGGCTTCTACCTGCGGATCAACTCTAGCCCTTATGGATGCCGGTGTACCAATTACCGCCCCAGTTTCTGGAATTGCCATGGGAATTGTAACGGGAGAGAATGACGCTTACAAAATTCTTTCTGATATTCAAGGACCAGAAGATCATTGGGGAGATATGGATTTCAAAGTGGCTGGAACAAAAGATGGAATTACAGCCATGCAACTGGATGTAAAAATTGATGGAATTAACCCAGAGCTATCCATTGAAGTGCTGGAACAGGCCTATGAAGCCCGAATGCAAATTATGGAAGTAATGTTAAAGGCTATCCCAGAACCTCGAAAAGAACTTTCAAAATATGCTCCAAGAATTATTACCCTAAAAATTGACCCAGAAAAAATTGGAGCAGTTATTGGCTCCGGTGGTAAAATCATTAATGAAATTATTGATGAAACTGGTTGTAATATTGACATTGAAGATGATGGAAGTATCTTCGTTACTGCTGAAACTCCAGAAGGTGGAGCAAAAGCTAAACAATGGATTGAAGATTTAACTAAGGATGTTGAAGTTGGTGAAGAATATACCGGGAAAGTTGTTAAAATTATGGACTTCGGTGCCTTTGTAGAATTGTTACCAGGAAAAGATGGTTTAATTCATATTTCTAACCTATCCAAGGATCGAGTTAACAAAGTAGAAGATGTTGTTAAAGAAGGGCAAGAGGTCGTAGTTAAAGTTATCGAAGTGCAAGACAGCGGAAAGATTGGACTTAGATTGATTAAAGTTAATAAATAGATTGTAGATAGTAGATAGTAGATTGTGGATAGTAGATAGTAGATAGTAGATAAAAAAACGCCGTCTTCGCCTGCCTATTCAAGAATTTAAAGCCCCATTTTCCAGAAAATTTAGCAAAAATATTTCAAAAAACTGAATTTTCTGCTATTCTACAGTGTTAACTTTTAACACTAACATGAATATGCCAAAAGGAAACTCCATAACCCACTATGAAAGAGAA
>WGDO01000009.1 GCA_015493225.1 Patescibacteria group bacterium
TCAAAATATTTGATACATTTGAAAATTGGTTATTAAATCCCCCTTACGGTGCGTAGCCAAACCGTTGTGCTTCATGCAAGAAAAGCGAATAGTAATCATTCATTAAATTTGAATAAATTTAGTATCTTTGTATGAGAAATTTGAATAAATAAAAACTTATGGCAAGTAAAAAAAGTGAAGTAATAGAAAAATTATTTAAAATTTGTAAAAGAAAGAAAAACTTTGTCTTTCATAATGATTTAGTTAAAAAAGTTTGTGTCGAAGTAGGATTTGGAAATCCATTTGATGTTACAAAACTTGATAATAAAACTAAACTTCCTAAAATTTTACTAAAAAATGATTATGCTATAATTCATTTAGGTAGTGGAAATCATAAGTTTATTAAGGGTATTGACAAAGTTTATCACGATTTTGAACCCATACAAAAAAAGATTAATTGGAAATATCAAAAAAGCATTCTTAATCAATATAATTCGAGTGAAAGTAATACACTTTCTGTTGCTAATAATCAACGTATTTTACATCATTTTTTATTTGGAAAAGACACTGAATTTGATGATGTAGAAATAATAAATCGCCCAAAAACATATTTCCCGCACAGAACCAAAACATCATTTGAATATTCATTCGGAAAAGAGAAAGTAACTTTAAAAAATATTCAAATTGAAATTGACTTAACTATTGAGTTTAAAGGAATAATAGGTGTTTTTGAAGGGAAAAATGGAAATCCCGATAATTTTTCGGTTTACCAATTATATCATCCTTTTTTGTATTATTATAACGCTAATAAACAAAAAGAATTAAAAGGTAAAATAAAAAAAATCTATGGGGTTTATGTTGTTAGAGATGTACTCAAAGATAGCAACATCTTGAAATTATGGGCATATACATTTACTCGCCCAACAGATATTACTTCTATTAAATTTGTTAAATCAGCTGAATATAAATTAGAAAAAACCAATTGATATGATTTCAGAATATAGAAATAAAGTATTTAATGAAGATGTAATCAAAATATTAAAACAAATGCCGGATAACTCAATGGATATGATTTACGGCGATCCTGATTATAATGTCGGAATTAATTATGCAGGTAAAAAATACACACAAAAATGGGATGATTATATTGATTGGTATATTGAATTAACCAAAGAATCAATGCGAGTTTTAAAACCAACAGGTAGTTTGTTTATGATAAATTATCCTAAACAAAATGCTTATTTACGTGTAAAATATTTAGATGAAAACGCCTATGATGTTCAAGATTATGTTTGGATATACAATACTAACGTAGGACATAGTAAAAGAAGATTTACAACAGCTCATAGAAGTATTTTGCACGCTACAAAATCAAAAGATAACCATTTTTACAAAGATAATGTTGCCGTTCCATATCAAAATCCTAATGATAAACGTATTAAAGCCAGAATTGCAGCTGGACATAAAGGGAGAATGCCTTATAGTTGGTTTTATTTTGATTTGGTAAAAAATGTAAGTAAAGATAAAACATTTCATTCCTGCCAAATTCCATTAGGTTTAGTAGAAATGCTTATTAAATCTTGTACACAAGAAGGCGATGATGTTTTTGTTCTTTTTGCTGGAAGTGGAAGTGAATTATTTACTTGTAAAAATTTAAAACGTAATTATACAAGTTGCGAAATTCATCCTGAATATTATCAAATGATACAGGATAGACTAAAAAATAACGGGCTAATAAGAAATGAATTTCGTTTAGATTTTATTAAACAAAAAAATGAATATAAAGAAATAAATTTGTTTTCAGAATTGGAAAGAAATAAAGCACGAAAGCACAACAATGTATATAAGGCATTGGGCGATAAGTAGTTAAAATAAAAGATTATGAATATAAACAAACGGTATAGTATAATGAAAGTTAAGTGTTTCAAAACGCCCAACCCCTCATATACTCACCGTTAGCGGCAAGCAAAAATAATGTGCATTCCTGAAATAAGTTGACTAAAAATTAAACAATAATAATAGTCACTTATGAAAGAGAAAAAAACGGACTGTCGAAAAATACAGTACAAAAAAGTTGCTTTTGAGCACAAATTATTTGTTATCGGACAAATATCAAATGGACAGATTTCAGTTAATCATGCATCGAAGAAATATGATATTTCCAGGTCGTCAATTAACTACTGGATGAAAAAATACGCTACTTTGGCTCAAAAAATGAAAAGTATGAGCAAAGACGACACCATCAAAAAATTAAAAGAAAAGGTCGAGGAGCTGGAATTTATTAAAGACTTTCAGCAAGACATTATTGCGGACATGGAAATCATTACCGGGGCTGATTTATCAAAAAAGTATTTGCCCAAAACATTATCAAAAGAAATAGCGAAAAAAAAGATAAACCGTTTAAAGTAAAATGGATTTATGAATGTTTTGGGATAAGTAAACAAGCATACTATAAAAGGCTTGAAACTCGCAAAGAAAAAGAAAATCAAGAAGATAAATTAAAAAAGATGGTTAAAGAATATCGTAATAAAGTAGGACAAAGAACCGGAGGTTTGAAGCTCTACTCAGAATTAAAAGAACAAATGAGAGCACAAAATATTAAAATGGGCAGGGATAAGTTCTTTGACTTTTTGCGTGCCAATTCCTTATTGGTTCCCAGGTTAAAGAACTTCCATATAACCACGAACTCGAATCATAGGTTTCATAAATACAAGAATCTGGTAAAAGACACGGTTCCTACGCGACCTGAACAGTTATGGGTAAGTGATATAACTTACATTAAAACCGAAACCGGCCACAACTACTTAGCAATAGTCACAGACGCTTATTCAAAGCGTATTATGGGCTATAAGCTTGCCAATCACATGAAGACTTCCCTCTGTATAGACGCGTTGTCTATGGCAATAAAAAACAGGGTGTATCCAGACAAGAAACTCATTCATCATTCCGATAGAGGTTTTCAATATTGCAACACAAAATACACGGAATTTGCAGAGTCCAATGGTATATCAATGAGCATGACAGAAGAGTATGATCCATATGAAAATGCAGTAGCAGAACGTATTAACAGAACGCTCAAATACGAATACGGTCTAAAACAAACCATAAAGGACACTGTTTTGGCACAAAAAATAGTTGCACAATCAGTAGATATATACAATAACTTAAGACCCCATTTAAGCTTACAGCTTATGAAGCCATCGGAAGTACACCTAAATCCAATTGTAACCTACAAATCCTACAAAAGGAAAAAAAGTGAAGTTAAGGAATTGAAAATTTAGTAACTTGCCAAAAATTAAAACAAGGCCATCGACAGAAAAGTTATTCTGAAGATTTTTTTTGGCCACTTTCAAAGGCCTAAAAAAAAATCTTCGGAAATAACTTTTCACAAGGAAATGAACAAAATAAATAAACAAAAAAAGGTCAACCTATTTCAGTACAATACA
>WGDO01000010.1 GCA_015493225.1 Patescibacteria group bacterium
ATTTAAATCATATCTTTTCAGTTAAAAATACAAGAAAAGTTAGAAATGATTTTGTAATTCAATACAAGAATAGATATTTTCAATTAAATGAGATTCAGAAGAATACAACTGTATATAAAAAAGATGAAGTGGTTGTGGAGGAGCATTTAGATGGAGCTATTTATCTTTGCAAAAAAACTAACCATGGAGATAGATATTTAGATTTCATAGAGCTACCAGTTAAACCAGTTAAAGAAATAGACATTAAATTATCAGCTGTAACCAAAACTAAAACAACCTACATACCACCAGCTAATCATCCCTGGAGAAATCAATTAATATTTAAAGCTCAACAAAAGTTTAAAGAAAAAAGCCAAATTTAAAAGTTTTTAATTTTTTAATTTTTTCCTAGGTATGACATTTTAATTTGGTAATGAAGTATGACATTTTTATTTACAATTGACACTTTCGCCTGCCGTGTTGACAAACAACCAAATTTTATCTACAATAATAAAGTTGTTTAACTACCAGTCTCTTAAATTCACAAATTCCTAATTTCCTAAATTCCTAAATATTATGCGCCATTAGCTCAGTTGGTAGAGCAGTCGCCTCTTAAGCGAACGGTCGGGGGTTCAAATCCCTCATGGCGCACAGGGTTCTCACCCTAAACGGGTGACCAGACAAGCTGGAAATCCCTCATGGCGCACAGAGAATGGAATAATCCAGTCATTCGACTGGGCGCTACTTGCCCCAGCATACGCGGGGCGCTTCGCGAATCCTTCTCATGGCGCACAACTGAATAAATTAATTAATGCATTCGTAGCTCAATTGGATAGAGCACTTGGCTTCGGACCAAGGGGTTGCAGGTTCGAGTCCTGCCGAATGCACAAGATAAAAAATTTGTTATCTTGACAAATTTTTTTATTTTACTATAATTCATACTAGATTGGTAGGAAATAGAAGACAATGACAAATGATAAATTGCAAATGTTATTTGGACATTTAAAAATTTGTCATTGAATTAACATTTGACATTAATTTTAAAGGTATGAAATTTTCTAGAAGTACAACTTATGGACTGAGGGCGTTGGGTAATTTAATTTTGGCGGGAGCGAATGGAACGGACAAGGTAAAATCTTTGAAAATAATTGCCGAAGAAGAAAATATTTCCCTAAAGTTTTTAGAAAAATTATTCTCCCAACTCAAAAAAGCAGGAATTGTTAATTCAGTTAGAGGTGTTAGCGGTGGATATTTTTTAGAAAAAGGAGCGGAAAAAATAATCTTATTAAAAGTTTTAGAAGCTCTGGGAGAAAATATGGCCGTATTTGGTTGTGTGGCAGATATAAATGGAAAAGTAAAATGTAGTCATAGTCAAAATTGTGGAGCGGTCCCGGTGTTGCAAAAGGTACAAGGAGTGGTTAATCGGGCTTTGGGGGAGATGAGGTTGGAAGATATTATAGAGCCTGCTAAAGAATTTTAATTTATAATTTGTAAATTTTAATTCAAATATAATTGTTTAAATTTTAAATTTTCTAAACAAATGATTAATTATCAGGCATCGCAGTATTGTCTTCGTTTTAATCATTTAAAATTAAGTATTTAAATTTGAATTAAAATTTACAAATTACAAATTAAAATTATAAAACTATGTATTCAAAAAAAGTTCTAGACCATTTTAAAAATCCTCGTAATCAGGGGGAGATGAAAGATGCCAATGCCGTTGCCCAGAAGGGTAATCCGGTTTGTGGTGATGTGATGAAAATATATTTAAAAGTAAATGACGATAAAGTTATTGAGGAAGTTAAATTTGAAACCTTGGGTTGTGCTGCCGCCATTGCTGTTTCGTCTTTGCTGACGGAGTATATTAAAGGCATGACAGTGGAAGAGGCAAAAAAAGTTACGAAAGATGATATTGTTAAGGAAGCTGATGGTTTGCCCCCGGCTAAAATACATTGCTCGATGTTAGGAGTTGATGCGGCTCTAGCAGCGTTGAAGAATTATGAAGAACAGGCAGAATAGTTTGTAGAATCTATCCCGTTAAAGTTTTCAAGTAATCTATGAACTATTGAGTATCTTATAATTACTATCGTTTTGAATATTTAAAATTGAGTATTTAAAATTGAATTAAAATTTACAAATTACAAATTAAAATTATAAAACCATGATTTACTTAGACCATAGTGCTACAACCTCATTAGACAAAAGAGTCTTCAAAAAAATGCAACCATATTTTTCGGAAAAATTTGGTAACGCTTCTTCTATTCATTCCCGAGGAATGGAAGCCAGCCAAGCGGTGGAGGAAGCCAGAGAACAAATAGCTGATTTTTTAAATACTTCCTCTGAGGAAATTATTTTTACTTCCGGAGCAACAGAATCAGATAACCTGGCAATATTTGGGGTAGCTGAGCAGTTGCAAAAGGACGGACATAAATTAACAGACCTTCATTTTATTACTACTTCCGTAGAGCATCCAGCAGTGGAAGAGCCATTTTTAAAACTAAAAGACCAGGGTGCGCAGGTTACTTTTTTGCCAGTTCAGTCTAATGGGGTAGTGGATATTAAAGAAGTTAAAAATGCCATTAAAGACAATACGGTTTTAATTTCCATGGTTTATGTTAATAGCGAAGTGGGATCCAAACAGCCAATCGAGGAAGTTGGAAAATTGGTCAGTGCTGAAAAAAATAAAAGACAAAACGAGAATAATAATTTACCGTTGATATTTCACAGTGATGCAGTCCAGGCTGCTAACTTTTTCACCTGTGATGTAGAAAAATTACAGGTTGATTTACTATCTCTATCAGGGCATAAAATTTATGGTCCAAAGGGGGTAGGTGCTTTGTATGTTCGAAAGGGCACTAAATTAATTGGACAACAAATTGGAGGACATCAGGAAAATAATTTACGAAGTGGAACTTACAATGTTCCGGCCATTGTAGGAATGGGGGAAGCCCTAACCTTGGTCAAGAAAAATCAAGAAGAAAATAATAAGTATCTTAGAAAGTTACAAAAAAAATTAATCACCGGTATTCAGAAAAAAATAGAAGATAGTTTTTTAAATACCGATATTGAAAATTCAACTCCGGCTCACGTTCATTTTGCTTTTCCTGGGGCAGAAGGGGAAGCAGTTCTAATGGAACTAGATATAGAAGGAATTTGTGTTTCCACTGGTTCAGCCTGTGCTTCAACCAGCCTAAAGTCATCACCAACTTTGTTAGCCATGGGCGTGCCGAAAGAAATCACTCACGGTGCCATTAGAATGACTCTAGGATTGGATAATACTGAAGATGATGTAAATAAAGTTTTGGAAATCTTACCAAAAGTCATCGCTAAATATCGAGCCATGTCCCCCAAAGATATAAGTTATGGGGACGTTACATTTTAATAGAGAAAAGCTTTGTTTTTCAGATTGGAGATAATAGATGATAAATTTCAAGATACAAGCTACAAGATACAAATAAGCACCAAATATCAAATTCCAAACACTAAATTTTGAACATTGGTTATTGAAATTTGAGATTTATTTGTATCTTGTATCTTGTATCTTGTTTTTTGTATCTTAGAAATTGTAAATAGCAAAGGCTTGAAATATTTTTTGGTTGTGTTATACTCTATTAAGTAATCATACATAGGAATAATCACATGGCGGGTATAGTTCAATGGTAGAACACTGGTTTGTGGAACCAGCTATGAGGGTTCAATTCCCTCTACTCGCCCACACATCCTCTTTTTTGCAAATTTCCACAAAAGGTGTATAATAAAAGAAAAAAATAATTCACTTTTTGTAAAAAGACAATTAAATTAACAAAACCTATTTTACAAGTTGTGGATTAGAAAATTTTGTGTTAATTATTAATTTAAAAAATATGAAAACAGAAAAAACATATAATATGTCGGTCAAAAAGATGGTGGCTGTCATCATAACTTCTTTAATTGTTGGAGGAAGTTTATTTTACAGTGGTAGCCAGGCAGTTTCCTGGGGAACTGCCAAATATAAGGCCTATAGCAAAACATTGCAGTCTAAAAAGAAAAAATTTAATTTGAAAAATTTTAGCTTAAAAGAACTACTAAAAACAAAACCCCAACAAAACATTCAACCAGTAAAGGTGGTTAGTGAGCAATCACAGGTAATTGATGTTGTTAAAAAAGCTTCTCCGGCTGTAGTTAGCATTGTTGCTTCAGCTGAAGTGCCAACTTTTGAAACTTATTACCAAAATCCATTTGGAAATGCTCCCCAGGGATTTGGAGATTTCTTTAATTTTAGAGTACCTCAACGAAGACAAAATGGTACGGAAGAGGTTCGTATTGGAGCCGGTACGGGATTTTTAGTTTCCGCCGATGGATATATTGTAACCAACGGGCACGTTGTTAGTAATAAGGATGCTAAATATGTTGTTTATTTAAACGACAAAGACAGTAAGGGTGAAAAGATTGAAGCAAAAGTTTTAGCCCGTGACCCAAATACCGATTTAGCAATTTTGAAAATAGATAGAAATAATTTGCCTCATTTAGACTTTAGTGATTCCACAAAGTTGCAAGTTGGGCAAACAGCTATTACCATTGGTTATGCTCTGGGAGAATTTGACAACACGGTTAGCAAAGGAGTAATTTCCGGATTATCTCGTTCCATTACTGCCGGTGGCCTTGGAGCACCAGCAGAGCAATTAAAAAATCTTATTCAAACCGACGCCGCTGTTAACCCTGGTAATTCCGGTGGACCAATGTTGGACATCGAAGGAAATGTAATTGGAGTCAATGTGGCCATGGCCAATGCGGAAAATATTGGATTTGCTATTCTTGGAAACGATGCCAAGAGGTCCTTTGAAGAAGTGAAAGCAAATGGTAAAATCGCTAAAATTAAAAAAGCTTTTCTGGGAGTTCGCTATGTAATTTTGGATAAAGAAATCCAAAAGAAAAATAATCTGCCCTATGACTACGGTGCTTTAATAGTACGTGGAGAAAAAATGACTGATTTGGCTGTCGTCCCAGGCTCTCCAGCTGATAAAGCAGGTCTAATGGAGAATGATATTATTCTAGAAGTAAACGGACGCAAAATAAATTCTCGAAATATTCTAGCCGACCTTATAGAGAAATATAAAGGCAACGATAAAATTAAATTAAAAATTTACCACAAAGGAAAGGTTAAAGATGTTGAATTAATTCTTGATGAAAAGTAGTTTTATATGAATTAAGTCTAAACCCAATATCAAATGGCTTGTCAATAAGCATCTTTAATAATTACTTTTCTTGAAAAATAAAAAACAAGGTTAAACACCTTGTTTTTTATTTTTCAAAATTTATATGAATGCTAATTCCTCGATTTAATGTTTCTCTCACATAATTTTATTATTTCGATGATTCGTTTTTTCTGGGTGTCTTCACGCTTAGCCGAACATAACCAATACAAATAAGACTTTTTATAACTTTTGTTAAAAGCTTGAAAATTTACAAAGGCAATTTTGTTTTTATTAAACTCCTTTTTCAAGTTGTTGGGAATAATTAAATTCTCCGCAGCATCTCTACTCGACCAAGAACCATCTTTTTTGGCAAATTTTATTTTTTGCAATCCTGATGGATGCATTAAATTACTTTTAATCAATTCCTTTGCATAAGTTTTATTTAATTTACTCCAGCCACTCTTTGACTTTCGAGGAGTAAAAAGTTGTTTTCTTTTTTCATTATTTATCTTTTTTACGGTGGAATCTATCCAGCCAAAACAAAGAGCCTCTTGCACAGACTCTTCCCATCGCATAGTTTTTTCTCCGCTAGATAGTTTGTAAAAAATGAGGTATATTCCTTTCGATAAGTTATGATTTTTCAATAACCACTCCCGCCATTCAGTTCTATTTTTAAAATAAAATTCTTTTCTTCTTTTCATAATTTATAAAATCTTCTAGAGTTAGTGTGCAGTAGTTATAGATTTCTTTATGTCTCATTATTCTCAATCAAATCTTTTATTCTAATAGCCTTCTCGAAGTGATCTAATTTTTGTTCTATGATTCACCACTCAGCAACCTCCATTAATAACTCAGGGGTTTCGTTTTTGTTAGAAAAAAATGCATAAAATGAAAGACCTACAGTTATACCTTTTTTAGCAATCTTTTCATTGCAAATTTTAATTATTTTTTGTTGTATTTTTTTGTCCATATTATTTACTTATACAACTTCCAGCGCCATCACAATCACTAGTGCAAGTTACCGCTCCATTTCCATCTGGTTCGCCACAGGAGCTTGAAGTACATTTTGCTACACAAGAGCCTGGGCAAGTTGAGTAATGATAATCCGCACAAGTCTTTCCGGCTTCCATTTGGTTGTTGCTAAAGGTTTTATATTTCCCACCTGTCATATAAGGCTCTCCAACAGTACAAGTAGCCGGAATATCATCGGTTATTTTAAATCCTGCATTTTTACAATCATCAAAAGTTTGAATATTGTCTAGGTCACCTGTGAACTCTTCTAAATTTCCATTCACATCAACCCAAATTTTATCAGACCCTTCACTTCTTACTAAGCAAGCACAAGGGCAGTTTAATCCTTCAATTTTCCCAATTAATTTTCCATTGTAAGTTGTCTCTCCTAGAGTGTTCCAAACTTCTCCTCCAGCAGCAGAACATTCTTTTTCTGTGATAACATTGTCAGGTAGTTTGATTTGATTGAATTTAGTCGGCACGAAGTCAGGATCAGGTTTTATGGTAGGTATTTCTTGAGGTACTGGCAAAGAATCCTCATCTTTTGAATTATGATAATATTCTGGACTGACTTTTACTTGCGATTGAGATTGATTACTATTTTGATAAACAAAATATCCACCAACTAAAATTACCAATATTGCTACTCCTAAAATTATTTTCTTCATGGTTTTTATTGTAAAACTATTAGAGATAAGTTTATTGTGTCATAATCAAAGGCTATTTTCTAAAAATAATTTTTTAAGGCGTGTTTTCAATTTTCAAAAGCCTTTTTTTTTAACTGGTAAGCCACCACCATATCCACCAAGGCCACCATTCGATTCAATAATTCTATGACAGGGAATTATAAGACCAATAGCATTTGCACCATTAGCTGAGGCAACTGCCCGTACCGCTTTTCCGTTGTTTATTTTCTTTGCCAAATCTAAATACGAAGCCGTCTCCCCATATTTTACATTCATAAGCTCTTTCCAAACTTGTTTTTGAAAATCACTTCCTACCATTAAAATAGGTATTTCAAATTTTTTTCTTTTTCCTTCTAAATATTCATTAATTTGTTTTCTTGTTTCTTTTAAGACGTTGTCATTTTTTTTCAATAAATTTTGCAGACAGTCCTTTCTGAATTCTTTTATCGACAGTGCCTCTCATTTTACGATAACGAAAATCAAGCAGGCAAAGTTTATTATCAGAAGAACCAAGAACCAATTCCCCAATCTTTGTTTTATGATATTGAATATTTATGGTGTCCATATTATTTCCTAAAAGTCAGATAATAGAACTTTTTGTTTCAAAGTAAAGCAAATTTATATTCAGTTGTATGTTTTTAATTTTAACATTCTTAAATGGGAATTAAAAATCCCAACTTCCCAAATTCCCAAAATCCTAAATTTATAATTACATCCCATTTTCCCTCTTGTATTTTTTCCATTCTTTACTCGACCAATTTTTTGGCTTAGAAGTTAGTTTTGTGTCGTGATTACCACCGTGATAGCTGGCGGCATTATGATAAAAGCTCCAAAAGCCATTTTTAGCAATTTGATTTCCCTCTTTATCTTTAATAATTTGCCACCACACATATTTACGACCACCATCAGGAGTTCGCTTTAGCAAGGTTGGGCCTTCGGTTTCCACTTGACGACCGTCGGAAGTTCCAAAAATATCAAAAGTTAAAATAGTGCCATTAAAATAAGGCTGAATTAAAATATATCCGGGCGTATCATTGACAAATTGTAAATCTGGTTTCGGGATGTAAACAGTAGCATCCGTGCCCTGGGGAGAATAATATTGAACAGGGTAGGCGTGATTTCGTCTCTCAGAAATTTTTAAACCAGCATTAACAGCCGATCGAAACATTGTAGTGGAGACCTGGCAAACACCACCGCCAAACTCCGGAATTGTTTTGTGGTTTTTAATTACCAATTCCTCCTTATAACCCGTGTCCCCATTTACCTCTCCTAGATTTTTAATGAAAGAAAAAGTTTCTCCAGGCGGTACAACAATGCCTTCAAATTTGCTAGTGGCAACATGAATATTATGAATCCTATTTTTCGGCGAACCTCGGAAATTAGATTCACCATGACCAATCCTTTTTTTAATTCCCATTTCTTGATAATTATCACTCGTAAGAGTGGGAGAGATTTTTTTAATTGGTAACACAATATTTTTTTTAGTAGGCAAATCCCCAAAATATTCTAAAGCATTGTTTAAGATTTTATCTATATCCAAAGTAGATCCATATTGTTCTTTTTTTGTTATAATAATATTCCCATTTTCATCAGCTTTTAGATGGACATTGCTTGGTTTTTTTTGACTGGTTTTATTTAGAGCTATTAAATAGTTCTTTAGCTTTTTTTTATCTATTTGAAAGATAGCAATTCTTTTAATATTTAGTCCCTGAGAAATAGTCGTTGTCAATAAACAGGAAATTTCCGGCTGAAGATTTGTCGTTTCACAAATATTGATATTTTCGATTTCTGGGCGATAGCTAGAACTAAAATCTTTTTTTAATAAAGTTTTCCGAGATGAGAAAATACTTGCTTCAATGGGAACAACTTCTTCTCCAATAGTTGCAAAGTATTCAGCATTTTCAAAAGGAGCGCCTTCTTTGGGAAGGATTTCCGAAGAAATTTTTTTAGTTAAAACAGTGCTTGGCATAGTTGATTTATTTTGCAAGATATTTTCTGCGCCATAAGCGAAAACAGCCGGCGTTAGCAGGAGAATTAAACTTAAATAAAATGTCTGATGGTGTTTTAATAACATAGTATTTTTTGACTAGGAAAATATTTAGTCTTCTAAATTTTCAATTTAAAATTTTCAATTTTTCAGCCAACCCGTCCGAGCGAATATTTATCCAGGCGGAAAGCTGACCAGCCTAGGGCTGGCAATCAATTCTTAATGTTTAAATTTTTAAAACAAACAATTAATGGTTTTTAAATTAGATTATTTAAAATTGAATTTAAATTTTAAATTTTAAATTTTAAATTAAATAACAAGTATTTGTATATTTATAGTTGATTTGTCGTCCCTAAACGGAGGATAAATAATTTTGTAAGGGTCGTGTATTTGGGGACTCTCAATCAATTATTTAAAATACTTAAAATCCCCCCTCAATCCCCCCTTTATAAAGGGGGGAAGACGTAAACAACAAGCCATAAACCGTAAACTCCTCTTTTTCAAAAGCCTGCCTATCACTAGGCAGGCTTTTTAAATGGTTTTGTAATAATCGGTAGAAACTAAAATCCACGCACCTGAATTTTTTTAGTCTTAGTGGTATCCGCTTTCGGTAATTTCAAAGTTAAAATTCCATTTTTCATAGTGGCCTCTGTTTTGTCAGACACAATTTCCACCGGTAAAATAACACTTCGAGAAAATGGTCCCCAATAACATTCTTGGTAATAATAATTTTCTGCTGATATTTCTTCGTCTTGCTTTCGTTCTCCTCGAATGGTAACCATATCATTATTAATGCTAACATCCAAATCTTCTGGTTTTACTCCGGCAATAGTTGATTTAATTATGACATCATCATCAGTTTGATAAACATCAATAGTTAATTGTCCCTCAGAGTCATCAGTTTCTTCAGATTGAACAGGAGCTGTTACTGGAGCTGGATCTTCTTCTGGCTCCGGCTGTGCAACCGGGGCAGAAACAGGAGGTTGCGCTTCCATTTGCTCCTCGTATGCTGGCTGTTGATTGTTTGGCACTTCATAGGTCTCGTCATTTATTTCAAATGAAGCTGGAGCAAATCCAGGATTGTTATTATTTTCAGTAACGCTAGAACCCTCTGCATTAATAATAAACTCTTCTTCATTATTGTCATTCACTCTCTTAATACCTGTAAGTTTTTCGAAAAAAGATTGTTTTTGCTGTGTCATTTGTTTATATTATTATTTTTATTATTGTAATTAACTAAAAATTAATAGACTTCTCCGGAAACTAGCTTCGTTACGAAATTTGCTAGTTTTGAGTAAAATTTATTGAATAACTTTTGAAAATTTAGCCTTAGCTAAGTTGAAAAAGTTTGAAATGAATTTTACCAAAAGTGGAAAATTGCAGTAGGAGATAGTTTCCGGAGAGGTCTAATGAGGTTTAATGAAGCTTAAAACATCATTTATACAATTAAATTATAACATAGATGAATAAAAATTGCCAATATTAAATAGAGTATGGGGTTTGTGGATAACTTTTTAACACGTGAAGACCGAATTACCAGAAATAACAAAATACTTGTCGCAACATGAACAAATAAAACAAATAATATTTCCCCAGGAATTAAAACAGCACGATTCAAATTTCTAAGCATAATTTCAAACAAGGTAAATCCTAAACCATAAACCACACCGGAAATAAAAATATTTCTAAAAGAGAATGAAAAATTACGAATGTTTTTCAATATAAACCCAAGAATAAATAACTTCACAAATTCTTCCACAGTGCTATTGAAAATAATTTGGGCAATATTGCTAATTGGTGCCAAAGAAGGAATCGATGCCAAAAATAACAAAGAAACAAAGCCAGCTAAAAATCCACCAATAATAAATAATAGAATATTAGGAAATGTTTTCAAAATATTTTTTTAAGTTTTTAAGTTTATTTTCTTGAGTAGTCAACTTTTCTTTTTCTTTATTGACCACTGCTTCGGGAGCATTTTCCACAAAAGATTTATTATCAAGTTTTTTGGAAATGTCAGCAATGAAATTTTCTGTACTTTTAATTTCCTCTTCCAGTCTTTTCAATTCAGTGGGAATATCAATAATATCTTGCAGAGGAACATAAATTTCCATCTCATCAATAATCTCATAGTGAGCCCGAGAAATTTTATCGCCAGATTCTTGCATTGTGATTTTATCAATGCCGGTTTTTAGATTGGAAATCAATTCAGTTTGTTTTTCCAGAAAAGATAATTTGTCGTGAGCATAAATAACCACCTCAATTTTTTGCTTGGGAGCGATTTTGTATTGGGTGCGAATATTACGAATAGCCGTAATGACATTTTGCAAAAGAGAAAAGTTTTTTAAAGTTTCCCCGGTCTGTTTGTCAGAATCTATTTTCGGCCAAGAACTAATCATCAGAAAATCAGAGGTAAATAATTCTTGCCAAAGTTTTTCAGTAACAAAAGGAATAAAGGGATGCCAAAGTTTTAGAAGATTGCCTAAAACGAATTGTAGGATAGCTGTTTTCTCTTCAGAATTATTTTCAGTTTTGCTAATTTCCAAGTACCAATCCGCTAAATCATTCCAAGTAAATTCTTTTAATTTTTCCCCAGCCTCCGAAAAACGATAACCTTGAATATCCTGGGTAACCTTTAAAGTCAATTCATTAAATTTTGTTAAAATCCACCGGTCAGCCAAAGTTAAATTCTCATCGTCCGGCAAAGTGTCCAAGTCACTTTTTTCAACCTCACTAATTTGATAAGTTGTTTCAATATAGCGAGAAATATTCCAAAGCTTATTGACTAGATTACGCATTCCAGCAATTTTTTCTTCTCCCACCCGGAGATTATTGCCGGGGGTATTACCAATTAACAAAGAAAGACGAACGGCATCGGTTCCAAATTCTTCAATAACATCGATGGGGTCAATACCGTTGCCTTTGGACTTACTCATTTTTTTACCGTTTTCGTCTAAAACCATTCCGTGCAGATAGACATCCTCAAAAGGAATTTCTCCCACGGCAAATAAACTCATCATAATCATCCGAGAGACCCAAAGAGTTAAAATTTCATAACCGGTTTCCAGAACCTGGGTAGGGTGAAACTCTGCCAAGTCCCCAATTTTTTTTCCATCCTTAAAATTATCCGGCCAACCCAAGGTAGAAAAAGTCCACATCCCCGACGAAAACCAAGTATCCAAAACATCGGGATCCTGAGCCCAGATTCCACAAGCTTCTAAAATTTCTTGATATTGAATACCGGTGAAGTGGTCCGCATTTTTAATTTCTACTAAGGGGGCATTTAGTTCTTGTGATAATTTTTCAGAGGTTGATTTGGGAATATAGGGGTCATTACTGGAGTGAAAAATAGTTATCTCTTGTATATTTTGTTTAATTTTGTCAAATTTCCATTCGCCAATAGCAGTAAAAAAGTCAGGAATAGATTTATTGTCCAAAGGAGTACACACTGCTACCAGTTTACCAATTTTTATTCCTTCTTGGGCAGCCGCCAAGGCAAGAGTTGAACCCAATGATCTGCCAATAATTAAAGTATTCTCATCAGCATCTAATTTTCTGAAAGCAGACAACCATTCTTCGTAATCTGGATTTTTAGCATTTGGTAACTTTGGAACTATAACTTTCAGGCCAGCATTTTCCAATTGTTGTTTGAGCCACGGGAAAAAGGCTGCTTCCGGATCACTATCCCAAGCATGTAATAAGATCGCCTTAGTATATTTATTTTTTGGGGCCTCTGTTCCAACATAAATTTCATCATTTTTATACCAAACCGGAATGCGATGTCCAAACCAAATTTGACGAGAGATGCACCAATCGTGTAAATTTTCCATCCAGTCAATATATTGTTTCTTAAAACGATTAGGGATAAATGAAACTTCCTTATTTTTAGCTACTTCAATGGCTTTTTCCTTTAGAGATTTTCCACCCAGTCTTTCCAATTTTTTATCAACGGAAACAAACCATTGTTTAGAAGGCAATGGCTCAATGGCGGTATCGCAACGATAGCAGGTGGAGAGGGCGTTATCAATTTCTTCTTCTTTCTCCAGTAAATCGCTTGCTTTTAATTTTTTGACAACTAATTTACCGGCTTCCTTGGCGGTTAGCCCACTAAATTCTCCAAAGCCGTCATGAATTTTCCCATCTTCATCAATTACTTTTTTAATTTCCAAATCATTATTCTCGGCCATTTTCCAATCCACCATGGAGTGAGCCGGGGTAACTCCCAGGGCACCAGTTCCAAAATCCATATCAACTTCTCGGTCGCCAATCACCTTTATTTTTAAAGGTACTCCACAAAATTCACCTTCAAATTCTTGCCCGATAAATTTTTTATAGCGTTCATCCTTGGGATTAACCGCCACCGCCGTGTCGCCAATTTTTGTTTCCGGACGAGTTGTGGAAATAGAAATGGGAAAATCTTTCCAATAACGGAAGGTGTAAAACATTGTTTTTTGATCTTGATGTTCCACTTCGTCATCAGCCAAGGTGGAATGACAACGAGGACACCAGTTAACAATTCTTTCTCCCTGATAAATTACTCCTTCCTTATACATATCTGTGAACATGGTGGCCACTGCTTTTTGACGTTGTTCGTCAAAAGTAAAAGCTTCTCGTGACCAATCCAAACTAGCCCCCATCCGACGAGTTTGTTTTAAAATCGTTGCCTGGGTTTCATCTAAAAATTCCCAAACTTTTTCCAAAAACTTTTCTCGCCCCAAATCATGCCGAGTTTTCTTTTCTTCTTTTAATAATTTTTTCTCTACCACATTTTGAGTGGCGATAGCCGCGTGATCCGTTCCCGGAAGCCAAAGAGCGCGATAGCCATTCATTCGGTGATAACGAATAAGTAAATCCTCAATAGCTAGCATGGAAGAATGACCAAGGTGAAGCTTGTCAGTAATATTTGGTGGAGGTAGAACGATGGTGTAGGGCTTAGCATCTTCCGGTAAATTCAAATTATCCGGATTAAAATAGCCAGATTCCTCCCATTTTTCATAAATAGTCGTTTCATTTTCTCCAGGAGAATAGGCTTTTGATAATTCTTTCATATTTAATAAATTTAAAAATAAGTTGTTCAAAATATTCCCATTTCTTCTCTAACCTTACCACGCTAATACTTTTTTTTCAAGTAACCGAGGTTGCGATCAAAGCTATACACCGAAGCCGTCTAATCAATTTACAAATTAGAAAAAGGTACTATTATGATATTATTCATAATATCATAATACATTTTATTTTTTGCTATTGACAAATAATTTTAAATATGCTAAGGTGAGATACTAAAAGGAAATTAGATGGAATTAACTTACGATTATTGGTCAACAGTTTATAGAGTGTTGATTTATAGTTTTTCCCCTTTTTGCAAAGAAGAGGACTATCTCCTAGTTTCCCCCCTTTGAAAAAGGGGGGACTAAGGGGGGATTTAAATCTACCCCTAACCCCTTCTTTATGAAAGGAGGGGAAACTAAGCGAACGCGGTGAGTAATTCGTCATCCCTAACGGGAGATAAATAGGGTTCACAAAACAAAATACTTTAAAACCAAATCAAAATAAAAAAAATTAAAAACTGATGTAATTTAATTTTTTAAATATTAAGGTTTTAAAGTATGCTTACCAGTTCAAGCAAAGTAGAAGGGAATAAAAAGAAGACAATAAGAGTAATAGCTCCCATAGTTTTGGTGGCTTTTTTTGTATATGCGGTTTTACCCTTAAACATTAAAATAGCTCAAGCTAAAAATCCACCCCTAACCCCTCCTTTAAAAAAGGAGGGAAAAAAGTGCGTAGATTGGGACGGTGACGGCTGGGGCTGGGATGGAGAAAAAGGATGTAAAATGGATACTAAATTAACTTCACCCACTACCATTAATAACAAAACAGAAGAGATAGAGGACTATGATCAGTTTGATAATGGAATTCCGAGGATTATTCCGGTGGATAGTTCCTCACTTCGCCCAGAGGGCTACACGGGACAAGCGCTGGATAATAAGTGTAAACCAACTGCCGACAGTTCTACCAATGGAGGCTGGGGTTGGGATGGAGAGAAGGGATGTAAGCTTGGTTCAGAGCCTTCTTTTACCGAGGAAAAAGTGTCTCCTAGTTTCTCCCCTTTGAAAAAGGGGGGACCAAGGGGGGATTTACAAAAATCCACCCCTAACCCCTCCTTTACGAAAGGAGGGGAAACAAGGAAATCCACCCCTAACCCCTCCTTTACAAAAGGAGGGGAACTAAGGCTAACAACCTTCATCAATTACCTTCAAGCCTTTCTAATTGCTAGCTATGCCACCAAACCCATAGACCGAAACATGGTTCTTTCTAATTATGAAACCTATCTTTACC
>WGDO01000011.1 GCA_015493225.1 Patescibacteria group bacterium
AACCCAGATTTAATAACTGACTGGGAACCACATCTGGGACATAATTTTTTTTAGGAATAACCATGGTAAAAAGTTAAAATTTAGTGTTTTTTACTTTTTAAAGTAAAAACATCTCTATTTTACCCTAAGGTTAGCTTAAAATCAATGTTTTGAAACTACTAATTGGTTACCAGTGCCTTGATTTTAGTTTTCATTTTTTTTATTTTCAATTTTCTTATTCTCCACAAGCAAGGCTTGTGGAGAAAATAAATAACTTTGTTAAGCCACTCCTAAAATTTCCCAGATTAACTTATGCTCAATACCGTTTTTATCTCCGAGAGCTTTGTCGTCTAGGGTTATTACCATTTTGTCATAAGAATCTCGAATTTTTTCTAAATTCCCAAATTCCCTAGCAACAACTTTTTTACTATTTAAAGAATGAGCAACCTGCACATACTTCTTTTTCCCACATTTCTCAATTACAAAATCTACCTCTTTGTCCTCAATCTTACCAATATAAATTTTCCAATTATTAGCTCGAAAATATAAATAAACTAAATTTTCTAAATGACCGCCAAGTCCTTCGTCAAAAGTGGAGAAAACAAAATTTCTAAACGACAAATCATTAAGATAATATTTTTTACCACTATCTAAAATATCCTTACCCTTCAAATCAAAACGATTTACCTCGTGAATTAAAAAAGTCTCTGTTAAATATTTTAAATAGTTAGAAACTGTATCAAATGAAATTCTACGTCCTTTAGATTTCAAAAAATTAGTTATACTAGCGCTAGAAAAAGTATTCCCAATATTATCAGAAATGAAATCTAAAATCTTCTCTAATAATTTTACATCTTTTATTTTATACCTATCTACTATATCTTTCAGAATTATGGTATTTTTTAAAGCCTGCAAATAATATCTTTTTGATTCTTCTGTCTCTAATTGAAAAAATTCTGGCAAACCACCATCGTGCAAATAAGCTAAAAAAGTTTCTTTGTTCTTTTTTAGTTTAAAATATTTAACATATTCCACATAAGAAAATGGAAATATCTCAAAATCAATATATCTTCCAGAAATATAGGTAGCTAGTTCCCCGGAAAGCATTTTAGAATTTGATCCCGAGATAAAAACTTCTGATTTATATCTATAATCTTGCGACAAAGAATTTACAATTTTCTCCCAATTTTTTACTTCCTGAATTTCATCAAAAAAATAATAAACTTTTCCTTTAGGTTTAATTTTTTCCTTATAAATGTCAATAATCTTTTTTAAATCTAAATGAGTTTTAATTTCATCGAAATCAACAATCTCTTTATTTAAATAGAATATATTTTTTCTAGCAACGCCAGAAGCAAGTAATTTTTTAATGACTTGCCTCATAAGATAGCTTTTCCCGACTCTTCGTTGCCCAATAAATACCTTAATTAAATCATTATTTAAAAATTGCTCAACTTTTTTTAAATAAAATTTACGCTCAAAACCAACCTCAAGATTGTCTTCCTGGGTTTTTTTAGTCCAAAAATTATACTTTTTTAATTTTTCAAAAATTTCTTCCATACACGAATATTTACCAATTTTTAACTTTTATTCTAGTATACACGAATATTTTGGGATTGTCAAGTTTATTTTTTGTGCCTTAAACCTTATCTCCCGTACCTGCCCACTTTAAAGATAATGAAAGATTTACTTGAAAAACACAATCTAACTAACAAACTCCCTAATCCTTTCTTCGGCTAATTTTAGGTCTTTGGGGGAGCCAACCGGTTGCCATTTAGTGGCTTTAATTAATTTAGTTTTGTATTTTGGATAGATACTAACCAGGGTTTGAGGCAAGCCATATTCTGTTTCGGAAATCGGAACGAGTTTTGCTTGAAAAAATTCTGGTTGCAAAACATAGGCACCAGTATTTATTAATCCTTCTTTTTGATTATGGGGTCGTTCTATTACGCCAGTTAAATAACCGCCTTTATCTTGGCTAACCAAACCAAATCTTTCCGCCTCTCGCACTTTCTTAACTAAGATTGCCCAGTCCTCTTTAAGCATTTTTCCCAAGTCACTTTTCAAATATAAATCATCACCCATTAAAACTAAAAATTTATCTTTGATTAACGGTTGAGCTAATTGCACCGCTCCAGCAGAACCGTTTAATTTTTTCTGTTCCACATATTTTATTTTTCTACCGGCATAATTTTTCCCAAAAAAACTCTTAATTTGTTCACCCAAATAACCGATGATTAAAATCACCTCAGATATTTCTTCCGGCAAATTTTCCAAAGTCCAGGCCAACTTTGGCTTGTTTTTAATCAATAACATTGGCTTAGGACAATTTTCCGTCAACTTTCCCATTCGCTCTCCCCTCCCCGCTGCTAAAATTACTGCTTGCATACAATTTAAATATTTTTTATTTTTTTAACAATGCTTCAATAATTTTTCCGGCGACATTTATTCCAGTTGCTTTTTCAAAGCCTTCAAACTGAGCGGAGGTGTTTACTTCAATTGCCAAGTAGTCATCTCCTTTTTTAATAAAATCTATACCAGCATAAAACAACTTCCCTTCTTTCATTATTCGTTGAGAATATTCTCGTAATTTTTCATCAACTTCAACTTGAGTAGCTTTACCACCCAAAGAAACATTTGACTTAAAGCCCTCCTGGGCCTCTCTCTTAATCGCCCCAATTATTTCTCCATTTAAGCACAACACCCTATAATCAGTACCAGCTGCCTCCTTAATAAATTCTTGAAACAAAAATCTTAGTCGATTGACAGGTAAAACATTTTCTTTTGCTTTATCAAAAGTATCTCTAATGAAAGCAACTGCCTCCTTTTCATTATTAACTATTTCCACAAATTTCCCTACAGTACTAACTGTTTTTTTAATCACACAAGGAAACCCTCCTATTTTTTCTACAATATTATCTATAAAATAAGAATTGATAAAAACAGTTTTGGGTGTAGGAATTCCGATTTTACTAAAAAACATATTCGTTAAAAATTTATCTGCAAAATCAACTGCTCCTGCATTAGGCCAATTTTTAATTTTTTGACTATCCAATTTTCTGGCAATGAAGTGTCCCACAGTTAGATTCGAAAGCAGCCAAACCACATCTTTATCGTTCAACGTAATAATTTGATTATTTTCATCAATGATGTCAGAATCTGTTAAGGTTAATTTATAAAGATTGATTATTTCAAACTCTATATTTTTTTTTATGCATTCCTCCCTAAACCTATTAGCACGATGATTTTTTAATGTTTCTGAGAATAAAATAAATCTTTGTTTCATGACGATATTGTTAATTATTATATATTCTTTCAATAATTTCTTCAATAATCTTTCCAGCGACATTGATATTAGTTGTTTGTTCAAATCCTTTAAATTGTGGAGAAGTGTTAATCTCCAAAACTTGATATCCTTTTTGACTTTTAATAAAATCTATCCCGGCAACCAAAAGTCCCGTTTTTTTCATAATTTTTCTGCTTATAGATTTAATTTCTTCAATCATATCAACTTGCTCAATTGATCCCCCTAGGGAAAAATTAGCTTTAAAAGAATCACCCTGAGAAGTTCTCTTCATTAATCCTAAAATTTCCTCTCCCACGCACAAAGCTCTGTAATCAACTCCTTTGCTTTCTGTTATCATCTCTTGCAACAAAAAAGAAAAGGCGCGAGGGAAAGGACGGTTGATAGAAATATTTTCTTTCATCTCATTGATAAAATCCAAACACTGTCCCTTGTCACTAACAATTTCAACCATTTTGCCATTACCACCTGTTGTCTTTTTTATAACACAAGGAAAGCCGCCTATTTCTTGAGCTATACTTTCAATAAACCCTTCTGCTAAAATCAATCCACTCCGTGGAGTCTTAATATCATTCTTGCTTAAAAAAATATGTGATTTAAATTTATCGGCCAACCCCCATGCCTTTTGTTGTGGAAAATTAATTTTATCACCCAAAGCCAGCATTAGATACTGACTCATCTCACTATAACCCAAAAAATATCCAATGCTACCAAGATTTTTAACTGCAAAATTATGTATAAAATCATTAGTAAAAACTATTGACTCCATATCAATGAAATCATAAGGTATTTTTCTTTTTTTCAGCTCTTCTGAAAATCTATCAATACGATATGGATTTTTCCCAGAATAAAAAAATATAAAATGTTTTTTTAACATTGTCTGTATTTATTAAAAATTACGCTCCTTGGGCAGTCTTTAGGGTTTTTTGATGATTAAAGCCGTCACCAATATAAATAATTACATCACCCTCTTGAACATTTTTCACGGCTTCCTTGAAAGCTTTACTTTCTTTAACAACCACTTTGTATTGTTGATAACCAAATTTTTCTAAATATTGCGCAAACAATTCAGCTGTTTCGCCAATCCCTCTTTTTTTACCCTCAGCCACTCCGATACTTTCTTTCATTTTTTCACCATCAACTTTGTCATAGATATAAATAAAATCATAATACTTGCCAATCTGCTTAGCAGTGCTCAAGATATCTTTATTAATCCTAGAAGGATCAATGCGCAAAACTCCAATCACTCTATTCTTGCTAATGTTCCTGGCTAAAAGAGCTATTTGTTTAAAGGACTCAAGCTCGTGAGCAAAATCAACTATAATTTTATACCTATCCTTTTCCACAAAAACCATTCTGCCTCCTTCCTGGTCAACAGTGTATTTTTGTAAAGTTTTAGTTATTGCTTTTATTTTTCTGAAAAAATATTTTTCACCCATTTCCGCATAAAGAATGGCATAAACAAATGACACATTAAACAAATTCGGCTCAAACACGCCATCAAAAGTAAAGGGAATACTCTGGAGATTAACCAATCTTATTGCTTGTCGATTGCTGTGAAAAACAAGCTCCTTTGTTTCTGTATTTATCTCAAAAAAATAATTGCCCTCATTTAAAAATTTTTTTAAGTTGTTACAGTGATAACCTACAGCTATTTTCTTTTGAGTTATATTTTCTTTATTTATTTTTTTAACAATATATTTATCACTAGAATTATAAATAAAAGTTCCTTTTTTTCGTAAAGCCTTGAAGATGAAACTTTTTGCTTTATAAATGTCATTCTTGTTTTTAATTCGTACATTAGTAATATGGTCACGATAAATATTTGTCAAAACACCAATGTCATGTCGAAAATAACCAAGCCCGATAGACGATGAGGAACCTAAAGCAGCCTCCAATAAACATACTAATTTTTTAGAGTTTTTTAATGGTTTATTATCTAGCTCAAATAAATATCGTCCAGGACAATTGTTAGGCACTATTCCCCAATATTTTCTAGAATAAAAATAATCACTCTTTTTTTTCTCGTTAACAAAATGTCCGTCTGTATCAACTCGCAAAGTATTAAATCCTAAATTTCTATATACATAATCCAAAAGACGAACTGTTGTCGTCTTCCCTTTCGTCCCAGTGATTGTAACTAGTGGATATGCTTGTTTAATTATTCTCATGTTTTATTTTTTTAATTTTCTAAAACTTTTACCAACCTCCTCATCACTACGAAGACATAAGCCCAGAGGACCGGTAGCCAGATTGGCATTAGTCCGAATAAACTGTTTCTTTCAAATACTTCTACGCCGGTGGAAATAAACAATGCTTCGGAGGCAGTCATTGTTACCAGGGCAAAAGTAAAAAATAACCAATCTAGTTTTACATATTTTATAAAAAACAAACTGATAATTATTATCCCGTATGCTAACAATAAAATGTAATCATTCTGAATAATTGGGATTAATAAAACCATCGCCACTATTGGGATCAATTCTAAAATAATTTGTTTGATTTTATGTTGGATATTTTCTATTCTAATTCTTAATTCTTAATTTCTAATTTTTAATTATTACTTCACCTCCACCAAAAATTGTTTCAAATTTCTTCTCCCAATAATAACTGGGTATTTTAGATGCTGACGGTCAATAATGGTTATGCGAGCGGGGATCATCTTTTTGTCCATAATAATTTTCACTCTTACTATTGGACGATAACTTGTTCCATGGGAAGAATTAATGATAGCTGTATCCACTAAATAAGGAACTTTTTTAAATAGTAATTTTCTTTCCTTGGCTGTTAAATTCTCCAATTTTTTCCATTCTCCCTGCTCTAAATAAATACGTTCATACTCTTCCATTGTTTCGGAAAATCCAAGCTCTTTGGCCAGATCTAGATCAATGGAAGTAAATCCTGCCCCCGTATCAACTTTTGCCTCAATCTTAATTTCCTTTTTATTTCTTCCAATAATCTTAATCCTTTCTACTGTGCCAATAATTCTTTTTCCGGAAAGTCCTTCTATTTCTTCTTCAATTTCTCCACCAAATAAATTTTGTGACAAAGCAACTCCTCGCCGAACGGTTTTTATTTTTAATCCCTCTACTCTATTTAATCTAGTCAGTAGTCCCTCTTGATTAGATACCTGAATAGATAGTCCTGGTCGAGCATTTAATTCCATAAACACTGGCCCATTCTCTCGATCGATTGCAATGTCTGCTCCCAAATACCCCAACCTAGAAACATCTTGAGCTTTAATGGCCAATTCTAAAATATTTTTCCATTGAGGAATTTTAATTCCACTTAACAATAATCCCCGGGGCGATTTTTCCACTACTCGATCATATTGAATGGCTGTGGTGGTAACACCGGTGGCCATATCAATGCCAATACCAATACCTCCTCGATGTAAATTTGAAGTTCCACCCGAAGCTTCGGTGGGAATTCTCATCATGGCCATTACTGGTACCCGATTGTAAACAATAATTCTGATATCTGGCACTCCTCGAAAGGCATAGGGTTTAAAGCCGGGATATAACTTAATTCGCTCTTCAAAAAAGGCCACATCGGAAGTACCCGTTCGGGAGAAAGAACCGTCTAGAATATTTTTAATATGGGTTCGCAGATAATCTTCTGTCACCGGGCTGCGATTAGCTTTAACCCAAACATTTTCACTTCCCTTTTTTCGTCCATAAACTACCATAATTCCATCTCCACCAAAGCCAAAGTTGGGCTTAAGAACAAAGCTATTTGGTAAAGTGCTAAAATCAAAATTGTCCAGGTCTTCCTGGGTTTTAATGCTTTTAATCAACCGCGGTACCGGTACTTTTGCTTTTTTCAATACTCGCTTACAACGCAATTTATCATCGGCTAATTTTTTAGCCGACTTCAAATTGTTTGGTCGAATATAGATTAAATTTCGGGCATTCATACCCAAAATATTTTTACTTTTTGAGAACATTTTTTCCGCTAATTAAATCTTTAAACCTAAAGTACTCCATCAATCTTAAGCCAGTCCAATGCCCGAGGAAAATATTAATGAGGATGGTTAATAAAATTGTCCAAGGATATTGTTGCACAAAACTAATTAATGGTTGCCAACGAATTATAGAATAAGATATCAAAGAAATAATTAAAGTTTCCAGAGAAAGTATAATGGCTATGCGAGAACCTTTTTCTATTTGAGTGGAAACAAATTTTTCCACTAAAGTAATCATAATTAAAATTGGAAAAATCTCCACCCCAGCCAAACCGGTTCGTTTAAAAAATCCACCAATCATTAAAACGGCTAGAGTAGCTAAAGCAACTAATGTAATTACAATGGCCATCCGGGGGAGATATAAAAGCCTGAATCGTTTCATCAAAATTCGACTAAGAGTGCCAATTAAGATAACCATAATAAAAATGGAGGTTCCATACTTAATACCTTTACTAAAGTCTCCAGCCTGTGCCCCAATACTAAAAAAAGCAAATGTAATCATTGCTGGTGTATAAATGCCAAAAGCTTTAATTCCAATTACCTGTCGAAAAAAAGTGATAATTGTCACCACTATAGGCAACATCAAAATTAAAGTAACGGTGTTTAAAGGAACACCGTAGGCTAAAGCGACATTAACTAGTTGACTATACTCTGTTGACATAAAATTGAAAAATTAACTTATAAAAAATATTTAACCATTAATAAATTCACTGGGATTTTCCCAATAGCTGAGCCTTGTTCTTTTTTGCCCCTTTTTATAATATCCGGGCAAAACAACCCCCTGCCATGGTCCAGTGTAAATGGAGAAATGTAAATGGGCTATCCACCAACCGTTGTCCCTGCTGTAACTACGTCCTATTCTACCGATTCTTTGTCCTATTTTTACGTTGTTTCCTTTTTTCTTTTCCAAAACCCCTAGATGTCCATAGAGCGAATAAATATTTTTTCCTGGTCGTAACTGGGAATGTTTAATAATTATGATATGACCCCAATTCCCTTTTTGTTTAATTCCAGGATGAAAACCGGCATAAACTACTTCTCCCGAAGCAATGGAACGAACTGGCGAATTTGGTTTACAAAGAATATCCTCCCCGAGATGAATTCCCCAATTGACTCCGTTGTAAATCCCCGGTTTGCCAAAACCCAAAGCATTGCCTTCGCGTTTTTTCTTTTGATACCAACCCAAAGGATAAATAACTTTTTTATTCTTCACTTGTTTCTATTTTAGACAATTATGCTGTTTTTTCTTCCGAATTTACTTGGTCTTCACTTACAATACTGATGGCTTCCACTGGGCAACTGTCAATAACATCTTGAATATCACAATCTACTCCATCGCAATTATCTCTTATTACCTGGGCCTTACCATTTTCCAATTGAAAACATTGGCTACACATCAATTCACAGGTTCCACAACCAATACATAAATCTTGATCTACTTTTACTTTCATAATTTTTATTGTTATTTTTAGGCACTGGTAACCGATTAGTAGTTTTTCCCAGAATAATTTTCCCGAATATAGCTCATCCAATTATGTATTTTAGGTAGTTTACAACCAGCTAATTCTAAAGGAGATTTATTCCTTCGACTAGGAAACTCTGATTCCTTTAAGGAATG
>WGDO01000012.1 GCA_015493225.1 Patescibacteria group bacterium
ATTCTGCTAAAAACATCCTTAAGCAATACGAAGAACAATTTAGTTTTTTAATTCAAGAACAACAACAGGCCCAAAGAGAATATCAAGCTTCTCTAAAAGAAGCCAGTAATTTTAAAAACGAATTAATTAAACAAGCTCAAACAGAAAAGAGCTATTATCAAGATAGACTAAAACTAGCCGAGGCAAGATTAGACTATGATCAAATAGCTAGAACAGATAATTCTGATTTAGATTCTTATCTATCTTTTGTTCCAGCCACAGTTTCTTCTGCTAGTCTAGCTTCTTCCTTTGGACTTAACTTTTCCGTTGGATTAGGAGCTTTAGATAAACTTAAAAAATCTCTTAAAAAACTTAAGAAAAAAGCTAAGAAGGCTTACAAGAAAGCAGAGAAGAAAGCTAAGAAAAGACGGGAAGAAGAGAAGAGAAGAAGAGACGCTCAAAGAAGTGCTTACTATGCCAAATTAAATGCCTGGAAAAAAGCCGAAGCAAAACACCAAGCAGCGATTAAAGAACATACCTGGTTTGATGCCAACGGAAACGGTTACTCCGGATTTTATTCTGAAGCAGGAGGGTATTCTCATACTCCGCCTAAGCCTCGTTGGTCAGATTATTTATCCTTTGCAAGTCATTCTAACTCAACTAAAATTCCTTGGTACCAAAAACTTCTTGGAGCTACTGCGTGGGCTTCTACTACTAATTCATATCAACCTAAAAAAGGTTGGTTAGATAAAATTAAAGATTTGGGAAAAAATGCTTGGGATGGATTTAAAAATTCTGCTTTTGGTGGAGGCGTTATTAAAGCCTACCAAAAAGCTACAGACTCCTTGAAAAATACTTGGGACATTATCAGACAAGGAGCATCTCAAGCCTGGGATAAAACTAAACTAATTCTCCCAACCGTAACAAATATTGCTGAAAAAACTGCTAACGGAATTAAAAACATTGCCAGTGGTATTGGTGGATATTTGAAAAAAGCGGTGGTAGAATTGCTTAAAACAACCGCCACTCCTTTCTTTGCTATTGGTAATTTTGCTGAAGGGATTGAGGATAAAATTAAAGGGTGGTATAATGAAATTAGAAAAAAGAAACGAAAAAAAGAAAAAGATAAAAAAATATTAGAAGATTTAAAAACTGACAAAGCGCTGGCTTCCAATATTTCTCATATTGCTTATGATAAAAATAATGAAGATGAGCTAAAAAGAGAACAAGAACTGTTAGCTATTGGATATGAAGAAATTTCTGCCAATGAAGATAAATTAAAAGAATTCTTGGGAGATGGATGGGTTGCTAAAGTATTTGGCGAGAATGCTGAAGAGAGAGCTACTTTGGAAGATGGTGACTCTGGCTTTAAAGCTAAAATCTTTGTAAATCCTCAAACCGGAGCAGTAGCTTTAACATTTGCCGGAACAAATTTTCAAGAAGCAGGTGATACGGCGACTGACGTAACACAACCATTTGGGCTAGAGACCGCTCAATATACTTTTGCTATTAATATTGGTAAAATTATCGAGGAAAAAATAAACAGGGGGGAATTAAATAGGGATAATATTTTTGTCATGGGACATTCCTTAGGGGGAGGTTTAAGTGCGGTAGTGGGAGCAATGCTTGGCATCAGAACTTATACTTTTAATGCAGCTGGAATACATGAGAATACTCTCAAGCAGGCATTTAAGGCAATAGGAAAAACATATAACGGCAATCGTCAATTTAATAACATTATTAATTTTAGAACTGAAGGAGATATTTTAACTCACTTGCAGGAAGAAGCTACTGCTCAGGATTTGACTTATTATCTAAAATGGATGCAAGTAATTAAGGATACTCCGGGAACGGGATATGTTGCCGGTAAAATAGTTAGGAAACAGCTTAATGTTACAGGTATATCTGATGAAGCATTAGCAATTATTAATCAACATATTCAGAATGGAGATAGCATTAGCGAAGTCTTACCAGACGCTTTGGGGCAACAGGTTGATGTGGAAGCGGGATTGGTGCAAAATATTGGACATGTTGGTGTTATGGCTATTGTTAATATACCCGCAGTAACAGTTATTGCAAATACATTAATACCATCAAAAAATTTACTGGACATTGACTTTTTTCTGAATAGAACCGGTGAATTGGGTTGGGAAGGAATAGAACATACTATTTATTAATATAAATTCAATGAAAAAAATAACGATATTAGTATTGGGTATAATGGTAATTGTTTTGTTTGTGGGGATAACCAAAAAAGATGCTATTGTTGAAACAGTAGATTATTTTGGTAAGGTAATTAAAATGACGATGTTTTTTGCTGGCATTCCTACCAAAGAAGATAAAATTGCGGCAGAGAAAGAAGCTATCAGAACAAATCCGGCTACTTATTTTTCCGACCAAAAAATAATTGATTTTTGCCTGGCTTTGAAAAATTATGATTTGCAAAAAGCTGATCAATTATTAAAGGAAGGAATAGATATTAATACTATTGGTAAAGACGGAATGACTCCTTTTTATTTTTGGTGGTATGCTAATAGCTTGGAAAGGGATGAGTGTTCTTTTCGGAAAACTTTTAAATATTTTTTAGAAAAAGGAGCTAATCCGTTGATGTTATATAAGAGGCCAAAGAGATCTTTTAGTTTTGTGTTAAAAGAGGTGGTTTATTATGCGGATGCTTATTACTTGGATGCAATCTTAAAATATCAAGTGATAACCAGTAAAAATTTAGGCCAGTCTTTTGAATATGTTCATAAAAAATGGGGAAATATTGTTAAGGGTAGTACTACTAAAAATAAATATTGGCCACTTAATGCAACTCTTGATGTATTAAATAACGATATTGCTTTTAAGAAATTATTACACCACCTAGTCCAACACAAAATCATTGATAAAAACAATCCGGAAACATTTCCTGGTGGATATTATGTTTATGGCAAAGACTGGGATAGAATTTATTTTATGTTAAAGGAGGGATTAACTTACAAAACAAAAATAAAACCAGAACAAAAAGATTATGATTTAATTAAAAGATTTAAATTAATTACTTGTAAAGATAATTGTGTTGGAGCAGTATATTATTACAATGAATTTGGAGAAGACTATAGACAAAAAACATTGGAAATATTGGAAGAAAGAGGAGAAAAAGTTGTCCATCCTGTGCTACCAAAAAATGAAAAATATGTTAAAGAGAACGGACGTTATATTTTGTATGTTGATGAGGGAATTGATTATAAAGGAGACAGAATAGAAGGGAAGGAGGATAAATGGATAAAATTTATTAATTCATCTTTAAATAAGCATACCAAAGAAAAACTTGAGCAAAAAAGAGAAAAAAGACAAAAAGAATTGGAAGAAGAGTTGAAAAAATGCGAATTGTAAAATTGTCTGAAACAAATATTTGGTAAAAGATGGTATTAACGGAAAGGTTGGAGCTAAAATGCATGGTGAATATATTTATGAATATTAATCAAATAATATGACTAAAAAACAAATCTGGTCTATAATCATATTAATTTTCATTCTCTTATCCGGAGTTGTGTCTTTCGGTATCTATCGTTTTTCTCAAAAATTTTCCAAAATAGTTCAAGAGAATCAAATTAAACAACATCAATACGATCCGGAAAATTTATTTACTGATCAAAAAGTGATTGAATTATGTTATGCTCTTAAGGTCGGTGATTTAAATAAAGCCGATGAACTGTTAAAACAAGGAACAGATATCAATTTTAAAGGAAAAGAGGGAATGACTCCTTTTTTGTGGTTGTTTAAATTTAGTGGTTTGCGAGATAAAGATATTATGAAAAAAAGTTTTCAATGGTTGGTGGAACATAAAGTAGATCCGACGGTGATTTATCATTGGAAAGGAAATGCTTATTATACGGTTTTTCACATTACTGCTGAGAATTCTAATATTTTTTATCTCAAGACACTTCTAGAATCCGGTTTGATAAAAGATGTCGATTTAGAACTGCCAGAGAATGCCAATCCGACAGCACTTTTGCAAGCAGATTTATCAGATAGATTTGAAAATTTTAAATTGCTTTTAGATTATGGGGCAGATCCGAATAAAATAATTAAATTAGCTGTTGACAGACCAACTTTAAATATTGTTGAAGGAAATATGTCCTGGCGTTTTGCTTATGAGTTACTAAAACGAGGAGCAAATTTTAACACTAACATGAGAGATGGAAAACCTGAAATTGTTAGGGTTATTGAAGATATTGTTTTTGTCCCCTCTGTTTCCCTAAACTATCGCGGAGCAGATTATCGTCAAAAATGTGTAGAGTTTTTAGAAAATCATGGCGTAAAAGATATTCATCCTGATATGCCAGATGATGAAAAGTATGTTAAAGAAAATGGGAAGTATCAATTATATATTTTAGAAAAAGAAGGAGACAAAGCTGGACAATGGGTTAAGTTTGAAGAATCTTCCAAATATGAAATTCCCCCAACTGAAGAAGAAAGAAAAAAAGCAAGAGAAGATGAAGACAAATATTATGAGGGGCTAAGATATAAAAAATAGTTATTTATTAATGAGTCTTAAAAACATACCAAAATTTGTTTGGGTAATACTAATAATGGCTATGATCATTATTATCCCTTACAAAATATATATGTCAAAATACTCTGCTAAAAACTATTTTACCGATAAAAAAGTAGTTGCTCTTTGCAATGCCGCTAAAAAAGGAGACACTAAAAAAATAGATAAATTATTGGCAGAGGGAGTTGATATTAATACTGTTGGTAAAACAGGGCTAAACCCTCTTTACTGGCTTTTGGTAATGAATAAAGAATCTAAGAAAAAAAGAATTGGGTTTAAATATCTTTTAGAGAAGGGAGCTAATCCGTTGCAAGTACACATAAAAAGTGGATTAAATATAATTCATACTACTGCTAGATACAAAAATCCCGATTATTTAAAAATGATTCTAAAATATGGACACATTAAAAGAAAAGACCTGGATGCAGAAATACCAAATGAAGATTTTTCCAATGCTCTTTTGCAGGCTTATGCTATTAACAGATTTGAAAACTTTAAACTTCTTTTAGACGCTGGAGCGGATATGAATTGGCGTAAAACTGATGAAGTGGGTATGGTTAAATCAGTTTTACGGAGTTGTAGTTTGACTGGCGATTGGAAGTTTGTTTATGAGCTTCTAAAACGAGGGGTGGATTATTCCAAAGACTTAAAATATGTAAAAGACAGCATAGAATCAACAGTGGGAAGTATTTATAGTCCAGCTTCTTCTATTGATTTCAGAGGAATAGACTGGCGTCAAAAAGTAGTTCAATTTTTCCGAGAAAAAGGAATTGAAATGAAGCCCGGGATGTCTAAGAGTGAAAAATATGTAAATGAAAATGGTAAAGATATTTTGTATGTTAATGATGGACTAATGTCTGATGGTAAAAGAATTAAGGGGAAGCCAGACAAATGGGTTAAATTTTCCGAGTCAACTTTTTACAAAAAGGCTACAAAAGATCTTAATCAACAAAAGTATCTAGACAAAGATCTTGAGAAAATGAAGATTAAGAGGTTGGGGGATTAAAATAATCAAATAGATAAAAAATAATAAATAATAATTAAATCAGAAAATATGAAAGCAATTAGCAGGGAGAAGTGGATTAAACTTTTTGTTGTAGAAACTTTAGTGTTTATTATTCTTGTGATGAGTTTTTCTATGACGAAACAAGATAAATTCAGTGGTGTGGATATTGTAGGTATAATATCATTGTTGTTGTTTATTCCAATGAGTATTTATTTGTTTATTAAGAGTATTGGAAGATTGAAGGATGTTGGAATGAGTGGGTTGTGGACGTTGCTAATATTAATTCCCATAATCGGCTGGGGAAGTCTGTTGGCCATTTTGTGCTTAAGAGGCACAGAACACAAAAAAGGAGCAGTCTCAAGAGCAATGAAAATTGGTAGTATTGGCTTTGGTGGGATTACGGCTATTGTAGCTTTTTTGATTTTTGCAATGTTTATTACAAACACAGACCAAGCTAATACCGGAGATACAAGTACTCAACAAAAATTACCCGCAAAAAGTGAACAGAACAATAATCAGAACAATAACGCAATCGATAATATTGAAAATGCCAAAAGCTCTGATAGTTCAGAAAATACAACTAATAAGGAAGCCGGTGATGTTATTGATGTTGAGGGACTAAAAAGTCCTGGGATTGCTGATTCCTTACTTACTAAAGACGCTATGAGGGGAGTTGTAATGGAGCTTGCCATGAAAGGTTGTGATAAGTATGATTCGCATAAATCTTATATACTTAAAGACCCAGTAATGGAAACCGCTAAAAAGGGTTCTTGGCAAGAACGTTGGATTGTGTCTGCCTGTGGCAATAAATATCAAATAGATTTAAATTTTACAGAAGTAATCGGCGAAGGAACAACCTGGACAATTCTAAAATAAACTAACAAAAAAAATCTTAAAAAAATCCAGGGGTTTTATCTTTGGATTTTTTTTGTTTGTTGGAGATTTTTTTGGAAATTTACTCGTCGAATAGTGGTAGGCAAGACCTTGGTAAAAACAACATCGAGGCAAAGCCTCGACCTAAAACTTGAACACCGAGGTTCACCTGCCGGGTAGGCAGGCAAGGCTTCTGAATTTTCTTTTGAATTTATAGAAATATTTTTTGGAAGTTGTAAATTGCCAAAAAGATTACCCCCAAAGATTACCCCCAAAGATTACCCCCAACCTTGATTTAGTAAGCAGTAAAGAGTATACTAAAAGAGTAAATAGTGATGTAAGATTTAAAAAATATGATAAAAAAGAAAAAAGTAGAGCAGAAAATTGATGGGGATTTTGAAAAGACGCTTTTTAAGACTGCTGATAAATTGCGTAAAAATATTGATGCAGCTGAGTATAAGCATATTGTACTTGGTTTGATTTTTCTTAAATACATTTCTGATTCTTTTAAAGAACTACATAACAAACTTGTTGCAGGAGATGGTGAATATGAAGGGGCTGACCCAGAAGATATTGATGAATATCGTAGTGAGAATGTGTTTTTTGTGCCACAAAATGCTCGGTGGTCTTATTTACATGATCATGCAAAACTTCCAACCATTGGAACTGAACTAGATGATGCAATGGAATTAATAGAGAAAGAAAATCCAACCTTAAAAGGCATATTACCAAAAGTGTATGCAAAACCAAACTTAGACAAAACAGCACTTGGAGAATTGATAGATTTAATAAGTGATATTGACCTCGGAGATGCAACGGCCAAATCAAAAGATTTACTTGGCAGAGTGTATGAATATTTTTTAGGGGAATTTGCGAATGCTGAAGGTAAAAAAGGTGGACAGTTCTATACTCCAAAATCAATTGTAAAGTTGATGGTGGAAATGATAGAGCCTTACAAAGGACGAGTATATGATCCAGCATGTGGTAGTGGAGGTATGTTTGTAATGAGTGAAAAATTTATACAGGAGCACTCTGGAAGGGTTGATGATATTTCTATTTATGGTCAAGAGTCTAATCAAACAACATATAAACTCTGTCGGATGAATTTGGCGATTAGAGGAATTGATAGCTCACAGGTAAAATGGAATACCGAAGGATCATTTTTAAACGATGCACACAAAGACCTTAAAGCAGATTTTATCTTGGCAAACCCTCCGTTTAATGTGAGTGATTGGTCTGGCGAATTACTACAAGGCGACCCACGATGGCAATATGGCACACCACCAAATGGGAATGCAAATTTTGCCTGGATGCAACATATGATTTATCATCTTTCGCCAAAAGGAACGATGGCACTTGTTCTTGCCAATGGTTCACTCTCATCAAATACTAGTGGCGAGGGGGAAATTCGCACAAAGATTGTTGAAGCTGATTTGGTAGATTGTATTGTAGCACTTCCAAAACAACTTTTTTACAATACAGGAATTCCAGCTTGCCTGTGGTTTATATCACGCAAAAAATCAGGCAATGGAGATAGAAAAAGAAATAATGAAACACTTTTTATAGATGCAAGTGAAATGGGAAGATTGGAAGATAGAGTGCATAGAGTTTTTGATGAAAAAGATATTGCAAAAATAGCTAACACATATCACGAGTGGCGAAAAAAAGATAGTAAATATGAAGATGTGCAAGGTTATTGTAAATCTGCAACGCTTGAAGATATAGATAAAAATGATTTTGTACTTACTCCTGGGCGATATGTAGGTATCCCAGAAGAAGAGGATGATGGAATTCCATTTGAAGATAAAATGAAAGATCTAACAGAAAAATTATCACAGCAGATGAAAAAAGAACAAAAAATGAATAAAGAAATTAAAAATCAACTTGAAAAGATTGGCTTTGAAATCTAATGTGTGCTAAATAAAGGGGTATATAATGGTTACTATTTTATGTATTATCTTACTTGATTGAGGAACGATATTTTTTAGTAATGTGTCAAAAAATGCGATAAATGAAGAGATTCTTTACTTGATGACTACTTTGATAGGTAGGTAATCAAAAAAATAGTAAATTACAACAAAAGTTTAAGACATATTACATAACAGTTAGTAAGTTTGTTACATCTTTTATTTTTAATGATGAAAAAAATTGCTTAAAATAAAGAATTATGTTATCATAATGTTACATAATAAATAAATATTTGTTACATGTCTAAATATAAAAAATTACATCTTCCTGAGCCAAAATTTGGTTCAGAGTTAACGAAGTTAATATTAGAACTTGATAGATTACGTCATTTACAGCTTGGTGGGACAACGCCAGCACATATCTTTTTTCAATTAAAGAGCATTTTTCATTTATTGGAAAGTATTGGTTCAGCAAGGATTGAGGGGAATAGAACTACTATTGCAGAATATATTGAAAATAGAATTACTCCAGAAAAAAACCCTTCAGAAGATATTTTAGAAATTCAAAACAATGAAAAAGCAATGATTTTTATCGAAGAGAATAGTGAAAATTCTCAAATTAATCATATGTTTATTCGCGAATTACAAAAAATTATTGTAAAAGATTTAGTTAGAGAGGGGGATCAAACACCTGGACAATATAGAGACCATAATGTAAGCATCGCTAATTCAAAACACACTCCACCAGATTATACGCAGGTGCAGGGATACATGGACGAATTGGTTAATTTTATAGGTGTGGATAACGATCCTCAGTTTGACTTATTGAAAACTGCAATAGTGCATCATCGCTTTGCTTGGATACATCCATTTGGAAATGGAAATGGCAGAACTGTGCGAGCTTTGACATGTGCTATGTTGATTAGGCAAGGATTCAATTTAGAAAAGGGAAGACTAATTAATCCCACTGCTGTATTTTGTAGTGATAGAAATAAATACTATGATAAATTAGAATTAGCTGATTCTGGAGAGGATAAAGCTATTTTGAATTGGGCATATTATGTGCTTAGTGGGCTAAAAGAAGAAATTTCTAAAATTGATAAATTAAGAGATTATAAATATCTAAAAGAGAATATTTTAGACGAAGCTCTCAAACATGCTTTTGATAGAAAATTAATCAATAAAAAAGAAAGAGATGTATTGGTTATTGCCATAGAAAAAAAAGAATTTCAAGCCAGAGATGTTAAGCATTTATTTGACGATGGTGTCGCACACACAGAGATATCTCGATTTTTACGAAAAATGAGAGAAAATAAATTAATTATGCCAATAGAAGAAAAATCACGAAAGTATACCATTAACATTTCTAATGGATATTTGCTTAGAGGCATCATGCGAGCTTTCGATAAAAATAATTTCCTACCATTAAAAGATGAGTTAGAATAATAAAATTAAACTATGACAAAAGTTCAAGATAAAAAACAGAATAAGGATAATGTACAGACGCATTGCAATGCGTCTCTACGAGATGGTTGGGTGGAGATGAGCGCTGATAGATATTGTATAAAAGTTGCGGACGGAACTCACGATTCACCAAAGAAAACAGAGGAGGGAAAATTACTTATTACGTCTAAGAATATCAAAAATAGTAAACTTGACATGTCTTCTGCTTATAAAATTTCAATTCAAGATTATGAAGATGTGAATAAAAGAAGTAAAGTTGATAAATGGGATGTTCTATTATCAATGATTGGAACTGTTGGTGAGGTATGTTTGATAGATAAAAAACCAGATTTTGCAATTAAAAATGTAGGATTATTTAAATGTGGCAATGAGGTTATAGCGAAATGGTTGTACTATTATTTAATAAGTTCTGTCGGTAGAAATTATATTTTAAGTAGACTAAGTGGAACAACTCAAAAGTATATAACACTAGGCGAATTAAGGAAAATGCCAATAAAATTTCCTAAAAATCCGGAAGAACAAAAAGCTATTGCGGGGGTGCTTTCTAGTTTTGATGATAAGATTGAGCTTTTGCGGGAGCAAAATGAGACTTTGGAAAATATTGGACAAGAGGTTTTTAAAGAGTGGTTCGGCAAATACAAGGCAGAAGATAAATTGCCTGACGGCTGGAGAGTTGGAATCTTAGGTGAAGAATTTGAAATTCAAATCGGAAGAACTCCACCAAGAAAAGAGGATCAGTGGTTTTCAAGTGTGCCAATAGGTAAAAAATGGATTTCAATTAAAGATATAGGTAATGCAGGAACTTATATTTTCAATACTTTGGAGTATTTAACGAACGAAGCAATACAGAAATTTAATATTCCAATTATTGCTGAAGATACAACGATTTTAAGTTTTAAAATGACGGTTGGGAAATTAACAATTACAACAGAAGATATGGTTTCAAATGAAGCAATTGCACAGATGAAACATCTAACCGGAAGTTTGTCTTCAGAATTTATATATCTATATCTTAAAAATTTAGATTTTAATTCTTTGGGTAGCACTTCTTCAATTGTTACAGCAATAAACTCAACAATTATCAAAAATTTGAAAATTATTATTCCAGAGAGGAAGGTTTTGGAAAAGTTTGATAAAATTATTCAATCAATATTTAAAAAAATAAAAAATAATTCAGAGCAAATTCAAACACTCTCAAAAACTCGTGATGTGTTTTTACCGAAGTTAATGAGCGGGGAAGTGAAGGTTAATTTTTAATAAAAATAATTATGGATAAATTAAAAATTAAAAATAATCTCGTTAGAAATAGAGAATCTGTAAAGGTAGAATTTAAAAGCACTTTTCATCTTAGTCAAAAGGAATATATAAGAACAATTTGTGCTTTCGCAAATAGTCAAGGTGGAAAAATTATCTTTGGGGTAAAAGATAAGCCGAGAGAGGCAATAGGCCTAAATAAGAAGAAATACAAATTATTCAATGAGTATGACTCAAAAGATTTAACAAACCAGATCCAAAATAATTTATCAGAAAATATTTTTTTTGAGTTTTCAGAATTTGAACAAGAAATAAATGGCGATAAATTAGTATTTGGTGTTTTGTCGATAAAGGAATCAAAAAATAAACCAATTATTTGTACAACAACAGATACAGGGAAAAAATTAAGAGAAGGAGCTGTTTATTACAGATATAGTGGAAAAAGCGAAGAAATAAAATCCCAGGATTTTATAAGATTAATACAAGATGAACGTGAAAAGGAGAAAAAAATATTTTTAAAGCATTTAGAAAAAATCACCTCAAAAGGGCCATCAAACGTTGGAGTTTTTAGTTATGCTGGAGAAATGTTTGTGGATGATAAGAAAATTATAATTGATAAAGAGGCGGTTAAACAGATAAAATTTATAAAAGAAGGTCAGTTTGTAGAAAAAGAAGGATTTCCAGCGCTTGTTCTTAAAGGAGAAATTAAAAATATGGATAGCTTAGAAATTGTGCATGAAGTAAGTGATCCTAATATTACACATCCATTTGAAGGTATGAGCTCTATAAAGGAGGAAATTTTAAAAAATAAACAAATTTCTTTCGTGGATAGGGAAACGTCTAATGGTATAATTAAAGATGCTATTTATATTAAACATTTAAGCAAGAAATATTCATTACAATATTTGTTACAAAAGATAAATAGTTTTTTAGCCTTAGAGGATGATATAAAATATTGTTGGCATAATAAGAAAAGGACTGTAAAGAAATATAGCAGAACTTTTGTGAATAAATGTGTTAAAATTTTAAAATCAGAAAAAGAATTAAAAAAAATACTAGAATCAAAGGTTAAAAATTAGGTAATTACAGTATCTAAAAAAAGGAGGTAGTAATTTAATTATAAAATTATCTCTATGGAATTTGTTATATTAGAATCACGTTTTGGGTTAAGTGTTGAAGAAAGTAATAGTATTCTTGCAAATACGCGAAATAGATGTTCACAAGACCTTGTAGAAATAATACAAAAAATTGCCCATATTTTGTATCCTGAGGAAGAATTTGAAATATATTTTTTACCATCAGAGCCAGGGTCTTTTAGAGATATTATTAAATTTGCTAAAAAACATCCAAAAGGTTCGGCTATTGTTGGTAGCGTTACTATAATTACAGCAGTTATTAGTACGAGTGTTGCATATTTGGTTTATAATGATTCTCATGAAAGTCATAAACATGATAAAAAAATGTGGATTATTGAAGATGTTAAAAAGTGTATGGAATTAGCACAACAAAAAGCAGAGTTAAGCGAGGATTTTAATGTCAATGGTTTTCCACAAGAAAAAATAGATGAAGTTTGTCAGAATCTTAGCTTGCAAAGAAAGAAAAATGACAGGTATCGTGTTTTAAAAAATGATGCTAATATTACAGAAGAAGAAACTATTTTAAAGACAAGTTCGGGTGAAATTTTAAGTACAAACAATGTTGCGAGAGAGAATTTTGAGGATTATATTGAACCAATTGTAAAAGAAGAGGGGCTTATTAATTTAGAAGTTGAGGGGATTATTGAGCTGTTGGGTCCAGTATTAAAACAGCGAAAGGAAGGTGGAGGTATTAGGTGGAAAGGTATTTATCATGGGGACGATATTAGATACAAGGAACTCCAAGTTTTTGCAGATGGCGAGAGTATTAATTTTTATATGCAAGATACTGATTTTAAAAATAAAATTGCAGATCAAGATATCGTTTTTACTAGTGGTGATAATATGGCAGTTAAAATGAAAATTACATTTATGTTAAGTGACAGTGCATTAAAAAGAAAAACAGTTTATGTTGAAAAAATTATTCGATTTAACAAAGATGTTATTGAGCATAAAGTAAAAACAACAAAAAAGAGTGCAATATTAAATAATCAATCTTCTTTATTTTAATTAAAAAATTATGACAAAAATAACAGAATCAAAAGTTGAAGATGTGATGATTGAGATGTTGGAGTCTATTGGCTATACATATCTTTCACCAGAAGATCAAGAGGACGAGCGCCTGTCTGCCTCTGGCACAGGTAAAAAAAGTCTCTCTGATGTGGTGTTAGTTGATAGATTGCGAGAAGCTATTGGGCGTATCAATCCTGATGTTTCAGAAATTGCCAAAGAGCAAGCTGTCAAAGATGTGCTTAATTTGCCAACTCAGAATTTGGTGGAAAATAATGAGTTTTTCCATAATATGCTCACAAACGGTGTGGATGTGGAGGAGATGAAAGGTGATGATGTGCGAGGAGAGAAAGTGTGGTTGGTGGATTTTGAAAATATAGAAAATAATGATTTTGTTGTAGCAAATCAATTTAGTGTAACACCTCTTGGGCAAGATAAAGGATATAGTGGCTCAAAGCGTCCAGATGTGGTTTTGTTGATAAATGGTTTACCGTTAGTAGTGATAGAGCTCAAAAATCCAGTAGATGAAAATGCAACAGTCAAAAAAGCTTATACACAATTACAAAATTACAAAAAAGCAATTCCTCAACTTTTTTATTACAATGCGCTACTTGTTGCATCTGATGGGTTGGATGCAAAATATGGCTCACTTACTGCGAAGTGGTCACGATTTATGACTTGGAAAACGCAGGGTGGAAAAAAGGAAGATGACATTACCAATCCACAGATGGAAACTTTGACAAATGGACTATTAAATAAACAAGTATTTTTAGATATAGTTAAACAATTTAGCATATTTGAAAAATCACAAACTACAAACAATGACACAGGACTAACAACTGTAGAAATTGTTAAAAAAATCGCAGCGTATCATCAGTACTATGCAGTAAATAAAGCTGTTGTCTCAACTCAGGAAGCGTCTAAAGAAACAGGTGATAGAAAAGCTGGTGTTGTGTGGCATACGCAAGGTTCAGGGAAGTCTCTATCAATGGTTTTTTATGTTGGCAAAATTGTGCTTGCACTAGACAATCCAACTATTGTTGTGATAACTGATAGAAATGATTTGGATGAGCAGTTGTTTGATACTTTTTCACAGTCTAATCATCTTTTGAGACAAACCCCAGTACAAGCAACAAGTCGTGAAAATTTGAAGCAGTTACTTAAGACTACAGGAGGTGGAATTATTTTTACAACTATTCAAAAGTTTTCTCCTGATGGACAAGAAATAGAATTTGAAATGTTGTCTGAGAGAAAAAATATTGTAGTAATAGCTGATGAGGCACATCGTAGTCAATATGGTTTTGGGGCAAAGACGGTGATGAAAGATGGTAAAGCTATGACAAAATATGGATTTGCTAAATATTTAAGAGATGCTATCCCAAATGCGTCATTTATAGGTTTTACAGGAACTCCAATAGAAAAAGAAGATGCATCAACTCCAGCAGTATTTGGAAATTATATTGATGTATATGATATTGAGCAGGCTGTAACTGATGGAGCAACTGTAAAGATTTTTTATGAGTCAAGATTAGCAAAAATACACTTAGACTCTGAGAAGAAAAAAGAACTTGACGCAAAAGTTGACGAGATAACAGAGGGAGAGGAATCAACTGCAAAGGATGAGTCAAAGGCAAGATGGACACAACTAGAAGCTGTAGTGGGGCACAAAGAACGGTTAAAAGAGGTATCAAAAGATATCGTAGAACATTTTGAGCAGAGGCAAGAGGTGAATGAGGGTAAGGGACTTATTGTTTCTATGAGTCGGCGGATTGCTGTGGAACTTTATGATGCAATTGTCAAAATTCGTCCAGATTGGCATAGTGAAGATAAGACAAAAGGTGTTATCAAAGTTGTGATGACATCAAGTTCAAGTGATCCAGAGAATTGGCAAATACACAACACAACAAAACAAGAGAGACGAGAACTGGGAGATAAACTGAAAAATCCAGATGATGAGTTAAAGTTGGTTATTGTGCGTGATATGTGGCTTACTGGATTTGATGCGCCATGTCTTCATACGATGTATATAGACAAGCCGATGAAAGGACATAATTTGATGCAAGCAATTGCTAGGGTGAATAGGGTTTTTAAAGATAAACCAGGCGGACTTATAGTTGATTATATTGGCATTGCATCAGATTTGAAAAAAGCTTTGTCAACTTATACACAAAGCGGTGGTAAGGGTACACCAACATTAGATCAAGAAGAGGCGGTGAGTGTAATGCTTGAAAAACATGAAATAGTATTGCAATTATTTGATGGATTTGATTTTAAGAGATATGACGGTGCAGATACACGAGAAAAAATGACAATTATTTTGGAGGCACAAGAACATATTCTTGGTTTGGAAGATGGTAAAAATAGATTTGAAGAACAGGTAAAATTGCTTTCTCAAGCATTTGCTTTGTCAGTGCCAAATCCTCGGGCTATGGCTATTAAAGAGGATGTAGGATTTTTTCAGGCAGTGAGAGCACGACTTGCAAAGTTTGAGCCAGAAGGTGGTGCTAAGAGCAATGATGAAATTGAAACAGCTATTCGTCAGATTATAGACGAAGCCGTTGTGGCTGATAAAGTGATTGATATTTTTGATGCTGCTGGAATTAAAAAACCGGATATTTCTATTCTGTCGGATGATTTCTTATCGGAGGTAAAAAATATGAAGCAGAAGAATTTGGCGGTTGAGCTTTTGAAAAAGATTTTGGGTGATGAAGTAAGGACTCGTTCTCGTGGAAATTTAATACAGGGAAAGAAATTATCAAAAATGCTTGAACAGGCAATAAATAAATATCACAATAATTTATTGACAGCGACAGAGGTTATTGAGGAGTTGATAGACATTGCAAAAGAAATGAAAGGAATGGACAATAGGGCCGAAGAAATGAATTTGTCAGAGTATGAAGTTGCATTTTATGACGCCCTTGCAAATAATGATAGTGCCGAGGAAGTTTTGGGGAATGAAATACTTTGTGAATTATCAAGAGTGTTAGTTGAAAAAATGAAAGCTAATACAGCAATTGATTGGACAATTAAGGAGAATGTGAGAGCAAGATTGCGCGTGATAGTGAAAAGAACATTGAGACAATTCGGTTATCCACCAGATATGCAAAAGCTAGCAATAGACAATGTAATGAAGCAAGCGGAAATGTTGGCAAGCGATTGGAGTGATACGACTTCCTCCTGATCATGCAGGAGCTTTTGTTTATATTTGAGAAAAAATAAAGCATAAAGAATAAAACAAAAACATGAGAAGACTGGTTGTTAATTATGAATTATAAGATAACCAGGCATTCGCCGGTCGGGAGTCCATAAACCAGGCATTCGCCGGTCAAGACCGAGCATACGCCGGTCAAGAGTCTATGCAATGTTAAACTTAAAAACCCCCGAAGCTTGAACAAATTATTTTTAAACCTTCTATCGAAATTTGAAAAATAACCCGTCCAGCCTTCCGCCCCCTTTGAAAAGGGGGCAGCTTAAAATTTGGAATTTGACAGTGTGCTGAGTGTGTACTATGCTCAAGATAGTAAACGATGTAAACAAAAAATATGACAAAAACAATATTAAAAGGAAAAAAGAGTAGACAAAAAAACAATAAGAAAACAACAGCCCGTTCATCTGCTGCTGAATATTTGATTTTTGTATCAGCGACAGGTGATGACAAACAGGCTGTAGAAATGCGTTATGAGGACGAAAATATTTGGTTAGCACAAAAGATGATGGCTGAATTGTATGGTGTAAGTGTGTCGGCTATCAATCAACATCTGAAAAAACTAATTAAAGATCAAGAGATAAGTGATTCAGTTATTAAGCAGTACTTAATAACTGCTTCAGGTAGGAAAGAATATAAAACAGCCCATTATAATCTCCAGGCTATTATTTCCGTTGGATTCAAAATAGAAAATGAACGAGCAATACAGTTTCGTAAATGGGCACGTCAAATCGTAAAAGACTATACTATTCAGGGCTGGACCATGGACACAGAACGACTTAAAAAAGCGCACCAATTCGATAAAAAGTTTTTTGAGAGGCAACTTCAAAAAATTCGTGAAATTCGTTTGAGCGAGCGAATGTTCTACCAAAAAGTTACAGATATTTACACAACAAGTGTTGATTATGATCCATTGGCAATGAGTACGAAAGATTTTTTTAAAAAAGTACAAAATAAGCTTCACTATGCGGTGCATCGACATACTGCTGCCGAGCTTGTTATAAAAAGGTCGAATGCAAAAAAAAGAAAATATGGGACTTTCCACATAGGAGTCAGCACCAGATGGGAAAATTCAAAAATTTGATGTTTCTATTGCAAGAAATTACCTCACTTCGAAAGAAATAAATTTTTTGGAGCGTCTTGTCTCTATGCATCTTGATTATGCAGAATTACAAGCAACTCGTAATATACCTATGATGATGGAGGATTGGGTAAAGCGTTTGGATGGGCTTATTGAATTTAATGGTGCAGAGCTTTTGACCGATGCAGGAAAAATTAGTCATGAAGAAGCAAAATTGCACGCTGAGACACAATTTGAAAAGTATCGCATTGCTCAAGATAAGCTATTCGAGAGCGATTTTGATAGATTTATTAAATTAAGTAACTGAAAATTTAATAATTTCGCTGTCAAAATAGTAGCATAGTGGTAATTTTAAACAAGAAAACCGAGAGTTTTTGGCTTAAATAAAGGAAAAAAGCAGGTGTTGACATCACTAGTATAGTCTGTTATACTAGTAACATATAATTCTAGTGTAGTATAATATATATGAACGAAAAAATAGTACAATATTTACAACAACAAATACGAACCACTGATGAGCGGTTGGCTCGTTTTACACATAGTCCCAAAGGCGAGCAGCATCCAACTCGTTTTATGTTTGTAAAATTAAATAGGTATATTGACAATTTTTTACAAAAAACATTGGAAAATAGAATGGTAATAATACCAGGATTTCGTGGTGTAGGTAAAACAACTTTAATGTCACAAGTTTGCAGTAAATATAAAAAAGAAAATTATGAAGTCCTGTTTCTTTCAGTGGAAGACGCAAAAAATTTACTTGATATTGGGATAGCTGAACTGATGACAGCCTATGAGGAAATCTTAGGCTATAATTTGGAAAAGGCAGATAAGCCAATCATTATTTTTCTAGACGAGATTCAGAGTGATGCAAAATGGGCAGTAACATTAAAATCCTTATTTGAAAAAACAACCAATGTTTTTTTCTGTTGCACGGGTTCATCAGCCGTAGTATTACAAACTACCCCAAATTTAGCGAGAAGAGCAATTTTTGAAAAAATGCCACCTATCTGTTTTACGGAATATCAAATGATAAAAAATTCTGTATTTCCCAAAAAAGGATTAAAAGAAAAAATTAGACAGGCAATATATTTTTCACAGAATGCCAATGAAGTGTATTCAAGGTTGGCTACACTAAAAACAGAAGTCAATCAATACTGGGCAAAAGTAGATCGTAATGATGTTAAAAAATATTTGACTTCTGGAACTTTGCCATTTGCATTAACTATGCCAAATGAATTAGCGGTTTATGACTCCATATCGTTACTGATTGATAAAATTATCAAATTGGATTTGCCAATGTTGGGTAATTTTGACAAAAACACACTGAGTGCAGTAAAAAGAATCCTATTTATACTAGCTGAAAATGACACAACTAGTCTAGCTGGTCTAGAGAGGATATTTAAAATCAACCGGCTAACAATTGCGAATGTTTTAGATGTTCTAGAGAAGGCGGAGCTATTGATAAGAGTGTCGGCATATGGTTCAAATATGTCAGTGGCTAAGAAACCTGTTAAATATTTATTTATGTCTCCGGCAATTAGAATGGCTTTTTTCTATTTTACGGGACAAGAGGCAACTTTTCTCGGTCGCCAAGGAAAATTGCTAGAGGATTCAGTTGGAGCTCATCTCTATCGAGAATTTATCCTAAGGAGTCAGGGGGCTATTCGCTACGATAGCGCTCAGGGAGGAGCTGATTTCATTCTGCAGATACAAAATAGTAAGCAAATTATTGTTGAAGTTGGAATGGGAAAAAAAGACAAGAGGCAATTAGTAAATAGTATGAAAAAAATAAATTCTGATTATAGTTTAGTATTTTCTAGTAATGAGTTGCAAGTAGATAACGAATTACAAATAGTTTTTGTGCCATTGGATTATTATTTTTTGATGTAATAATATAGACATAATACGTCAATGCAACTAAAACAATTAATTAGAAAGACATAACAATTAATTTTAAAACTATGAAACAAGAAGATGAATTATATTATGATGCGATGGATGCATTAATGGAGGGAGATTCTGAGGAAGCAGTAGCATTGCTCAAAGAAGCTTTGGCAATTGATAAAAATTATGTGCAAACTTATGTTGGATTAGTATCTGCCTATGGTATGGAAAGGGATGATAGGAGAAGAATAGAAGCGACTAAAAAAGCGTTTGAAATAACTAAGAAGGATTATAAAAAATGGCCCAAAGAAATGTTGTGGGGCTATATGGAAAATAGGGCACATTTACGAGCCATACAGTATATGGCTGATTTATATTGGGACAACGGAGAGGACGAAAAGGCCATAGAATTATTTGAGTTATTATTAAGGTTGAACCCAGGAGATAATCAAGGAGTAAGATATGAATTAGCTGCTTTGTATGCTGGTAAAAGTGGTAGAGAATTGAATAATATGTTCGATAAGGGAAATGCTACTCAAAATTGGGATGACTTGGAAAAAATGCTTGCTAAACAAAACAAGAAACATAAATTTTGGGGACAAGGGTAGGGTGGATTTTTGCTTCACAAACGGTTAATAAAATGATATACTGAAAAAAAGAATTGACGAAGGGGCTATTATAGGATATAATAAAACTTCTTAAGTGATTTTAGTTATTAAACAATACAATTATGTCTATCATAAAACAGGCAAAAGATAACATTGCAAAATTTATACTTGGTTCGAAATCTGTGCCCAGGGAGCTTTTAGAATTGTCTAATTATTTTCGTTCCTACGGGCCTATTAATTTTAAGTTTCACAAAGATGGTGATGTAATAACAGCTACTAGTACAAATTTTAGACATGGTTCAATCATTACCTCTGGTAAAGATAAAAAAGAACTAGACGAAAATATAAAAGACGCAATCATGACAGCTTTCGAGATACCAAGTTCTTATGAAAAGGAGGCAAAAATTAACAATGTAAGTTCTAATAAAAAAGAATATGCCTTCGCGTAGTGAGTTGCCCGGATTGATTAAAAAACGGAAGTTTATAAAAGCTCTTGAAAAAAGTGGTTTTGTGATAAACAAAAAAGGAGGTAAAGGCGGACATTTCAAGGTTATCTACAAAAATGAAAAAACCATAACATTGCCTTCTTCTGATTTAAGAAAGGATCAATTGTATTATATAGTAAAAGCCATAGAAAATATTAGTGACGTTACCTGGGATGATTTAAAAAAATATTTGTAGAATATTAAAACACTCTGGAGGGAGTGTTTTCGTTTTTTAAATGTATTTTCGAATGTAAAAACCTTGTGTAAATAAATCATCTAACGCTAAAGCTTGACAAGTTTTTATTCTTTGCTATAATAGACTAAGTAATAAACTTGTTACCAAATAAGTTTATCAAAATTTTTAAGTAGATTTCAAAATATTTATGACAACTATTGCGGTAATTAAAACAGGCGGAAAACAATATAAGGTCTCTGAAGGAGATATTATTAATGTTGAAAAAATTGAGAAAAAAGACGGCACTAAAATCAAGTTGCCAATTTTATTTGTGGGAAATGACAAGGAAGTAAAAGTTGGTACTCCAGAAGTAAAAGGAGCGACAGTGGAAATAGAAGTGGTGGAGCAAACTCGCGGAAAGAAAGTTGTGGGAGTTAAGCATAAACCCAAGAAACGACAACTGAAAAAATTTGGGCATAGGCAGGATATGACGAAAATTAAGATTGGGAAGATAACAGGGGCTTGACTTATTTTTAAAAGTGTATATAATAGAATAAGTTAGGTTGCTAAGAGAAATTTTAAACGCAATCAACCACCAAGATATTTAATTAAATTGTTCATTTGTTAAGTTATGAAAGACGATAGCAAAAAGATAGATAAGGTTATTGATAAAACAGCTGAGAAATCTAAGCTTAGGATTAAAATTAAAGCTTTTGATCATAAAGTTATAGACCAGGCTGTTAAACAAATTATTGAAACCGCCGAAAGAAGTGGCGCCACAATTGTCGGACCAATTCCGTTACCAACGGAAATTAAGAAGATGACAGTTAACCGTTCTACTTTTAAAAATAAAACGGCCAGGGATCAATATGAAATTAGAACTCACAAAAGATTGATTGATATTGTCGAACCATCAGAAAATACCATTGGAAACTTAACGAATATGGATTTACCGGCAGGAGTTGGAGTGGAAATTAAAATGTAACAAATAAAATTAATCAAAGTCCAGATGGATACTAGGTTAATTTAAAGTCAAAATATTTTATTGATTTTAAGTTAGCGCAGGTATTTACGGATAAATAGCTGTTTTTTTATTATGAAAATGATTTTAGGAAAAAAATTAGGAATGACCACTATATACACTGAGGAAAAGGCTCAGCATGTTACCTTGGTTGATACAAACACCAATAGTATTGGTGGCATTAGAACAGAAGAGAAAGATGGTTACACGGCTGTTCAGGTTAAATTTACTCCAGAGAAAAGCAAGGAAGTCATTAGCGAATTTAGAATAGAAGAAATCGGTGAGCTTAAGAAAGGAGATAAGGTTGAGGCTAGGCAGTTTTCTAAAGGAGATAAAGTCATCGCTAAGGGAATTTCCAAGGGAAAAGGATATCAGGGTGTAGTAAAGCGACATGGTTTTGCAGGTTCTCCAGCTTCCCATGGACATCGTCATGACTTGAGAGCTCCCGGTTCTATCGGTAGTGCTTTCCCGGAAAGAGTTATGAAAGGAAAAAGAATGGCCGGAAGGATGGGGTCCCAGAGTGTTACAGTGAAAAATTTAGAAATTGTTCAGGTAGGTGAGGATGGAATTATTGCCATCAAAGGAGCTCTTCCTGGAAATAATAAAGGAATTGTTAAAATAATAAGTCAAGATTAAGATTAATAGTAATGAAAGTTGATGTAAAAGATTTAGCCGGAAAAGTAGTTGAGACCTTGGAGTTAAAATCCAAAGCTTTTAATGTAGATGTTAATGAGAATTTGTTGCATCAAGTTTATGTTGCTCAGTATGCCAATCAGCGACATTCTAAAGCTCACACCAAGACCCGAGGAGAAATTCAAGGTTCCACAAAAAAACCCTGGAAACAAAAAGGAACGGGACGAGCTAGAACCGGAGATGTTAAAAATCCGATTTGGCGAAGTGGAGGAACTGTTTTCGGCCCAAGAAGCAATAGAAATTATTCTCAGAAGATTAATAAAAAAGAAGCTCGTTTAGCAACTATTATGGCCTTGGTTTCAAAAATTAAAGAAGATCAATTAGTAGTCGTAAGAGATTATAATTTAAAAGAAGTGAAAGCAAGTTTAATGGCTAAGGTAGTTGATAAATTAAAACTAGCTGGTAAAACTTTAATGGTTTTTGATAAAGATGGTAAAAAATATATGCGAGCCAGTCAAAATTTATCACAGATTAGTAATTTAGATGTTGAGAAATTAAATGTTTTAGACATTTTGAATAATAAATACATAGTAGTTAATGAAGCGGGAATGAAATTTTTAGATAAAAAGTATAGTAAATAATTAGTTAAACGATAAAACAGTGTCAGCATTTTGGAAAAAAGACAATAAAGATTCACAGGATAAGGAAGCCTCTGCTAAAAAAGACGGTGCTGTTGTTGCAGATAAAAAAGAAAGTAAAGCTAAAAAAGTTTCTCAGCCAGTTGAAAAAACAGCCAAGAAAAAAGATAGTAAAAAGAAAGGAAAAAAGGATAAAGGATTGGTTGTTCCAGAAGAAAAAGCGACTTTGATAAATAAAGTATTAATTAAACCAATGATTTCCGAGGCAGTAATGAAGGCCCAGGAGATAGGAAAATATACATTTAAGGTTAGAATGTCTGCCACTAAAAAAGAAATAGCCTTGGCAGTAGAATCATTGTACAAAGTAACCGTTCGAAAAGTAAATGTTGTAAATTACGGAGCTCAGAATAAAATGTTTAGAGGGAAAAAAGGAAGTACTAAGGGGTATAAAAAAGCAATTATTTCCCTAAAAGAAGGTGATAAAATTAAGTTATTTTAGTTAATTTAGAAATATGGCAGTTAAAGTTTACAAAAAGAATACAGCGGGACGACGAAAAATGTCAATTGTTAAGCCTGAAAATTTAACCGATAAAAAACCGGAAAAATCTTTGCTTAAAAAATTGAATAAAAAAGTTGGTCGTTCTCATGGAAAAATTTCTATCCGACATCGAGGTGGTGGTGCAAAGAAAAAATATCGAGTTATTGATTTCAAGATGAGAAAAATAGGTGTGGAAAGTATCGTTGAAGCTATTGAAAAAGATCCAAACAGAAGTGCTCTAATAGCCCTAATGTTAGATACCGATGGAGAAAGAAGATATATTTTGGCAACGCAAAATATGAAAGTTGGTGATAAAGTAATCGTTGACGAAAAAACACCAATGACCGAAGGAAATAGGATGATGTTGAAAAATATTCCTGTTGGAACAACAGTTTGTAATATTGAGATGGTTCCAGGAAAAGGTTCTCAAATTGTTAGAAGTGCCGGTTCCTCAGCTCTTTTGCAAGCAATTGATAATGGAATGGCCCAGTTAAAAATGCCATCAACAGAAATTAGAATAGTTAGAGAGGATTGTTTTGCAACCATCGGACAGGTAAGTAATTTTGAACATAATATTTATAGAATTGGTAAGGCCGGAAGAAGGCGACACATGGGTTGGAGACCAGCCGTGAGGGGTAGTGCTATGAATCCAGTTGACCATCCACATGGTGGTGGAGAAGGAACTCAACCAATCGGGTTGAAATATCCAAAAACACCCTGGGGAAAACCAGCTTTGGGAGTTAAGACTAGAAAAAAGAAGAATGCATCCAATAAGTTTATTATTCGTCGAAGAAAGAAAAGGAAGTAAAGTTTAAAAACACTAAGTAAGAAAAAAAATATGTCAAGAAGTTTAAAAAAAGGTCCATATATTGATCCAATAATTTTAAAGAAGGTGCAAGGAAAAAAACCGGCTGATGTTGGAGTTATTAAAACCTGGTCTCGTTCTTGTACTATTTTTCCAGATATGGTTGGATTTACCTTTGCAGTTTACAATGGACGGAAATTTATTGAAGTGCATATTTCAGAAGACATGGTTGGACATAAGTTAGGAGAATTTTCTCACACTAGAACATTTGTGAAACATGGTGGTAAGATTCAAAAAGATTTGGAACAAGCTTCAAAAGAAAGAGAAATTCAAGCAGCCAAATCCTCTAAAGAATAGTTTATTTAGAATAATTTAATTTATATGAAAGTTCAAGTAAGATTAAATAATTATAGACGATCAGCCAGTAAGGTTCGAGAATTAATCCCAGTGATTAAAGGATTGGATGTTTCTCAGGCTGAAAATCAACTAAGAGTTTTAGCTAAGGGCAGTGCTCCAGATATGCTAAAGCTACTACTAAGTGCTGTGGCCGCTGCTAAGAATGATTTTAATTTAAAGGAAAAAGATTTGATTGTTGATAACATTATGGTGCAAGAGGGTAAAACTATGAAACGATGGAGGGCCAGAGCCTATGGTCGAGCAAATCAAATTTTGAAAAGAAGTTGTCATGTTTTATTGACTGTTAAGGAAAGAGAGGATAGTATAAAGGAAGAGAAGCTCGTAAAGGAAAAAACAGAGGGAAAAAAGGAGAAAGATACGAAAGAAAAAGAAGTAAAGAAAGCTGATTAAACCCCCCAAATTTTTCTTCGAAAAATTTGACCCCCTTTACACAGGGGGTAACTGAAAAGTAATTTAATTTAATAACAAGACAAACATGGGACAAAAGGTAGATCCACGAGTACTAAGATTGGGAATAAACAAGACCTGGAATTCTCTTTGGTATAATAAGAAAAATTATAAAAATCTTTTGCAACAAGATATTGTTTTGGTTGATTATATTAAAGCAAGATATAAAACAGCTGGTATTGCTGAAGTGCGAGTAGAGAGAAGTATTGCTAAATTGCGAATAGTTATTAAAACAAACAAACCTGGTATAATTATTGGACGAGGCGGACAAGGATTAGAAGACCTACGAAAAGATCTAGAAAGAAAATTTTTATTTAATGAAAAATTAAAAGCAATTATTGATGTCAAGGAAGTAAAGAGCATGAATGAGAGTGCTCAATTGTTAGCCGACGATGCTGCTTTCCAACTGGAGAAACGAATTGCCTTTAGGAGAATTATGAAAATGATGCTAGATAAAGCCATGCAGGACAGAAATATTAATGGAATTAAAATATCTTTGTCTGGACGTTTAGGTGGAGCAGAAATGTCTCGAGTGGAATGGTTGGCTAAAGGAAATATTCCTTTGCACACCTTAAAAGCAAATATCGATTTTGCCAAATCAACAGCTCGAACAACCTACGGAGCTATTGGAGTAAAAGTTTGGTTGAATAAAGTTAGCGCTAAACCAGCAGTTGATAGATATAAGAAATAATATTTAGTATAGTTACAAAGTTATGTTGATGCCCAAGAAAGTAAAATTTAGAAAAGTTCACCGAGGTGGTAGGATTAAAGGATTATCCTATCGTGGTAATAAGTTGTCTTTTGGTTCCTATGGATTGAAATCAATGGACATTGGAATGTTAAATTCTAGAGAAATTGAAGCGGCTCGACGAGCTATTACCAGATATGTTCAGAGAGGTGGAAAGATTTGGATTAGAGTATTTCCCGATCATTCTATGACTAAAAAAGGAGCAGAAGTTCCAATGGGTAAGGGTAAAGGAGCTCCAGATCATTTTATTGCTAAAATTAAACCAGGAAAAATTATATTTGAAATGGATGGTATTGATGAGGAGACAGCCAGAAGGGCTTTACGTTTGGGGTCTGATAAGCTAAGCGTACGTACTAAATTTATTAAGAATAATTAAGATGAAAGCAGTAGAATTACAAGAACAAACTAAGGAAGAATTATTGGAATTGTTAAGACAAAAAGAGGCTGGTTTAGTAAAGCTTAAGTTTGGAGTAGCAATGAAACAGCAGAAGAATTATAAAGAAATTCCAGCCGTTAAAAAGGATATTGCCAGAATTAAGACTCAATTAAAATTAGTAAACAATTAATTTATAGATATGACTGAAAAGGAAACAACTACAACTGCTAAGGCAGAAGCAACAAAAAATAAATCATTGAAAAGAGGTGTTGTAATTAGTGATAAATTGGATAAAACGATTGTTGTTAAAGTTAATACTCTCAAGGAACATCCAAAGTATAAAAAGCGATATATGAGCTCTAAAAAATACAAGGTTCATGATGAAAAAAATGAACACAGTATTGGTGACAAGGTTAGTTTTGAAGCCTGTCGTCCAATTAGTCGTGACAAAAGATGGATTATTGTAAATAAATAGATAAATTTTTATAAGAAATGATACAAGCATTAACAAAATTAAAAGTAGCCGATAACTCTGGAGCAAAAATAATCCAATGTTTTAAGGTATTGGGTGGAAGTCGTCGTCGTTATGCTGCAGTGGGTGATATTATTGTTGCTTCTGTGAAAGAAAGTGAGCCACGAAGTGCTGTTAAAAAGAAAGAGGTGGTTAAAGCTGTGGTAGTTAGACAAACTAAAACATTGAAAAGAAAAAATGGAATATCTATTCGTTTTGATGAAAATGCTGCTGTTATTTTGGATGGAACAGAGCCGAAAGGAACTAGAATTTTTGGACCTATTGCCAGAGAGGTGCGAGAAGCTGGATATACTAAAATTATTTCCCTAGCGGAAGAAGTCTATTAAGATTTTAGGAATTTAAGAATTTAAGAATTTAGTCTGTTAATTAAACATATGAGAATCAAAAAAGGAGACAATGTAAGAATTTTAAGCGGTAAAGATCGTGGTAAAACTGGGAAAGTCATTAAGGTTTATCCGGGGAGAGAAAGATTAATAGTGGAAAATATTAATCTAGTGAAGAAACATAAAAAATCACGACAGAGTAATGAACAAAGCGAGAGAATGACCATTGCTGCACCAATTCATGTTTCAACAGTTATGTTGATTTGTCCAAAATGTTCCAAGCCAACTAGATTGGGAGTCAAGGAAATTGATGGAAAGAAAGTGAGAATTTGTAAAAAATGTCAAGCGGAGATTTAAGAAGTTGAAAAATCAGGAATTTAAGAATATAAAAATTTAGAAATTTAAGAATTTAAGATATGAATAGTTTACAGCAAAAATTTATTAAAGAAGTTCAACCAGCCCTAATGAAAGAATTTGGCTATGACAATATTATGGAAGCGCCATTAATTAATAGTGTGTCTATCAACATGGGTTTATCCCAGGGTATTGGTAATAAAGAATTTATTAAAGATGTTCAAAATGATTTGCGATTGATTGCTGGGCAAAGTTTAGTTATTACTAAAGCTAAAAAGTCTATTGCTGGATTTAAAACCAGAGCTGGACAGGAAATTGGAATGAAAGTAACTCTTCGGGGAGGTAAGATGTGGGATTTTGTATATAGATTGATAGGAGCTTCTCTACCTAGGATTAAGGATTTTCAGGGATTAGAAGTTAAGTCTTTCGACAAAAATGGTAATTTTAGTATAGGGATTAAAGAACATTTGATTTTTCCAGAGATTTCCACTGATGATCTGAGAACAACATTTGGTTTTCAGATTAACATCAATACCGATGTTAAAAGTCGAGAAGAGGGAATACAAATGTTGAGACTATTAGGTTTTCCAATTAAAAAAGATTAATTAAAAATTCAATGAATATCGATCAAATTGCAGACATGTTAACAAGAATTAGGAATGCTCAACTGGCTAGAAAAAGCGAAGTTGTTATGCCTTCTTCTAAATTTAAAATAGCTTTAGCTAAAATTTTGAGTAAAAATAAGTATATTGGAGGTGTAGCTACTTTTTCTGATGACCACAAAGCTTATTTGAAAATTCAATTAAGATATTTAAACGGCGTACCTGCTATCAAGGGGATAAAAAAAGTGAGTAAACAGGGACAGCGAATTTACATCAATAAAGATGAACTACCGATTATTAAAAATGGCTATGGAATGGCGATTGTTTCTACTTCCCAAGGTTTATTAACAGATCAATCCGCCAGAAAGAATGGTTTAGGTGGTGAAATTATTTGTGAAATTTGGTAATTAATTTAGATAAAAAAAGATGGCAAAAAAATCAGTAATAGCAAGAGCAGAAAAGAAACCTAAGTTTTCGACACGAAAAGTTAATCGTTGTTGGAAGTGTGGACGAAAACATGGTTATATGAGAGATTTTGGTTTGTGTCGTATTTGCTTTCGGGAATTAGCCGATCAGGGTTCAATTCCAGGAGTAAAACGGTCAAGCTGGTAATTATTAAGAAGTTCAGAATTTGGGAATTTAAGAATTTGGAGAATAAGAGGATGATTCATAAATTCATAAATTCATAAATTTATAAAATTATGTCAAGAATTGGAAAGCAGCCTGTAGAAATTCCAGACGGAGCAACTGTTTCTATAGAAGATACTATTATAAAGATAAAAGGTTCTCAGGGAGAATTAAGCTTTGATTATGGTTATGAAGTAACTGTAGAAGTTAAAGACAAGGAAGTTATTATTGAACAAAAGGGTAATAGTAAATTTGCTCATTCCATGTGGGGAACAACTAGGTCGCTGATTCAAAATATGATTGAGGGTGTTACCAATGGTTTTAAGAAGACCTTAGAATTACATGGAGTTGGCTATAAAATGGCTGTGCAGGGTAAAAAAATGGTTTTGAATTTAGGCTTTTCTCATCCAGTTGAGTTGGAAATACCCGAAGGATTGAAGGCAGAAGTCGATAATGAAAAATTAATTATTTCCGGAACTGATAAACAAGCCGTCGGTCAATTTGCTGCTGAAGTTAGGGCCTTAAAGAAGGTTGAACCGTATAAAGGAAAAGGCTTTAGATATGAAGGTGAACAATTTATCAAGAAAGAAGGTAAAAAAGCCGTTGGTACGGAATAGTTGTATAAAGTAAATAATAAAATTATGAAAAAGAGTAAAAATTTAGTAAGATTACATCGAAAGAGAAGGGTACAAATCACTGGAACAACAAAAGTCCCTCGATTAAGTGTTTTTCGAAGTTTACGAGTTATCTATGCAATTTTAATTAATGATACCACTGGACACACATTGGCTGAGGCAGACTCTCGAGAAATTAAAGGTGGAAAATATGACAAGGAAACAGCTTCTAAAGTTGGAGAATTGATTGCCAAAAAGGCCGGAGAGCAAAAAATCGCTCGAGTGGTTTTTGATAGAGGTGGTTATAAATATCATGGCAAGGCACAATCCTTGGCCGAAGGAGCTCGTAAAGGTGGTTTAAAATTTTAATAAATTATTCTTATTTAATATACTATGGAAAAAGGAAAAGGCAACAATTTCAAAAAGAGGAGATTTCAAAAAAGAGAGAAGCCGGAATTCGATCAAAAAATGATTGACTTGGCCAGAGTAACTCGTGTAGTTAAAGGTGGACGAAGATTTTCTTTTCGAGCCTCAGTAGTTATTGGAAACCGTAAAGGAAAAGTTGGTTTTGGAGTAGCTAAAGGAAATGATGTTTCCATCGCCATTGGCAAGGCAGTAGTTGAGGCTAAAAAACATATGATAACCGTTAAGCGAACCAATACCACCATTGCCTTTGATATTAAAGAAAAATATGGAGCAGCTAGAGTAATGTTACGACCAGCCAAGGAAGGACGAGGAGTGGTAGCTGGTGGAGCGATGCGGGCGGTAATTGAATTAGCTGGAATAAAAGATGTTGTTGCTAAGTCATTGGGAACTTCCAATAAATTAAATGTAGCCAAAGCAACTATCAAAGCTTTGTCTAGGTTGAATCAAGAAATGGTCGTGGAAAAAGTTGAGAAGAAAGATAAGAAAGAAAAGAAAGAGTCAGGAGATAAAAAAACAACCTCAGCTGAAAGTGAAAAATCGGCCAAGACCACTGAAGACAAAAAAGAGAAAAAAGATAAGAAAAAATAATATTTAAGTTATTTAAGTTCAGGAGTTATGCAAATCAATACATTGAAAGCGAGAAAATTAAAGACTAAAAAAAGAGTTGGTCGGGGAGGAACCAATGGCACTTATTCTGGTAAAGGAATGAAGGGTCAAAAATCTCGTAGTGGTTATTCTCGACGGTCTACCTGGGAAGGTGGACGAACTACTTTAATCGCCGCTACCAAAAAGAATAAGGGATTTAAATCTCGTAATGCTAAAAATCAGGTAGTTAGTTTAGATATGTTGGAAAAGAAGTTTAAAGATGGAGACACAGTGGATTTAACTTCCTTGATTGAAACTAAGATTATCAAAAAAGTTTCTGCTCCGGTAAAAATTCTTAGTGTGGGAAAATTGACTAAAAAATTAACAGTTAAAGATGTTTTAGTTTCCGCAACTGCCAAGGAAAAAATCACCAAAGCCGGCGGAGAAGTGAAATAATAAAAAACTATTTTTAGGGCAAGAAACCACTTTCAACAAAATAAAATCATCAAACCAAACAAAAACGGGCGTAGCCCGTTTTTTCTTTGATAAAAGTAAAGTTTCAATGGACAATTGGCTAAAAATACGATAAAATAAGGTAAAGTAAAAATTAATTTAAATAAGTTTATGATAAAAAAATTAATTATTGGAACCGTTATTTTAATAGCTCTTATTGGAGGGGTTGTTTTGTGGAATCAGAAAAACAATAAACAAAATACTAATCGGGCGGAACAACACATTACTAAACAAAATAAAAAAGAAAAAGCCCAAGAGAAAATTGTCAAAGCTTTGAAAGGTGATTTTTCTGACGACAAAAAATACAAAGCTCCTAAAAAAAGAAAAGTTGTTAGGGTAGAAGATATTAAAAATATAATGGAATTAGTTGATGGTGAATATAAGTTTAATAAGGTAGATACCTCAAATTGGAAAACTTATCGTAATGAAGACATTGGTATTGAAATGAAGATTCCAAGTGATTGGATGTGTATAGAAGATAAAGTAACAAAATTAATAGCTGTAGATAAAAAATATTCCAGAGTATGCTTGGCCAAAAATGCTTTGAAAAATAAAAATATATATAAGGCTATAAATAAGAATGACGCCTTTTTTATGTATGTCGATAAAGATCCTGTGTTAGATTTTAATGTAAAATGGGATATATTGGATTATATAGATTCAGATAAAGATAATAAATTGTATATTGCTAATATTGATAATGCAAAAGAGTTATTGTCCATCAACAAGAAACATATTATTATTAAAGCCGATATTAAAGGTGAAGAATTTACATTTAGACTTGATAGAAAGAGCAACAAATCAAAACAAATATTTGATGGTATTATGCAAACTTTAAAATTCATAAATTAATCTGATTTTATGTAAAGAGTCTAAAACAAGGACTCTTTCATAGGCTTGGATAATATTCCTTGTTTAATATAGGACATTGACAATTAAATAATAAACACAAAATAGGAGGTGCTATCGACTTGAGATAAAAATTTGGTAGAGGAAGAATAAAAGGCAAAGCAAAAATAACAGTTAAAATTTTGGAATTTTATTGAAAAGATTGCAGAATTTTGATTGACAGTCAGTAGAAAATGCGACAGAATAAGGGAAAAATAAAAGTAATAGAAGATAGTTTAAATAAATTTAAGTTTAAGGTTATGACAAAGCGAAAAAGTAGAACACTAATAGTTTTAGGCATGATATTAACAATAATCATTTTGATTGGTGGTTTTTTTGTGTATACAAAAGATATTAGGTATAGACTGGCTGATGTGAGATTCTGTAAAAACAAAATGTCATTTTGGAATCAATCTAAACAATTAAAAAAAAGATGTTATACTGACAGTTATAGCTATAAAATATATCACAATATTTCTGTGTATAAAATGAAGAATATTAATGAAGAGAGTAATGCTATGAAAATTTTTTTTGCTCATGGCGAGAACAGTTTTAAAGAGGCTGAGAAAGCGTCTCGGGAATTTAAGATGGTTTTTCGTAAAAACTTCAATGATAATATTGTTGATGAAAAATTTGTGTATAGTTTTGATAAATATAAAGTATTTGGTTTCGTGAATAGAAAATTGGGAGATACTAATGTTAAAATTTCTTCGACAAGAGGTGATGCTGTATACTTAGTTATTTATTCAGGAGAGACAAATAATCCAGTTGTTGGTTACAGGATAGGAATTGCTTTGAGTAATCCAAATAAATATACGGAATGGAACAAAAGTCCTTACAAAAAAGTTTCTCAAAAAGACATAAAAAATATCATCAAATTAGTATTTGAAAATGATAAGTTAAAATAATTTTGCTCATCATTTTATTAATCACAATGAGCTGGTGGAAAGGAAAATAAATTTAAATTTAAAAACTAATCAAAGCACCAAAGGTAAACCATTATGATATTATTGATAATATCATAATAAGTAAGATAAAAGTTGTGATCAAAATCCTGTTTTTAAAAATGTTTGAAGACGAAATTTTGATTGAAGGAAAATAATTTTTATTGACAAATAGCAAAAAACACGATAAGCTAAAGGAAATTAAAAATTAATTTGAATAAGATTATGAGGAAAGGAAATTTTATAATTTTAGGAATAATTTTGATAAGCATAGTTTTAATCGGGAGTGTATTTTGGTATGCAAATAATAAACAATCAGAAATAACAATGCATAGTAATAAACAAGAAATGATTAACCAAAATAATGAAACATTAATCAAAGTTTTTAAGGACGATGACAATGAAATAAATTCTGAAAAAATTAATACTTCAAATTGGAAGACTTATAGAAATAATTATTATGGTTATCAAGTAAGTTATCCAGGAGATTGGGAGATTTATATAAATGACCAGAGAGAGCAAGGGACTAAATCTGTCGATGCAATAATGTTATATATTACAAAAAATTGTGATTTGCAACAGCTTAAGCGAGATAAGACAACATGTGCTAATGAGATAATAATAAGTACGCATAAACCGACGGTTATGCCATGTGCTCCATTTGAAAATAAAACTCAAAATGGTAAATTACCAGTTACTATTTCAGAGGCTTTTCATAATATTTTTTCTCTTAATAAAAATGAAAATAGAAAATCATTGCAATATAATAAGGAGTCAGCATGTTTTATTTATGATAGTATTCCGCAGTGTAGCTATAGTTTTATAAGTGATCCCATTTATTTCAATGAAGAAAGTTGCTATCTTATAGACATAAAAGATTCCACTGGAGATAGAAAATATCTCAAAACAGAAAAAGCAATTCTTGAAACATTCCGATTCATTAGAAAATAGTATTTTTCAAAAAGAGATTTTCATGAACCGAAAATCTTTTGAAAGAAGAATAATATTTCTTCAAAGTTAAATGTACTTTAAAAATAAAAGAAGATTTAAAAAGTTTAAAAAAATCTCTCCAAAAAAATGTTTAAAGAGTCTTAATGAATCTCTTCAAGGAAAAAATATGACAGGTAGCTTACAAATTACAGCAGGTTCTATCCGTGAATATATGAATAAATGGATCAATAATGATAAAAAATAGATAGTCAACCTCACTAACAAACCACAAACAAAAACCGGGATTAAAACCCCGGTTTTTGTTTAGTTATTATGACATAATTTTTATTGACAAATAGCAAAAAATACGATAAAATAGAGTAAAGTAAAAATTAATCCTAATAAGCTTATGAAGAAAAATTTAATCATTGGAATCATTGTTTTAATAGTTCTTGTTGGGGGAGTTGTTTTGTGGGGTCAGAAAAACAATCAGCAGGGTACCAATCAGCCAAAACAACAAACAAAAAAAGAAGTTGTTAAGCAAGGTCAAGAACAAAAAATAGCAAAAGAATTTATTAATTCATTTCCAAAAACAACTTTAGAAGAACTTGATTTTAAAAAATTAGATATGTCTAATTGGAAAACATATAGAAATGAGGAATTTGGATTTGAGGTAAAATATCCGCAGAACTGGACTTACGGAGAATTAAAGTGTGATGCAAAAAAATGTGGTTTTCCGAATAACGTTGTTGAAGGAGTTGTATTTAATGCTCCAGGTGATACACCAGGTGGTGGAACGTGGGCGGTGAGTTTTTTGGATAATGATTTGGATGTTATTGAAAAAGATATTGATAATAATGGTTCGCAATTTAATGATAGGGTAGAAAAAAGAAATAGTATTACATTTCAAAACAGAAGTTGCATGTTAGTTGGTATAGCAAGTGCTCAAAATAAATGGATGTCAAGAAATATTTTTTGTCCCTACAAGGGAAAGATATTTAAAATTTATTTAGATGGAAGAGGATATTTCCAAGGATTTAAATTCATTAAGTAATTACACTTCCAGCAGATATTTTATCTGTTGGAGTGTGGTTATTTAAATGGTAAATAATCAACGTTCTTTAAAATTAAACAATAAGGAGTGCAAATAGAAGAAGAAAGCAACGGATGATTGTATAATTGTTAATTTAACTGGAGGAATAAAATGTTCAGCAGAGTGTTAAGGATAGTTTTATTTTTGTTTGTATTTTTGTTTCCATTAAATCTTTTTGCCAGTGTGGCAGATTTGAATTTGAAACTACCATTCCCAGCAGGGGAAACTTGGCATACTTCATGTGCATATAATGGTACGGGGACTTGTAGTACTCATGCTGTATATACTGCCAGTGGTCACCCTAATAAAGATCGTTATGCCTTGGATTTTAATTATGGAAGTGGCAATGACGACCTTGGCAAAAGTATTCGTGCAGCAACAGCTGGCAGAGCAGAAATACATACTGGAAATACGGGGTATGGTAATCATGTTTTACTGCATCATGGTAATGGATATGTTACACATTACGCTCATTTTCAGAGTATCTCCGTGAAAGAAAATCAGTGGGTATTGCAAGGCCAAGAGATTGGTAAATGTGGAAGTACTGGTAATAGTTCTTCTGCTCATTTGCATTTCGCTCTGTATCATAATGGACAAGCGACAAGACCAGAGCCGATGGGAGGATACAATGATTTATCTCCAATGCACTATTCATACACTTCCGCAAATGGAGACCCAGTTTTTCATACAGTTGCTTATGAAAGCGATGAGTTTAAAGGGGCTTTAGTCCTAGTACGAGAGGATGGTCAGTTTCCACAGGATTGTAGTGGTATTGATCAAACCATTTTTTATCGTCAGTGGCGAGAAGGAGGTAGCTGGTCAAGTTCTATGGAGGTTGTTTCTTTGAGTCCAGATAGTGGAGCTTATGAGTATTGTTCCGAAGCCGCTTATGGTGGATTTAATGATGTCGATTTGGAAGATATTATTGGAGAATTTTTTTTAGTAGAAGAAGGTACCGGCGGAGGCCCCGGCTACACCAATGATTCAAGTACTTCTAATCCCTGGGCGGGGTATGCCCATGATGTCGGGTTAAAGTACATGAAAATCGGTAAGAAGTCTTCCGGGCATTGGAGTGGTTCTAAAACCTGGACGGTGGGAGAAATCCCAGATAAAAGAGACTTCAGAATTAAACTCAAACAGAAAGGAGGAATATGGCCAGACGGAGATACTTGTGCAGAAGTATGGTTTTCGCACAATAAGCACTTTACGGATGAGGATTTGTTTCTGAAAAGGAAATGTAAAGACCTTTCCGATGAAACAGAAGATGAAAGGTCTATTTATGTAAAAGATGTTCATCTTCCTACCATGGAAGCCGGTGAAGATTACTATTTCTTTACGGTAGTTACTTATCCCGGAGGAGCAAACTTTTCTTCGGAAGGGGATAATGATGAGCAGGTTAAAATAAATATCGTAGAAAATCCGGATAACCAGTATAATCCAACCCCGACTCAAAGCACCTTAAGTCCCGCTCAGATTATGTTTATTCTTAATCAGAAGTGGGTTGATTAATTCAATATCAGGAGATAATAAAATGAAAAAAAGTATTGTGGTAGTATTATTGGCAATGGGTTTTATTGCAATCTCCGTAAACTCGGTTTTGGCATTTGCCTGCGTTGGCAAACCACATGTTTCAATGTCATTACAGAGTGGAACAGTCTCAGCTGATATTGGTTATGGCACCTGGTATCTCTGCTCTCTTAATTCAACTGAAGCCGGTATTACTCCCCAGGCTTGTGAGAAGATTTACAATGGCTTACTATTGGCTGAATCACTGAATAATAAGTCAGCCATTTATTTTCCAGGTGGAGCCGGAAGTTGTGAAACAATCGGAAGCTGGAAATACCCGGATGTATCACATTATTTTATTGATTTTCTGATTGGTCCGGCTAATTGATTGAATACTAACCTCAACTCTGATATATATATCCTTAATCGGTAAAACTGATTAAAGATGAATATATGTGTATCAGGAAAGGCGCCGTAGAATCAAATTTTGCGATGCCTTTTTTAATATTTTTTTTGGGGTGGTTTATATAAGCAATGTTTATGAAAAAACCAAATTAAAATTGACATTACTCCTTATTTATATTAAAATAAGAACATACTTGAAATTGGAAATAATTTCACAAATTTAATATATTTCAGGATTATTCCTGAAATTGTTTTAGGTGTTTAAATATAAAATAATAACAATATGTTTGATAAGTTAGTAAGAATTTTTAAGATTAAGGATTTGCGAAATAAAATCCTATTTATTTTTGGTGTTTTAATAGTCTATCGTTTGGCAGCCAACATTCCCATCCCAGGAGTAGACGCTTCCCAAATCAAGGACTTTTTTAGTGGAAATCAATTATTTAATTTTCTGAATATGTTTTCCGGAGGAGGTTTAAAAAACATTTCCATTGTGATGCTGGGAGTCGGTCCTTACATCACCGCTTCAATTATTATGCAATTGATGACAATGATTTTTCCTAAACTAGACCAAATGAATAAAGAAGAGGGAGAAGCCGGCCGACAAAAATTCAATATGATTACTCGTTATTTAACAGTGCCCTTAGCAGCTATCCAGGCCTTTGGAATGGTTGCTCTTCTGAAGAGTCAACATATGATGGGTGATCTAACTGCTTTTAATTATCTAATGATTATTGTTACCGCCACCGCTGGAACAATCTTCCTAATGTGGCTAGGCGAGTTAATTACAGAAAAAGGAATTGGTAACGGTGTTTCTATTTTAATTTTTGCCGGAATTGTTATTGCTCTTCCCACAGCCGTTCAACAAATTATTGCCACCTGGGATCCAACCCAAGCTCTATTATATATTGGTTTCTTGGTTCTAAGCATTTTAACAGTGGCAACCATTGTTATTAGTAATGAGGGTACGAGAAATATTCCAATCACTTTTGCTCGGCGAATGCGAACTGGCGATGGTGCCGGTGGTAGCGTGGAATCACATCTGCCATTAAAAGTGAATCAAGCTGGAGTTATTCCAATTATTTTTGCCATGTCTATTATGTTATTTCCCCGAATGATTACCGGAGTTCTTGCCAACGTTAGCAATCCGGCCGTGGCTAACATTGCTGGTAAGGTAGCTGACTTTTTTGCCAATCAGCTATACTATGGGATAATTTATTTTATTTTAGTAGTGGCCTTTACCTTTTTCTACACAGCTGTTACTTTTGACCCTAAGAGTGTTGCAGAGAATTTACAGAGACAGGGTGGTTTTATTGCTAACATTCGTCCCGGTGAGCCAACCGTAGAATATTTAAATTATCTTACCAATAGAATAACTTTATCCGGAGCTTTATTTCTAGGTCTTATTGCCGTTTTGCCATTTATTGTTCAAGGAATGACTGGTATTCAGACTTTAACTATTGGTGGAACAGGAGTTTTGATTGTGGTCTCCGTAGTTATTGAAGTAATCAAACAAATCGAAGCGCAATTGGTGATGCGTGATTATGATGGATTGTAATTTACGAATTTTTAGCCCTACGAATCTACAAATCAAGTACGAATTTACAAATATACAAATATTTTGCATTTAAATTTTAAATTTAAAATTTTAAATTTAAATTCAATTTAAAATACCTCAATTTAAAAACTCATTATAACTCTTCCTATATAGATTCCTTTAAATAAATTGTGAAATCATTTTATAAATTTAAAATTTGAATATTGAAAATTTTTATCTCCCGTTTAGAGATGAAATTAAAAATCGCAAATTTAAAATTAAAATTATCTACCATCTACTAATTACTACCCACCAAACAGCCAGGCGGCTATAAAACAAGCAGATAAAATTAATTAAAAAATGTCAAAAAATAAGCAATTAACAATTAGAAATTCAACAGCGGAATTTTTGATATTTACTTCACAGGCTGGAGAAGATGGGATTGAGGTTAGGGTTGAGGATGAAAATGTTTGGTTGACGCAAAAATTAATTGCGAAACTTTTTGATGTAAATATTGCAACTGTTAATGAACATTTGAAAAATCTTTTTACTAACAATGAAATTGACAAAAAAACAACTATTAGGAAATTCCTAATAGTTCGAAAAGAAAGAAATAGAGCAGTTTCTCGAGAAATAGAACATTATTCCTTAGAAGTAATTATTCACTTAGGTTATAAGATAAATTCCCAAAAAGATTCGGAATTTAGAAAATGGGCGACGGGTGTTCTAAAGGATTTTACGATTAAAGGGTATGTCTTGGATAATGAAAGGTTAAAAAATGGAGCGTATCTGAGTCCCCAGTATTTTAAAGATTTGAAAAATATCGTCCAATTCAAGACAAGCTTTATGAATCTGATTTTGATAAAGCAGCTAAAAATCTGTTAGAATAAAACTAAGTGGTAATTTTGGTTTTCGAGCGACCAGGTATCTATAATTTAGTTGATGTGTGTAAAAAAGTGGCAAAATATCAATAGTAAAATTACTGAATACAATCAGTAATAGCTTGTAAAATTACTGAATACAATCAGCAAAAAAAATAAAAGTAATCCCGATTTGGAAATGGTTGTTTGGTGATTATATGGGTGATTATAAATTTACAAATAAATAGTAGATGGATAAATGATAGATAAAAAAATAAAAATCAGAGTAGAAAAATTAAGAAAAACCATTGATGATTATCGGTATCGATATCATGTTTTGGACGATCCGACGGTGACGGATGTTGTTTATGATTCTTTGATGGAAGAATTGCGAAAGTTGGAAAAACAATACCCGGAATTACAAACTCCCGATTCTCCCAGCCAAAGAGTTGGTGGAAAACCTTTGGATAAATTTCATAAAGTAAAACATCGTTTACGACAGTGGTCATTGAATGATGCTTTTTCTTTAGGTGAACTAAAAGATTGGGAAGAACGTAATGAGAAAATTTTGGCCAAGCAAGTATCGAGAGAAGAATATAAATCTCTAAAAAAAGAATTGAAAAATTATACTGTGGAGTTAAAAATAGATGGTCTAAAAATTATATTGGAATATGAAAAAGGATTATTAGTCCAGGGAGTAACCAGGGGAGATGGAATTATCGGGGAGGATGTTACGGAAAATATTAAAACAATCCAAAGTATTCCTTTGAAATTAAATCAATCTTTAACTTTAACCACCGTGGGAGAGTGTTGGCTATCCGCTTCGGAATTGAAAAGATTAAATAGAGAAAGAAAAGCTCAGGGCGAGCCAGAACTAGCTAATTCCCGAAATGCCGCCGCCGGCTCAATCAGACAGCTAAATCCAAAAATTGCTGCTTCCCGAAAACTAGATTCGTTTATCTATGACTTAAATTGGTTGGAAGAAGGCCAAGTAATTCAGGGAAAAGAAGTTATTTTTCCACCTCAACAAAATGAAGAATTAAAGTTTCTCACAGAATTAGGTTTTAAGGTTAATCAGGAATTTAAAATTTGTCAGGGATTGAATGATGTTCAAAAAATGTATGAAGAATGGCAGGACAAAAGAAATAATCAAGAGTATGGCATTGATGGCTTGGTTCTCAAAATAAATTCCAAAAAAATACAAGACATTTTAGGATACACTGGTAAATCTCCGCGATTTTCCATTGCCTATAAATTTCCCACTGAAAAAACAACCAGTGTAATTAAGGATATTAAATTACAGGTGGGACGAACAGGTGTATTGACCCCAGTGGCAGTCCTGGAGCCAGTAAGTATCGCCGGTTCGGTGGTCGCTAGGGCTACTCTTCACAATGAGGGAGAAATAAAAAGAAAAGATATTCGCATTGGTGATACAGTGGTTATTCATAAGGCGGGAGATGTTATTCCAGAAGTAATAGAGTCAATCAAAAAAATGCGGACTGGGGAAGAAAACATTTGGCGAATGCCTAAAAAGTGTCCCATGTGTGAAGGGGAAGTAAAAAGAGAAAAAATTCTAGATTCAAAAAAAGGTACCAGCGCCGCCTATTACTGTGATAATGAAAATTGTTTGGCTATTGAAAAGGAAAAATTAAGGCATTTTGTCGCCAAGAAAGGATTTAATATTGATGGGCTGGGACACAAAATTATTGAGGCTTTGATGGAAGAAGGTTTGATATTTTCGGCAGTAGATATTTTTCGTTTAAAAGAAGAAGATTTATTACCCCTGGAAAGATTTGCAGATAAGTCTGCTAAGAATTTAGTGGAGGCCATTGAAAAATCAAAAATAGTGGCCATTAATAATTTTCTTTTTGCTCTGGGAATTCGTCATCTGGGAGAGGAGAGTGCTGAATTAATTGTCAAAGAAATTTTCACCAAGCAATCTCCTTTATTTTTTAAAAAATATCAATTGAAACGAATTAGTACCCCAGAAGAGGTAGCAGAATATTTTCAAAAAATAAAAAAAGAAGATTTACTAAACATTCATGGCTTGGGGGAAAGAATGGCCGAAAGTGTTTGGCATTGGTTTAACAGTGAGCAAAATATCAAAACCCTAAAAGAGCTAACAAGGTTGGGAGTAAAATTTACTGCTGATAGTGTGGCTATTCGAGATGAAGAAGATTCCAACCAACTAAAATTAAAAGATAAAACCTTCGTCTTAACTGGTAAGCTACCAAACCTTACCAGGGATGAAGCTAAAAAACTTATTAAAGAAAATGGTGGAAAAGTTTTGTCGGCCATTTCTAAAAATGTTGACTATCTTTTAACTGGCTCAAAAGCTGGTAGTAAATTTACCAAGGCTCAGCAACTCAACGTGCTCATAATTTCCGAGGAAGAATTTCGAGAATTGTTAAAAAAATAAATTTGCTCCAGAGAAAGTGTTGTTATTTTTAGAAAAGATGTTATACTAAAAATATAATTAATAAATAAAAGTAAATTTATGTTTGAAATTTACAAAGACAAAGCAGGGGAGTTTCGTTTTCGTTTGATTGCGAAGAATAAAGAACCAATCCTTTCTTCTGAAGGCTATAAAACTAAAGCAGCTTGTAAAAATGGAATTGCTTCAGTAGCAAAAAATAGTCAAGACAAAGAATTGTTTGAAATTAAAGAAGCTAAAAATGGTAAAGCTCATTTTGTGCTTAAGGCCAAAAACAATCAAGTAATTGGTCAAAGTCAAATGTATGCCACTAAGCGTGGTGCTAGTTGTGGGGTTCGTTCTGTAGCTACTAATGCTAAAAAAGGAGAAATTGTAGATACAACAAAATAGTAACCAATAGCCAGTAATTGGTAATCAGTAACTGGTAATTAGCGATTGGCAAAAGTCGTGGCGAAGCCACGACTTTTTGATAAAAAATATGTTATTTTTTATTTGATTTTAAGTTTGTAAAATAGTATAATAGAGATAGTTTGAACTTATCTAAAGTAAACTTGTGTATCAAGCTTCTCATCGAGCTTTTCGGGCGTTATTTTCTACCTGATGTTTGACTTCTCTTTATTTTTAAGCGTCAAGCATGCGTCCGAAAATAACGCCCGAAAAACTCTATGAATAAAGAAATTTAGCAATTTATTTTAGATGACTTATTTTGATTAATATAAAAACAAATGGAAAAAATATTTAAACCTCAAAAAGTAGCCATAGTTGGAGCGTCGGCAACAGCTGGTAAAATTGGCAATATTTTAATTAAAAATATTAAGTCAAAAGTCCAAAGTCCAAAGTCAAAAGTCAATCCTACTCTGCTATCCCACTTCGCTAAAGTTACGAGGGATAAGAAGCTTCGCGGGACAGGCACAGGGGGTGTAAAGATATTTCCTGTCAACCCCAAGGGTGGAGAAATTGATGGATTAACTGTCTATAAATCTTTGGCGGATATCAAAGAAAAGATAGATTTAGCAGTCATTGCTGTCCCAGCAAAATTTGTTAATCAAGTTATTCAAGAGGGCGCCAGCAAAGAAGAATCAGTTAGTAATTTTATAATTATTGCTGCCGGTTTTGGTGAGGCTGGTCCCGAAGGCATAGCTCGCAAGGAGGAAATGCAAAAATTAATCAAAGAATATAATTTAAATATTCTTGGGCCGAATTGCCTAGGAGTTATTAATGCCACCGAAAATATTAATTTAAGTTTTGCTAAGAAAGAAGTTGCCGTTGGTAAAATAGGTTTAATTTCTCAGTCCGGAGCCTTCATCACGGCGATGATTGACATCGCCGAAAAAGAGCAATTTGGTTTTTCCCTAATCGCTTCTTTGGGAAATAAAATTGATATTAATGAAGTTGAGTTATTAGACTATTACAACCAAGACCCCAACACTAAAATTATTGCTCTGTATTTAGAAAGTATTAGCCAGGGGAAAGAATTTCAAAAGAAATTAACAGAAGTAAAAAAGCCAGTGATAATTATTAAAGCAGGCAATACAACTCGTACTCAGCAAGCCATTCAATCCCACACTGGTTCCATGGCTGGAGAATCAGCTGTTATCGAGGAAGTCATTAAAGACAGTGGGGCAATCCAAGTTGATAATTTAGAAGATTTCGTTACTATCTTACAAATTTTTAATAATTTCAAAACTACTTCCTCTGGGCAAAATTTAGTTATTGTAACCAATGCTGGTGGCCCAGGAGTAATTACTACCGATTTAATTGAAAATAGTAAATTAGCCTTACGAGAATTTACGAAAGAAGAGAAGAGAGAATTAAAAAACCTATTACCGAAAGAAAGTTCTGTCAACAACCCCATTGACCTTTTGGGAGATGCTTTAGAAGATCGTTATGACAGCATATTGCAAAAGTTGCAGACAATGCCGAGAGTTGATGGAGTGTTGGCTTTGATTACTCCCCAGTCTCAAACACCCATAAAAGAAATTACAGAAGTAATTATCAAGGCTAATCAAGAGTCAGCATTTCCAATTTTCCCCATTGTCATTGGAGGAGAAGCGGAGAGGTCGGCCAGTAAGATATGCCGTCAAGCAGGTTTTAATAGCTTTACTTTTCCAGTTATGGTAACCAGGGCTTTAAATTTAATGACTCCAAAATTAGCACAAAAAAATAAAGATAATTCAAAAGACAAAGAGAACCTACAAAGTAGCAAGACAATGGGGAAATTATTAAGCTATCAAGACACAATACAAATTGCTCTAAAATATAATCTTAATATTTTGGGAGCAGAATATCCAAACACTTCTCGGGAACTGGAGGAAGCAGTGAAGAAAATTGGATTGCCTGTGGTAATGAAAGTGGATAGTCCAAACATTATTCACAAAAATGCTCACAATGGAGTAGTGGTTGGTTTGGAAACTTTGGCAGAAGCCCAAATTGAATTTTCTCGATTCCAAAAAGATTTCCCAGGAGAAAAAGTTTTAGTGCAACATCAGGTTTCCAGCGGTTTGGAAATTATATTAGGATTAAAAAGGGATGAGTCATTTGGACTAGTTTTGGTTATTGGGCTAGGAGGAATTATTACGGAAATTCTGGATGAAAAAATATTATTTGTGAATGAAGTTAGCGAAGCTCAGATTAGATTTAAATTGGAAAATAGTAAATTATTAAAAATTTTACAGAAAGAAAAAATTTCTGAAAATGATTTAATAGATCAGGCTTTGCGATTGTTTAAATTGGGGCAAGAAAATACAGACATCAAAGAGATTGATATTAATCCAATGTTTTTTTACAAAAATAAACAGCCAGTAATTGTAGACTTTAAAATAATTAAATAAAAATTTATCCAAGGGTATTTATATGTAAAATGTACTCTAAGCGCTTCATCAAACTTTCTGGATACTATTTTCTACCTGATGTTTGACTCTTTGTAATTAAAGAGAGTGTCAAACATGCGTTCGAAAATAGTATCCAGAAAGTTTGATGAATAAAGAGTTGTCAAAAATAACCTTAGATAAATTAAAATAAATTTATGGCCATAGATATAGACAATAATAATAAAATTTTAATCATTCAACCAGATGACCAAACGCGTAGTATGTTAGTGGAAATTTTTAAAGAAAATGATTTTGATGTGCTGGAGGCCCGTGATGGCGCCGAGGGTTTTGCTAAAGCTAATAATCAGCCAGACATTAGCGTTGTTTTGACTGATTTAACTATGCCTCGAATTGATGGTTGGGAATTTTTGAAAACAAAAAAAGATAATGAATTTTTGAAAGATGTTCCAGTGGTTATTTATGCTAATTTAATTAGTCGGGAAGATAAACAAGCAGCTCTGGATGCCGGGGCTCAGGATTTTATTGCCAAAGGAGCGGCTTCTCCAGCGGAAATTGTGCAAAAAGTAGCCCGAGCGATGCAACAGGGGGAGTATGATTTGCAGGTTGATCCCTACGCCTTAGACGCTCAGCAATTTATTGAAGATTTTCATCTCAACAGTAATTTTCAATGTACCAATTGTGGAAGTCCCTTAGCAGTGAGAATTAAAGCTTATAAGGGCAAGGATTTAACAGCTAAAATTGTGTGTCCGAACTGTGGAAAGGAATATCTTTAATTATTACGAGTTTACGGCCCCTACGAAAATACAAATTAATTACGAATCTACGAATTACTCACTGCGTTCGCTATGTAGCAGATTTGTCATCCTTGAGCGGGAGATAAATAGGTTTGCAGAGACCACAATAGTTTAAATTTAAACATTTATATTTATGAAAGAAAATTGGAAAATAAGAAAAGAGGGAAAAACACAGGAAAACAATAAATCAGAGAGATTATTTCCGGAGCTGGAAAAAACAACTGAAGATATTTTATTAAAAAGGGGTGTTGATACTGAAGAAAAGAAAAAAGAATTTTTATACCCCGACTATGATCAAAACACCTATGACCCAAATTTACTGAGCGATATGGAAAAGGCAGTGGCAAGAGTTTTACGGGCTAAAAAAAATAAAGAACTAGTTTGTATTTATGGTGATTATGATGTTGATGGTATTACGTCTTCTACTATTTTACATGATTTTTTTCAACAAATCGGCATCAAGTCCTTTACCTACCTACCAGATAGAAATAAAGAGGGCTATGGTTTAAACAATAAAGCCATTGACTATATTCTAGAGCAAAAAGCTGATTTGATTATCACCGTTGATTGTGGAATTACCGGAGCGAAAGAAGTTGAATATGCTCGGCAGAAAAATTTAGATATAATTATAACCGATCATCATTTTGTTCCGGAGCAAATTCCCCGGGCAGTGGCGGTAATTAATCCCAAAAAACCGAAAGATAAGTATCCAGAAAAAATGTTAGCAGGAGTGGGCGTAACTTTTAAATTTATTGAAGCCATTGCTCAAAAAGTTAAAAACTATGACTTAGAACAATTGAAGTGGCTATTGGATTTAGTGGCCATTGGTAACGTGGCAGATTGTGTACCATTGTTAGGAGAGAATAGAACCCTGACTAAATTTGGGTTAGTTGTTTTGGCACGTACTCGTCGCACGGGGTTGAAACAACTATTTGAAGTAGGGCGTGTTAAAATTAGTCCCTCTCAATTACCGACGGGAGAACAGATTGGTTTTCAAATTGCTCCACGTATCAATGCCGCCGGTCGAATGGATCATGCCAGTGCTGCCTATGAGCTGTTGATTAAAAAAGAAGATGACAGGGTGGGAGCTAGAACTTTAGCTTTGGATATTGAGGCCCAGAATAAACACCGTCAAAAAGTAACTCAGGAAATTATTAAAGAGGTAGAAAATAAATTGGACAAAGATAATTTACCAGCGGTAGTTATTGAATCATCTGAGCATTGGCGATTGGGTGTAGTTGGTTTGGCCGCGGGGAGAGTAGCCGATAAGTATAATCGTCCTTGCATCGTCCTCCAGGAGAAAGAAGGAGTTTTTAAAGGCTCATGTCGTTCCGTACCAGCTTTTCATTTAATGGAGGCGTTAACAGAGTTAAAGGATTTATTGGAAGCCTTTGGCGGGCATTCCCAGGCCGCTGGACTAACGGTCAAAAAAGAAAATTTTGTGGAATTTAAAAAGCGATTTACAAAATTAGTTGAGAGCAAAAAGTTAGGTGATGTTAAAAAGAGTATTGATATTGATGAAAAAATAAAAATAAATAATATCAATGAAAAACTATTAGATGAATTGATGCTAATGGAGCCGTTTGGGCAAGGAAATAAAAAGCCAAAATTTATTTCGGAGAATATCGTTATTCAAAAAATTGCCTATCTCGGCGCCGACCAACAGCATTTAAAAATGTGGGTAACTGACTCCAAAGATGGCGCCAGAAGCCTAGAACTCATCACTTTTAATTATAAAAATAATCTGGAGATATTCAAATCAAACAAAAAACAAGAAAATCTTCAACCCGGCAACAGAATAAACATCGTTTACACCCTCGAAGAAAACATCTGGAACGGCCACCGCTCCATCCAAGGCCGAATCGTTGATTTGGAAATTGGGAAGTAAAGAAATCCGGAAAAAATAACCCTAAAACAGCCATATTAACCTTGATTTAGGAGGTGGTAAAGAGTATACTTGAAGAGTAAATGATAATTAAAATTTGTGTATGGTTTTGCACTTTTTTCCAAAATTTCACACGAAGATGATATTTGTGAAATTAAAGACAACGACAGAAAATAATTATAGATTTTGGCAAAAAGATTAACCCAGAAAAGGTCGAAAAACTAAACCTAAACGAAAACGACATTTTTGTCTGCTTTGACTCCGCACTAAACGACAGCGATAAAATCAATTTGACAAAAAGCATAAATCTTAAGATGGTGTAAAATTATGACAAGTAACAATGATAAAGTAGAAAAAGTGTTAGATAAAATTTATATTCCAGTTGAGGGTATTTTTGATAAATTTGACGAACATTTAAAGAGTAATAAAAGAATTCTTTTTTCAGGAAAGTTTGGGACAGGAAAAACATTTTTCTTGAATGAATTTTTTAAGGCAAAACAAGATAATTATGACGTGTATCATTTATATCCAGTTAATTATCAAATTTCTAGTAGTCAAGACATAATTGAATTAATGAAATATGATATTTTGATTAGTTTGTTAAATAAAAATGATAAGTTGTTTAAAGAAAATGATGAAAATAAGTTAAAAATATTAGTTGAATATATGAAACAAGCTGGCTCAGTTAATTCATTTTTAGATTCAGCATTGTCAATTTTAAATATATTTGAGGTTGGTAAAACCTTAGGAAAACCATTGCAAAGTATGCTTAAATTTGATAAACAATTTCAAGAATTTGCAAATAAATATAAAAAAGGTGAAAAAGGCATTGTAGAAGAATATATCAAAGAAGTTGGTCAAAAGAATATCTCTGAAACCGATTATTTTAGTCAGATACTAAAAGATAAAATAAAACTACAAAAAGGAAAAAAGCAAAAAAGTGTTTTGATTTTAGATGATCTTGATCGTATTGATCCAGAACACATATTTCGTATTTTTAATATTTTTTCTGCACATCATGATGAAGAAAACAATGAAGTGGAAAATAAATTTGGGTTTGATAAAATTATTTTGGTGTGTGATTATAATAATATAAGGAGTATATTTCATCATAAGTATGGAGCCGATGCTGATTTTAATGCATATATAGATAAGTTTTATTGTAGTCATCCATATGAGTTTAATAATGTGGATGTTGTCAGCAGTGCAATTACAGAAATTATTAGTAGGTATAAAACAGAGGATGAATACATTGTAAAACATGGTTTACTTACTCAACCATCAACTTATTTGCATATGATATTTTTATTAATTGTAGAAGATGCCCTTACGTTGCCTCAACAATATCAGATAACATTACGGCAAATATTAAAACCGGTTGATTTTCAGAATGATGCTATAAGGAGTGGTGTATATGATGAGATTCATACACGCATTAATCCTACTAGAGAACATGGAATAGTGCAATCATTTAGAATTGTTGCAAAAGTGTTAAAGGGAATACTTGGTAGTAATGAGGATGTTCTTTTATTGTTTGACAGGGTAATAAATAATGATAATAGTACAGAATTTAGGCTTAGTGAAATGAATGGTTATTTACTTCGAATGATTAAGGGAATAGAGTTAAATATAGATAAAGTTATTTCTAATATAGACATTGGCCAATATAAATATAAAATAGAAATTTCTGATGGTAAAATAAAAAATATTAAAGCAAAAAATGCTGATGGCTTATTGTTGTCGGATAAACAAGTGTGGTACGCTTTAATGCAGTATTGTATTAAAGATGATTGGTCTATACTCAAGGGTAAATATTAATAATATTACATGAAGTTATTTTAGTGTAGTTTTGAAATAATAAGTGTAAAAAGATGAATAATATGACAAGTGAGATGAAAACATTTTTAGAAAATCAAGATATTTTAGGACCTTTTGTTAGCATGTTTTTAACGGTCACTATTATAGTGTGGATTATTCCAAAAATGCAAAAAAAGAAAAAAGATGCTAGAGAAAAATTACGTAATTTTTATAATATAACATATGCGTTTGTGATGATCCGGGAAAATTTTAGTATTAAAATCGATGATGTTGTTCACAATAAAGAGAATTGCGGAGAATTTCATAGTTTTTTTATGGGCAATGGTAAACAATCTGTCAATTTGATTTTTGAAGAGATCGAATTTTTTAATTTTGTTAATGCTAATTTTGCCTATGTAAATAAAGATTTGCAAGATTTATTTATAGAATATTTTAAAATTAGGGGTCCTGAAACTGTGCAAAATAAAATAGGGTGTAGTAATAGTAAAATGATTAAATTGCGAAAGGAAATTGAAGAAAAAATTATTAATCAATATAATTTTTATAAAAAAATTATTAACAATTAACATAATGAAAATAAATTTTACAAAAAAGCAGTTTGAGACTTTGCTGAAGTGGGTCTATATGGGAAATTGAGTGGCTAATGAAATATATAATTATGGAATAGATAGGTTGGAAATAGTTAAGGATAAGGATAATAGAAAATGAATAAAATAAATCTATGGCAAAAATAGCAGAATCAAAAAGTGGAGATATAGTTTCTGATAACTTTATTATCTATCAAAGTGATGATGGGCAAACTAAACTTCAGGTGAAGTTGGAAGATGAAACAGTCTGGCTTACGCAGGAACAAATAGCTATGCTTTTTGGTAAGGGACGTTCAACAATTACCGAACATATTAAAAATATTTTTCAAGAGGAAGAACTTGATGAAAAAGTGGTATGTCGGAAATTCCGACATACCACAAAGCACGGTGCTATAAAAGGAAAAACTCAAAGCAAAATAACAAATTATTATAATCTTGATGTAATAATTTCCGTTGGTTATCGTGTCAAATCTCAACAAGGAACACGGTTTCGACAGTGGGCGACCAAACGAATTCATGAGTACATTGTAAAAGGTTTTACTATGGATGATGACCGATTAAAGCAAGAGGGGGCGAAATCTCGGTATTTTGAAGAACTTTTGCAAAGAGTAAGAGATATTCGAAGTAGCGAAAGAAATTTTTATCAAAAAGTGACTGATATTTATGCTACCAGTATTGATTACAAAAAAGATGATAAACTTACCAAACAATTTTTTGCTACTGTGCAAAATAAAATGCATTTTGCTGTATACGGAAAAACTGCTGCGGAATTAATTGATGAACGAGTGGATAGCACAAAACCATTTCTAGGATTGACTAATTTTAAAGGAAAATATATCACAACAGGAGATATCGAGATTGCAAAAAATTATCTTTCCGAAAAAGAACTTAATGAATTGAATTTAATTGTTTCAATGTATCTTGATTTTGCTGAATTGCAGGCGATTAATAAAAAACCGATGAGAATGAAAGATTGGATTGATAAGCTGGAGTTTTTCCTAAAGGGAGCAGATAAACAAATTTTACAAAATAGCGGAAAAGTAAGTCACAAAAAAGCGATAGAAAAAGCAAAAGCTGAGTATGAAAAATATAGAATAGAAAATGATAAAAAGTACATCTCTAATTTTGATCGAGAAGTAAAGAAACTTTTAAATAATGGTAAGAAAACATCACAAGATAATGAAAATTAAATTTAGTAAAAATTTATAAATATAATTCTGTGTTAAATGAAAAGTAAAAAAGATTTATCTAAAATTTGTTAGTGGGGAATTAAGAAGAAATAAAATACATTTTGCTATTAACTCTGACACGAAATTTTATGACTATCAGAAACATCAATGGTTTGTCGATAGGCAACCAATCTTAGATGCAATTTTCAAATAAAAATGTTAATAATATCTGCATAAACTGTCAGTAATTTTTGTTGTGGGAGATGGGATTGTGGGGTATAATAAAAGCGTTGCCTTCAATTTTCGGCCCCTACGAAATTACAAATCAATTACAAATATACGAATAGCTCACTGCGTTCGCTATTTTTAATTTATGATTTACAACTTTCCGTTTATCGCTTAATATTTATATAGTCGTAAATTTGTAGTAGATTCATTATCCCTAAATAGGAAATAAATTAATTTGTAGAAGTAGAAAATTCAAAATTAAACATTAGAACATTCATTTAAAATTTAAAATTTAAAATTTCGCGAAGCGTTTATGACTGTAAAAACAACCCAATCAAATAAAATAAATAAATCTAAATCAATTGCGCCGACAAAAAGTGCTAAGACTTCTTTGTATCAAGAATCTTCTTTAAAAATTCCTCCCCACAATGACGAGGCAGAAGAATCAGTTCTGGGTTCTTTGATGATGGATAAAGATGCCATCGTAAAAGTAGTGGATATTGTGCATCCGGAAGATTTTTACAATGATCATAATGGGGCTATCTATGAAGTTCTTTTGGAATTATATAACGAGCAATCACCGTTGGATATTTTAAATGTAAGTTCTAAGTTGAAAGAAAAAAAGCTATTGAAACAAATCGGTGGTCGAGGAAGACTGACAGAGTTAATCAATGCCGTGCCTACCGCTTCCAATGTAGACTCCTATGCTAAAATTGTTAAAAATAAGGCTAACCTAAGAAGGCTGATTCAAACTGCTTCTGATTTAGTTCAGATGGGTTATGATGAAGAAATGCCAGTGGATGAAATTATGGACCACGCCGAAAAAAAGCTATTTGCAGTCTCTCAAAGTACTGTAAAACAAGGGTTTACCTCTATTAGTAGTTTACTAGAAGGAGCATTTAATCGTATTGATGAAATACATCGTAACAAAGATAAATTTAGAGGGATTGAGAGCGGTTATCCTGACCTGGATAAAATTCTTTCCGGTTTTCAAAAATCAGACCTAATTATTCTAGCTGCTCGTCCTTCTATTGGTAAAACATCCTTTGCTTTAGACATTGCTCGTCAAGCCGCCCTGCGTTCTAAGGAGCCAGTGATGATTTTCTCTTTGGAGATGTCCTCGGACCAATTAGTGGATAGGATGTTGTCGGCGGAAGCCCGAGTGAGTTTGTGGGGTTTGCGTACTGGTAATTTGCAAGAGGACAGTGATGATTTTCAAAAGATCGGTGATTCCATGGGTGTTTTGTCAGAAGCACCGATTTACATTGATGATTCTGCCACCGCTAATATTATGGAAATGCGGGCCATGGCTAGGAGATTTCAGGCGGAGCATGGATTGGGAATGCTTATTATAGATTATTTACAATTAATGGAAGGGCGGGGGAATAAGGCTCAAGAGAATAGGGTTAATGAAATTTCGGAAATCTCTAGAGGCTTGAAAAATTTAGCCAAAGAACTTAATGTACCAATTCTAGCCCTATCTCAGTTATCCCGTGCTGTGGAAAGTAGAAGTCCACAGATTCCTAAGCTATCCGATTTGCGAGAATCTGGTTCCATCGAGCAGGATGCTGACGTAGTAATGTTTTTATATCGAGAAGACCGAGAAAACCCAGATACAGAAAACACAAACATTGTTGAGGTACATATTGCCAAGCACAGAAATGGTCCCGTTGGACGAGCAATGTTATATTTTGATGAAGAGTATGCCTCCTTTAAATCCTTGGATGTTCACCAGCAACCACCGGAGGATGAATTTGTTACTAATCCGCCAACGCCAAAAGATGAACAAGGGGAGTGAGATTTGATGACAAATTCTAAATAATAAATCCTAAATCCTAAACAATTACTCAATTTCAGGCACTGGTAACCAATTAGTAGTTTCAAAACATTGATTTTAAGCTAACCTTAGGGTAAAATAGAGATGTTTTTACTTTCAAAAGTAAAAAACACTAAATTTTAACTTTTTACCATGGTTATTCCTAAAAAAAATTATGTCCCAGATGTGGTTCCCAGTCAGTTATTAAATCTGGGTCTAAGCACCTTCAAATATTTACTAAACTTGGCTGGAAACTTAAAAAGTTCCAAATGTATAGATGTAAAAGTTGTTCTAGACAATGGCATAATGCTAAAAATACTGTTATGGGAATGTTGGATATAGAAATGATTGAACAAGCAGCCTTTATG
>WGDO01000013.1 GCA_015493225.1 Patescibacteria group bacterium
ATTCTGCTAAAAACATCCTTAAGCAATACGAAGAACAATTTAGTTTTTTAATTCAAGAACAACAACAGGCCCAAAGAGAATATCAAGCTTCTCTAAAAGAAGCCAGTAATTTTAAAAACGAATTAATTAAACAAGCTCAAACAGAAAAGAGTTATTATCAAGATAGACTAAAACTAGCCGAGGCAAGATTAGATTATGATCAAATAGCCAGAACAGATAATTCTGATTTAGATTCTTATCTATCTTTTGTTCCGGCCACAGTTTCTTCTGCTAGTTTAGCTTCTTCCTTTGGACTTAACTTTTCCGTTGGATTAGGAGCTTTAGATAAACTTAAAAAATCTCTTAAAAAACTCAAGAAGAAAGCTAAGAAGGCCTACAAGAAAGCAGAGAAGAAAGCGAAGAAAAGACGGGAAGAAGAAAAGAGAAGAAGAGACGCTCAAAGAAGTGCTTACTATGCTAGATTAAACGCCTGGAAAAAAGCCGAGGCAGAACACCAAGCAGCGATTAAAGAACATACCTGGTTTGATGCCAATGGAAACGGTTACTCCGGATTTTATTCCGAGGTAGGAGGGTATTCTCATACCCCGCCTAAGCCTCGTTGGTCAGATTATTTATCCTTTGCAAGCCACTCCTCAACCCCAGCAACCATCAAAAAAAGCTGGTGGAGTAAGGTTAAGGATTTAGCAAAAAGTGCTTTGAATAATTTTAAGGCACATCCAATTAAATCTATTTTACATAGTGCTTGGAATGTAGCTAAATTTATTTCGTCACCAGTAACTGCCATTGGAGGAATTGGCTGGGGAACAAAATTAGGTTATGATGCTTATAAAAATAAAGATTCAGTAATAAAATTAGCTGAAACAACCGCTACTCCCTTCTTTGCTGTTGGTAATTTTGTTGGAGAATGGTATAATAGAATTAATAAAATAGAACAAGATATACTTAGTAGTGCTGAAACAAAAATCAAAAATTATTTCGTTGGTAATCCTTTGGCGGAGGAGGCTAAGCCATCTGCTAAAATAGCAGAAGATGTTTACGGAGACAAAGATGTTACTCTTCCGGATGGAGTAAGAAAAATAACCGATAGGAATGAGTTGCAAAAATATGGATTAACTCCGGAAATGTTAAGAGATGATAAAAGTGGATTTTTAGCTGGAGTATATATCAATGACCTAACTGGAGAATTGACAATTGCTTATGCTGGAACTAAAGTTACCAGTTTAAAAGATTGGGTGACTAACTTTGGGCAAGGATTAGGATTTGATATGAAACAATATCAGGAGGCAAGAGCTATAGCATATGCAATAGAGGATAAAATACAAAATGGAGAAATAGATGGACAAAAAGTGTCGTTTGTTGGACATTCTCTTGGTGGAGGGTTGGCTGCTTTATCCGGAGCGATTACCAAAGCAAAAACCACCACTTTTAATGCCGCAGGAGTCAATAATAGAACCTTACGAAATGCACGTGTTTCTGAAGATGAAATTAAAAATCATAATTTTTCCAACATAACAAACTATGTTCACCGAGGAGAAATTTTAACTTATGTCCAAGAAGATAGTACAATAAGATTTTTAGCCCCAGATGCCCTAGGTAATCAAATGAAATTTGGTAGTAGATGGGAAATGCTTATGCCTGATCAAGTACCTGAACTTAAAGTGATAAAACTAGTTGAGGCCTCTAAAAAACACACTCTAAATATTAAATAATTCTAATGAGTCTTAAAAACATACCAAAATTTGTTTGGGTAATACTAATCATGGCTATGGTTATTATTATCCCTTACAAAATATATATGTCAAAATACTCTGCTAAAAACTATTTTACCGATAAAAAAGTAGTTGCTCTTTGTAATGCTGCTAAAAAAGGAGACACTAAAAAAATAGATAAATTACTGGCAGAAGGAGTTGACATTAATACTGTTGGCAAAACAGGATTAAATCCTCTTTACTGGCTTTTGGTAATGAATAAAGAATCTAAGAAAAAAAGAATTGGGTTTAAATATCTTTTAAAAAAAGGAGCTAATCCGTTACAAGTGCATACAAAAAGTAATTGGAATTTAATCCACACTACTGCCCAATACAAAAATCCCGATTATTTAAAAATGATTCTAAAATATGGACACATTGAAAGAAAAGATTTGGATGCAGAAATACCAAATGAACAGTTTTCAGTAGCCTTGATGCAAGCCATGGCAACCAATAGATTTGAAAACTTTAAACTTCTCTTAGATGCTGGAGCAGATATGAACTGGCGTAAAACTGATGAAGTAGGTATGGTTAAATCGGTTTTACGGAGTTGTAGTATGGATGGTGATTGGAAATATAGCTATGAATTATTAAAGCGAGGAGTGGATTATTCTAAAGATTTGGAGTTCATAAAAAATAGAATAGAATCAACGGTGGGTAGTATTTATAGTAGTATGACTGGTATAAATTGGGAAGGGGTAGATTGGCGTCAAAAAGTAGTCCAATTCTTCCGAGAAAAGGGAATTGAAATTAAACCTGGAATGAATAAAAATGAAAAATATGTGAATGAAAATGGTAAAGATGTTTTATATGTTAATGAAGGAATAGATTATGATACAGGAGAAAGGATTCCTGACAAACCAGATAAATGGGAGAAATTCTTAGAATCTTCACGTTACAAAGGAACCACCAAAGACCCCGACCAACAAAAATATTTAGATAAAAAACTTGAGAAAATGAAGATTGAGAGGTTGAGGGATTAAATAAATAAAACACCAATAACGAAAAAAGTTTAAAAAAATCCAGAGGTTTTATCTTTGGATTTTTTTATACAATCATTCAATTGAATGATTGTATAATTGTATAAGAGTTGTAAGTTTTTTGGTTGACTGGAGAGTGGGGAGGGGGTATAATTATGAGAGTAGTTTTAGACCTCTTAAATTAGATATTCGTTGGACGGGGCTAGTTTAATTTCTAATTTTCAAATCTCAAATTTCAATAATCAATGTTTGAAACCTAATTTGCGACGGCATTGTATAATGGAAATTTGAAGAAGTAATTAAGAGTCCTTAAAGTCCTTAAAGTCTATAAAGTCTATAGAGTCCCCACGCACTTTTGACTTTATAGACTTTATAGACTTTTGACTTCAAGTTATTTAAATGAAAGATTTTTTTTGGGGGGGCAGGTAGCTACTGAAAAACCCCCCAAATTCTCTCGTTACTTTTATTCATCAACTGCGTTGACAAATAAAAGTAACGAGAGAATTTGACCCTCTTTACACAGGGGGTTAACAAGAATTTTAGATTTAGTAGTTTGATGTATGATTAGTTAAATTAAAAACCAAAACATGATTCAAAAAATATTAAAAGATGATTTTGTAAAACATAATATAATTCTTTTTTCCGGGTCAATGATTGTGGCTGTTTTGAATTACGCCTACCATCCGATTTTAAGTCGGATGATGAGTGTGGGTGATTTTGGTGAAGTGCAGGCCTTGATTGCCATTTTTTTACAAAGCGGAGTTTTGTTGGGAATTTTTGGAACCATTGTGGTTAATCTAACGGCCAACAGTAACAGTGATTCGGAAAATTTATCCTTGATAAATCAACTCTACAAAATAGCGATGATTACCAGTTTGGTTTTGACGGTTGGTATTATTATCGGAACACCGTTTTTGAAAAAGTTTTTGCAATTTCATTCGGTTTGGGCTTTTTGGGTTTTAGCCCTGTCTTTGCCCTTGAGTGTTTCTCTGACTTTTCGTCGTTTTTTTCTGCAGGGCAAAAAAGAGTTTTTAAAAAATTCTTTGGTAAGCATTTTTTATGCTGGCGGGCGTTTAGTAATAGCTGTTTTTTTGGTTTGGCTGGGCTGGGCGACGGTGGGAGCAATCGGTGCCATCACTCTTACCACTTTTTTTTCTTTATTTTATGCTTACAAAATTACTCACAAAGAATTAAAATTATCTCTCAGAGAAAAAGTTGTTTTCAATAAAAAACTGAAGGAAGAGTTTCGTTATGGGATTTTGATTTTTTTGGTAACTGCTTTTGTGACTTTTCTCTATACGGCGGATATGATTTTTGTGAAGCATTATTTTTCTCCGGAGATTGCCGGTTTCTATGGCGGAGTAGCTACCATTGCTCGGATAGTTTATTTTATAACTGGTTCGGTGGTGGGAGTATTGATTGCCTCGGTTAAAATAAAGGACTCTTGGCAAGAAAATAAAAGAGTGCTGTTAAAGGGATTGATTATTATTTCTTTGATTGGGGCAAGTGTTACCGGAATATTTATTTTGTTTCCGGAACTAGTGATTAAACTAATGATTGGGCAACGGTATGTGTCGTATGCTTATTTATTGCCTCGAATGGCCATTTTGTTATTTTTAGTCAGTTTAAGTAATCTTTTGTTAATGTTTTTCTTGGCCTTGAGAAAATATTTTATTATTAAAATTGTTATAATCGGGGCGTTGTTTATTACCTTGACAACAGTCTTACATCATGCTACTTTGATAAGCATAGTGGATAATTTTTTGGTGGGAAGTGTTGGAGTGATAGGGTGGCTGGGATATAAAGTCCGTAAAGTCAATCCTACTTCGCTGAAGCTTCGCGGGACAAGAAGTCCGTAAAGTCCATAAAGTCTAAAGTCAAAAGTCCGTAAAGTCCATAAAGTCTATAAAGTCCATAAAGTCTAAAGTCAAAAGTCTATGAAGATTGATAAATTTGAAGATATTATTGCTTGGCAGAAATTAAGAGAATTAACAAAAGACGTCTATGGGTTATTCAGAGATAGTAGGGATTTTGGATTCAAAGATCAAATTCAAAGAGCAAGTGTTTCAATTATGAATAATATTGCGGAGGGGTTTGAGAGAAGAGGAGATAAAGAATTCAAACATTTTTTATTTATTGCTAAAGGATCTTGTGGAGAAGTTCGTTCAATGCTTTATCTGGCAATTGAGTTAAAATATATTTCACAAGAAGAATTTATAAGATTAAATAATTTAACAACGGAAATTTCTAAAGTACTGTCAGGATTTATAAAAACTCTAAACTAAATAAGTTTGGACTTTATAGACTTTATGGACTTTATGAACTTTCGACTAATTAAACAATGTTAATTTCCCTCATCATCCCTGCTTACAACGAAGAAAAAAACATCCCCCTGATTTATCAGGCTATTTGTGATGAGTGGGAAAAAAATTTAGCGGATAAATATGAGTTTGAGTTAATTTTTGTGGATGACGGAAGTACTGATACCTCAGTGAAAGAAATTGGAAAGTTGGTGGAAAAGGATGACCGAGTGAAACTTTTAGAATTTTCTCGAAATTTTGGCAAAGAAATAGCGACAACTGCCGGCATTCATCATTGTAAGGGAGATGCCTGTATTATGATGGATGCTGATTTACAACATCCGGTGGAAATTTTGCCGGAATTTATTCGTCGTTGGCAGGAAGAGGGCGTGGAAGTTTTAATCGGTACCAGAAAGAGTAGTAAGAGTGATAGTTTTATTAAGCGTTGGGGTGGAAGGGTTTTTTATAAAATAATGCGATTGATTTCTGATGTACCCATTGTTCCCCAGGCAACTGATTATCGCTTACTAGATAGACAGGTGATTGATGCTTTCAATAAATTACCGGAGCGAAACAGAATTACGAGAGGTTTGATTGATTGGTTGGGATTTAAAAGGCGACTTTTATATTTTGAGGCCAATGAACGAGCGGAAGGAACAGCTAGCTATAGCACTATTGGGCTAATTAGATTAGCGGTAACTAGCTTTATTTCCCTTAGTTTGTTTCCCTTGCGTCTGGCTGGCTATTTGGGAATTATTATTGTTGGTATTTCTGGTATTTTGGGAATAGTGATGTTGATAGATAGATATTTTGCCAATTGGGGCTATAATTTTTCTGGGACGGCAATTTTAGCAGATATTATTTTGTTTTTAATTGGGATTGTGCTTGTTTCCCTAGGACTATTGGCTTTTTACATTGGTCATATTTATCATGAATCGCAGGGAAGACCGCTTTATATTGTTAGGAGTCAGAAGAAACAGTAATTTCACCCCCTGAGTAAAGGGGGTCAAATTTTGAAGAATGAAAACTTTGGGGGGTTTTTAAGTAATTTTTAAACTCATCCCTAAACGGGGGATGAAAGAATTTAATTTTTCAATGTTATGAATAAAAATAGCAACAAACAGAAACATAAAAACCTTGCTTTTATTGATGGGCAGAATTTATATATGGGTACATCTTGTGATCAAGACAATGCTTGGCGAATAGACTTTAAAAAATTTAGAATTTATTTAAAAAATAAATATAATGTTGAAAAAGCATATTATTATCTTGGTTTTATTATTGATAAAAATCAAGAACTTTATAATATGATACAGGAAGCAGGATTTATATTAGTATTCAGAGAACATAATTCAGCGATGGTTGGTAAGAAAAAGGGAAATGTGGATACGGATATTGTTTTTGCTATTATGAAGAAAATATATAAGCAAGATGATTTTAATAAAATTGTAATGGTCTCTGGTGATGGAGACTATAAAATGCTAGTTGATTTTTTAATAGAAGAGGGTAGGTTTGAGAAAATTTTATTTCCAAATCGTAAATTTGCGTCGTCTTTGTATAATAAAATACACTTGAGATTTAAAGCACATCTTGATGATGATGGTATAAAAAGAAAAATAGGAGTCCAATAAAAAGAAAAGGCCTCCTTAGGTAATTAGCCGTTTGGATGCCTCTTCGTCTTTATGTAAATAGTATAACACACAGAAAGTTTTTGTCAAGTGTTTAATTATTTACCCTGTTAAATAAGAGTTAGGAAGATTAAAAAATTTAAAAATTAAGGAATTGTTTGAAAATTAAAAATTAGAAATTAGAAATTAGAAATTGAAAACATATGCGTATATTATGGTTCACATGGAAAGACCTGAAACATCCCGAGAAAGGTGGGGCGGAGTTAGTGACCGCGGAAATTACCAAGCGATTGGTGCAAGATGGACATCAAGTTAAAATTATTACGGCTGGCTACCCAGCAAGTCAAAAGTCTATAAAGTTTACCCCGTCGAATGATTCGGGGTCGAAAGTCAAAGGTCAAAAATTTGATACACAAAATGGTGCGGAGGTAATTAGAGTGGGAAATAAATTCACGGTTTATTGGCAAGCTTACCGTTATTACAAAAAAAATCTTCGGGATTGGCCGAATATCGTGATAGAAGAAGTAAACACGGTTCCATTTTTTACTCGCTTTTATAGCAAAAAAGGCGCCAAACATTATCTCTTTTTCCATCAACTTGCTCGGGAAATTTGGTTTTATCAAATGCCCTGGTTTATTGGTTGGATTGGTTATCTTGCCGAAGCACTATATCTACGACTCCTTTCTCACCCCCTGCGTAAAGGGGGTCAAAGTCTGAGTTTACCCCTCGTAGCTGAAAGCGAAGTGGGGAAGGATGAAAACTTTGGGGGGTTTTTAAGTAAAAGCGATTCTCCTCAAGTCATCACTATCTCAAACAGCACCAAACAAGACCTGATGAAATACGGTTTTAAAAAAGAAAATATTAGCATTATTTCCGAGGGAGTTCATATTGAGCCGGTAGAGGACTTGGCTAAAATTAAAAAATATGATAAACCGACGATGTTGTCTTTGGGAGCGGTGAGGAAGATGAAACGGACTATTCATCAATTGAAGGCTTTTGAAATTGCTAAAAAGGAAATTCCCGATTTGCAATTTAAAATATCCGGCTTGATAAATGATAAATACGGAGAAAAATTTTTGAAACTGATTGAGAAAAGTCCTTACAAAAAAGATATTGAATTTATGGGTAGGGTGAGTGATGAGAAGAAAGAGGAATTGATGCAAAGAAGTCATTTAATAACGGTTACTTCCCTAAAAGAGGGCTGGGGGTTGATTGTGACGGAGGCGAATAGTCAAGGTACACCGGCGGTGGTTTATGATGTGGATGGGCTTAGGGATGCGGTAAAGCACGACGAAACCGGACTAGTCTGCCAGCCCAGCCCTGCCAACCTCGCCAAAAGTATTGCCCAACTCTTGCAAGACAAAGAAAAGTATGATAAATTGAGAACTAATGCCTGGAAATGGAGCAAGGAGATAACTTTTGAGAAATGCTATGGGGAGTTTAGGGAAATAATAGAATAAACCTACGCACTACGATAGTGCATACCCTTGCATCTATGCACAAAAAATGATAAAATTAGTGCATACTTATTTTTAAAAGAAATATATGACATACAATAAAAATATTCCATATAATGATTTACCACTTTTGCCACCAAAGGTTAATTTTGACGATGTAGAATTGTTAAAATTGGTAAATAAAGCAAATAATTCTATTTTTGAATTAAAAGGAATTACAAATATTTTACCAAATAAGTTTATTTTATTGTCACCTTTGTCAGTAAAAGAAGGTGTTGCCAGCAGTGGTGTGGAAAATATAAATACAACAGTTGCGGAAGCTTTAAAAGCTGATATATTATATGAAAAATCTGAGTTATCTGGAGCGGAAAAGGAAGTCTTGAATTATAGAGAGGCTATTTTTAGTGGTTTTGATATTTATAGAAAAAAAGGATTTCTTGCCACAAATGATATTATTAAAATTCAGTCTGTATTAGAGCCAAACAAAAAAGGGATTAGAACAATTCCGGATGTGAAAATTAAAAACACTAAAACAAATGAAGTGATATATTCTCCTCCTGCCGGAAAGGATTTTATCTTAGATAAATTGCAAAATTTTGAACAATATTTTAATAATGAAGATGGCTTTGATGATTTAGACCCTTTAATAAGAGTTGCTGTTATGCATTACCAGTTTGAGGCGATACATCCGTTTTTAGACGGCAACGGTAGAACAGGTAGAATTTTAATGGTGCTATATTTAACGATGATGAAACGATTGGATGTACCAACGTTATTTATCAGTAAATATATTTTGGATACAAGAGATAAGTATTATAAACTTCTTGCGGGAATTACTGAAAATAATGATTGGTTAAAATTTGTAAAGTATATTATCAAAGGGATTGATTCTCAGGCCAAGGAAACTGCAAAAAAGATTTTAGAAATTCAGAATCTTATTGAAAATCAAAAGGAAACTGCTCTTAGTAAAGATAGTAAAATTTTAGATGATTATAAAATGACAGAATATTTATTTTCAAGTCCATTTTATACGCAGGAAAGATTATCTAAATTTATGAATGTGCATAGAAATACAGCGGCTAGGTATTTTAAAGAATTAGAAAGAATTGGATTGATAGAAAAATTCAAGTACAAGAATGAAAATATTTATTATAATAAGAAATTTCTAAATTTATTGAGTTATTAGAGATTACTTTTGAGAAATGTTATGAGGAGTTTAGGGAAAGTGTAAAGTTGAAAGTAAAAAGTGAAATGTGTAATGTGGCAAGTGGAAAGTGAAAAGTGGAAAGTATAAGGTGCAATGTTTAAAGTTTAATGTGTAATGTGTAAAGTTTAAAGTTTATGATGATTGAAAAATTTGAGGAGATTATTGCTTGGCAGAAAAGTAAAGAATTGACAATTAATATATATTTGTTGTTTAAAGATAGTAAAGACTATGGATTTAAGGGTCAGATAGAAAGAGCTTCTGTTTCAATTATGAATAATATTGCAGAGGGATTTGAGCGTGGTAGCAAAAAAGATTTTAAAAAGTTTTTGTATATTGCTAAGGCATCCTGTGGCGAAGTTAGATCTATGCTTTATCTTGGGCTGGAATTAAATTACATAAATCAGAAAGATTTTGATAAATTCTATAAATTATCATCAGATATTTCGCGCTTATTAGCCGGTTTTATAAAAACATTAAAGTAAAAGACATTCCACTTTTCACATTTAACATTTGACTTTCCCCTATGAAAACCCCATTAGTCTCAATAATAGTTCCCACCTACAACTCAAGTAAGTTTCTTGAGGCGTGTTTGGAGTCTGTTAAAAACCAAAGCTACCCGAGTGTTGAGCTGATAGTTGTAGACAACAACAGCAAAGACAATACAAAAGAAATCGCCAAAAAGTACACAGACAAGGTTTTTAATAAGGGTCCGGAGAGGAGTGCACAGGTAAATTATGGTGTAAAACAGGCAACAGGCGAATATGTTTATAAAGTGGATTCAGATTTTGTGCTTGATAAAGAAGTTGTTGAACAGTGTGTTAAAGAGATTCAAAAAGGCTTTGATGCGATAGTAGTGCATAATTCGCCAGATGTGCGAGTGAGTTGGATTGCAAAAATTAGGAAGTTTGAAGTGGATATGTATAAATATGATATTACGCATTCATCGGCACGGTTTGTAAAAAAAGAAGTTTATAAGGCAATTGGAGGTTTTAATAGTGCAATTACTGCGGGGGAAGATTATGATTTTCAAAACAAGCTAAACAGAGGTGGATATAAAACTGGATTTATTGAGGCGGAGGCACTACACTTAGGCGAGCCAACAAGTTTTTGGAAGCATATGAAGAAATATTACGATTATGGAAAAGACTTTGTAAATTATAAAGCAGAAAATGAAGAAGAATCAAAGGAACAGTTAGGATTTATTCGTCCAGTCTATTTAAAAAACTGGACAAAATTTATAAGACATCCAATTCTCGCAACCGGATTTATATTTTATAATATATTTAAGTTTAGTTTTGGTGGGGTGGGGTTGTTGGTTGGGAAAGTTAAGAAATAAGTATATGAAATCAAAAAGGCCAAAAATTAGTGTGGTGATGCCGTTCTATAATGCGGAGAAATTTTTAGATGAGTCTATTCAGAGTATTTTAAATCAAACTTTTACTGATTTTGAGTTTATTATTATTAATGATGCATCAACTGATAATTCTGATGAAGTTGTGCAAAAATATTTAGATGATGAAAGAATTGTTTATGTAAAGAATAAAGAAAATAAAGGTATCGTTTATAACTTAAATCACGGGATTAAAATTGCAAAAGCAGATATAATTGCCCGTATGGATGGAGATGATATTTCAATGCCAGAAAGATTCGAGAAACAATATGAGTATTTACGACATCATGAAGATATAACTATTGTGGGTGCATATGCTCAAGTAATTGATGGAAATGGCATAAAAAAAGAGATTATGAAATTTGAATCAAATACAATAAAAATGTCCAAAACTTTTTTCTACATAGACAGTTTTTTGCACCCATTAGTTATGTATCGCAAAAAAGATATTATTGATGCTGGGTTGTATCGCGAGCAATTTAATTTGGTTGAAGATAACGATTTATATTTGAGATTATTCTTTGGCGATTACAAAGGAGTAAATTTAGATAGTATATTATTGAAATATAGAAAACATAGTAACTCAACTGACAAGTTCTTTAAGATAAAAATGTGGAGATTATTCAAGATGAGAATAGAGTTATTGCGAGAAAATAAAACACAAGCAGATATAAAAAAATATTTATATACATTTGCAAATTTAATATTAGGATTGATTGTAACGTCAAGAATGAGGAATGGAATAGTAATTTTTTTAAAGAATTTACTATGAAATTTATTTTGAAACAAATAAGGAAAAAAATATTTTATATTATTCTTATTTTGATAAGTATACTATTTTATCATAAGTGGTTTACATCCGCTATTTTTTTTAATGGCGATTGGGGTTATTTATTTAAAACTTCCATGATTGATACATCCCATTTTTATGTGTGGGAAGCTTTTAATCATATTGGAACATTACCAGTGGCGTTATTTAAAATGCCTGTAGATTTTTTAATGGCGTTATTTGTGCATGTCTTGTCCCCTGAGATGGTTATAAAAATATTTTATTTTTATCCAATTATATTCATTTTACCAATTGGTGCTTTTTTATTAGTTAAAGAAATTGTTGAAGACAATCTATCATCTTTTGTGGGTGCAATAATAATTTCCTTTAACACATATTTTTTATCAATAAATACAGCTGGACATTTAGGACTTATTGTAGCAAATTCTTTTGCATTGCTAGGTTTGTTTTTATTTTTTACATATATTAATAATAATTATAAAAATCACAAAGTATTATTAAGTTCGTTTTTATTATTGACATTATCAGGATTTTACGATTTTAGAGTTTTCTATATATATTTTTTTATAATGTTTTTTTATGAAATTTTTAATTTTAAAAACAATAATTCTTATTTAAAATTTAAAAATTTTATATTAATTGGTGTAATTACCATTTTTTTAAACACATTTTGGATACTTGGAATATTGAAGAGTGGTCGTTTGTCAGCAAATGAAGTTTTATCTAGACCACTTTTTGGTGATCAGTTTTGGTCATTACTTTACGCAATAACTTTATATCATCCTTTTTGGTCAGGATCCAAGCCTGAATGGTTTATTCTTCATAATATCCCAGTGTTGTTTTATTTGACGCCACTATTATCTTTTACTGCTATTTTTTTATTTAATAAAAATAAACAACTTATTTTTTGGTCAGTAATTGGTTTGCTTGGAATATTTCTTTCTAAGCAATCAGATTCACCCTTTGTAAATGTATATCAATGGTTATATGATAATTTTCCAGGCTTTAATGCATTCAGGGAAGCAACTAAATTTTATATTTTGATAATATTGTCATATGCAATACTCATGTCTTTTTTAGTAGGAAAAATGAAACTGTTTTTTAATAAATATGTACAAATTTTATTTGCAGTAGGAATATCTTGTTTATTTCTTTGGAATGGTATACCCATGGTTAATGGTGAAATAAAAACAATATTTACACAAAGAAACATACCCACGGATTATGTTATGTTTAATAATTTTTTAAAAAGAGATACATTTTTTTCTAGAGTTTTATGGATACCGACAATATCAACGTGGATGTTTTATTCAAATAAACATCCTCAATTAGCTATTGGCTCAATAGATAATAATAGATGGATGAAGATTCTTGATATTAATCCCGTTGACAATAATAATATTCAGAGTATAAATGTTTTAAATAGTCATTCTGCTAACTTGATATTAGACATACTAAACGTTAAATATGTCATTGTTCCCATAGAAAGCAGTGATGAAGATATTGATTTTTTTGTACAATATGGGCTGAAACAAAACCCAAACATTCGTCAATGGTATATTGACCAGTTAGACAAACTTGATTATTTGCAAAAAATTGATATCGGCACAAAAGAGCTTGTTGTTTATGAAAATAAAGATTATAAACCATACATAAGAGGTATTGATAATTTGCTTGCATTTAATAGTACCAAAAACCTTGAAGATAAATATAGTTTTGTAAATGACACTTTATATAAAGACTTCGATTTTTTAGTTAAAAATGAGAAGAAAAAAATACCAAGTGAAAATGTTATACAAGTTTTTGAAGATGCAAAAAGTGAAGATATTAAAAGTAATGAAGTAGTTGATGTTGAGAGTGTGGGACATAAAGATATACTTTATCGTAACCCTAACAAAAGAGACCTGGTTATTAAAACTGCCGATGACAAGAGTGAAATTGTTGCCATCAAAAAAGAACGATTGATTGTTAATGGTAAAGAGTTGGTTGATAAAGATAACACTCAGACCATTTTTACTCTTAATGATGATTATTATAATTATTATATTAAGGATGGCGGGACAGTAATTCCTTTTGTAAACAACGCTAGATTGAATTCGGAAGTTCCAAATGAAATATATAAAATGGTTGCGGATAATGTTATTAAAAATGGTGATTTTAATAATTCTCTTTGGCAAGATAAAGTTGGTGATTGTCATCATTACGACGATGGAGCAGTTTTATCTATGAAAAAAGTTTTGGGAGAAAGTAGTATCAACTTAAAAACCCCCCATCCCCCCCTTCGCGAAAAGGGGGATGACCCCCTTGATCCTACTTCGCCCGATGAGCTTCGCGGAACAGGCGCCGGGGGTGGGCATAATTACGCTTTACAACTGGAGGCGACAAAACATATTGCCTGTACCAGCCAAAAAAATATTCCTGTTGAGTCAAATAAAGAATATTTGGTGAAATTTGATTATAAACCGGTGAATGCCAAGCAAGCGGGATTTTATCTTGGATTTAAAAACAGCGGTGAAGAAAATTATCAAAGTTATTCGGAAAGATTGGCAACACCTGATTATACCAGAGGTGAATGGCAACATTATGCTAAAATAATTCGTGTTCCTCAGGGAACAACCGATTTGTCTTTTTATTTATATGCTTATGAAAGCGATGGAGAAGAGAATAATATTGTTCAATATGATAATGTAAGTGTTCAACCGGTAGAGTTGGTGCAAACTATAAATCCGGAAGAAAAAAATTCTTTTGTTAAAGTCGATTTGCCAAAAACAAACAATGGGGAATATAAACTTGAATACAAAGATGAACAGCATAATTTTGCCAATAAAATACCAAACCCTTCTTTTGAAAATGGTTTATGGGCAAAGAAGGTGGGGGATTGTAATCATTATGATGATAATCCGGTGCTTGGGATGAAAAGAATTACAGTCGAAAGTCGAAAGTCCAAAGTCGAAAGTCAGAAGGATAAATATGCATTGCAGTTTGAGGCGACTAGACATACTGCTTGCTTGAGCCAAAAAGGAATACCCGTCAAGGGAAAAACAGAATACTTGTTTGAGTTTGATTATCAAGGCGAAAAAGCCAAACAAGCCGGTTATTATATTATTTTTAATGATAGTAACAAAACAGTTATTAACGAAAAGGTTCCTATCACCGAAAAAGATTGGCAAACTTTTCATAAGCGATTTACCACTCCGGCAGATGCTACCAGTATGACTTTGTATATTTACGGATATTCTAAAGATGAAAAAACAAAAGTTATTACTCGCTATGACAATTTTAAACTGATTGAGCTACCCAATATTGCCAACAGATATTATTTGGTGAGTGAATCTGAAGTGGAAACAGCCAAACCAAAAGAAACGACCTTTGATCTCATCAACCCAACCAAAAAACTGGTGCATATTAAGGGTGCGACAAAGCCGTTTTATTTAACCATGAGCGAGAGCTATCACGACAAATGGCAAGCCGAGCTTAACAACGGTAAGGTCAATGGATTCTTTAAGAGCTGGGTGCCGTTTGTTCATCCTGATGTAATTGCCAATGATAAACATTTTAAGTATATGACATTTTTGAATGGGTGGTATATAAATCCGCAGGATTTATGTGAGTCAAAAGTCAAAAGTTTACCCCGTCGGATGACTTGGGGTCAAAAGTCTATAAAGTCAGGTTGTACAAAAAACCCTGATGGCTCATATGATATTGAGATGGTTATTGAATTCACCCCTCAAAGATATTTTTACTTGGGATTATTGATATCGGGTATTACTTTCATAACCCTGATTGGATATTTAGGGTATGATTTTATTCGCCGTCGTAAAAATATCTTGTAGAAATTTATTATTTTTGTGAAAATTATGTATTATGTTTATGTTTTACTAAGTAAAGTTGACAATAAGAGATATATCGGATTTACAAGTGATCTAAAAAGGCGTTTGGAGGAGCATAATAATGGAGAAAATAAGTCTACAAAGTATAGGAGACCATTAAAACTGATTTATTATGAAGCGTGTTTAAGTCAAAAGGATGCAACAAGACGAGAAAAATATTTGAAAGGGCCTTGGGGATATAAGTATCTTAATAAGCGCCTTAAATTTTCACAAAAATAATAAATTTCGGGGGTTCACCCCTCAAAGATATTTTTACTTGGGATTATTGATATCGGGTATTACTTTCATAAGCCTGATTGGATATTTAGGGTATGATTTTATTCGCCGTCGTAAAAAAAATAAATAAAGAAACAAGATACAAAACATGGTGTTTAAAGTGTAATGTGGAAAGTTTGAGAAGATACAAGATACAAATTTCAAGATACAAACAAATCTCAAGTTTCAATGACCAATGTTTAAAACACAGTGTTTGGAAAGGATGTGAGGTTGTGAAATAAAAGGTGAAATAAGATTAAAACTTTTTAATAAAAAACGGCTCCCCTTGTGGGGAGCCTCGGAGCTTCGCACAAAGCGAAACATTTGTATTATTATAACACATAAAAAACAATTTGACAAAAAAGACGTTTCAGTGTATTATTAAAGATGTTAATACAATGAAACGTTAAAAAACATTAAAAAGGCGTCAGGAAGGCGTAAAATTTATGAAATTCTTTGATTTTGAACAAAAAATGGCAAATTATCCGGTTTTTAGCGCCAGAGAGTTAAAAACTATTCTTTTTGCTGAAAAAAATATTTTAGTGCAAGTGTCTTTTTGGTTGAAGAAGGGGTATATCAAAAAAGTGAAAAAAGGGCTTTATGTATTAACATCGGCAATCGACAGGGTTGACCCAATTGTTTTAGCTGATAGAATTTATAGTCCTTCATATTTGAGTTTGGAGTATGCTTTAAATTATTATGGAATTATTCCAGATATCCCAGGCACTTACACTTCGGTGAGCACTCGTAAGACTGAAAATTTTAATAATAAATTTGGTAATTATTCCTATCAAAAAATTAAAAAAGAATTATTCACCGGGTATGAGATTATTCAGGATGGGGTTTTGTCCTATGGAATTGCTAGCCCGGAAAAAGCTTTGTTTGATTATTTATATTTAAACAAAAATAAGTTTGTGGCAGAGTTTAATTTTTGGAAAGAGTTGAGAATTGATGAGGAGTTTAAGTTTAGAAAAAAGGAGATTGAGAATTACAAAAAATTATTTCAAGATAAAAAAGTTGATTTGTTAGTGGATAGTTTATTAAAATATCAAAAAGATGCTAGATAAAAAAAATATTGAAAAATATGCCAAGCAAAATAATATTCCACTTTCTAGTACTAGAAGGTTGCTGACTGAATATTTGCAGGCAGAAATTTTGCAAATTTTATCTCGTTCTGAGTTTGGAGCAAGGTTATCTTTTTTGGGTGGAACTTGCTTAAGGTTTGCTTATAAAATTGAAAGATTTTCGGAAGATTTAGATTTTGATTTAATTGTTAGGGAAAAAGTTGATTTTCAGGAATTAGCTGATTATTTTAAAAAGGAACTAAGTAGGCTTGGTTTTGTTGTAGATACAAGAGTCAAAAGGACGGAAAATATTTTTGTTATTTTTGTGAAATTTTCTAAGGTAATGAAGCAAATTGGAATCAGTAATTTAGAAGACCAAAAATTAAAGATTAAGTTTGAGGTAGACCCAAAGCCATTAAAAAATATTAAATATCATTCGGAGATTATTTCAGCCTATGGGAAAAGTTTTAATATTATTATCAATGATTTGGAAACTCTTTTTGCTCAGAAGATTTTGGCAATTGCTTTTCGTCCCTATCAGAAGGGAAGGGATTTTTATGATTTGGTTTGGTTTTTGAGTCAGAAAAATGTTGAGCCGAATTATAAGATTCTTCAGGAGGCGGGGATTAAAATTAGTAATCGAGAGGAGTTGATTGATTTTTTACAAAAACAGGCCAAGAAAAGTGATTTAAAACAGGCAGTAAAAGATGTGGAGAGGTTTCTTTTTTATCCGGAGCAGGCCCAGTGGATTTTAAAGTTGCCTGAGTATTTGGAGGGATTTAGGAGTTTGTAAAGTCGAAAGTCCTTAAAGTCCTTAAAGTCGAAAGTCCTTAAAGTCGAAAGTCCTTAAAGTCGAAAGTCCATAAAGTCTATAAAGTTTACCCTGTTAAAGCTTTGATAGGGTGAATCCCGTCGGATGACTTGGGGTGGAAAGTTTTTTAATAATTTCTAATTTTCAATTTTCAATTCTTAAACAATGTCCTAATTTTTTAATGTTCTAATTTCCCAAAATAAACAGTTTGTTTAGAAAATTTGAAAATTCGTAAATTAAATAATTGTTTGAAAATTAGAAATTGAAAATTGAAAATTTTAAATTATATATAAAAACATGCGAGATATTAAGATAAAATGGAAATTTTGAGGTGAGGAGAGGGTTTAATGATTTTATTTAAATAATTAATTGGGAACAATGAATCAATTTGAAGAAAGTATCAAGAAAAAGGCTATTGATTATGTAAAGAAAAATAAAAAGAAAATTATAGAAGAAGTTGTTGGAGATGCTAATCCAGTTAATAATGCTGTGGCAATTTTTATGGCTGGTTCACCTGGAGCAGGAAAAACAGAATTTTCTAAACATTTTATTGAACAAGAGTTTAACAATCAAAATATTGTTAGAATTGATCCAGATGAAATTAGAGAGAGGTTGCCAGGATATAATGGAAAAAATGCATATCTTTTTCAAAAAGCTGTGATAAAAGCTGTTGAAAAAGTATTGGATTATGTATTTGCTAAAAATATTCATTTTTTATTGGATGGTACATTTTCCAATCAAAATGTTGCAAATAAAAATATTAAAAGAGCTATTAAACACAATCGAATTATTCAGATTAATTATGTTTATCAACCGCCAGAGATTGCTTGGAATTTTACCCAGGAGAGAGAATTGGTTATGAAGCGAAGAATAACGAAAGAGGTCTTTGAGGATGGATTGAAAAATTCAAGATTGGTGGTTGCAAATATTAAAAAGGAATTTAAAAATAGAGTAATAGTTGATTTAATAACTCGTAATATTAAAACGAATAAATATAAATATTATTTTAATAGAAGCGTTGCAGAAATAAATAATATTGACAAAAAGAGTAATATGGTATAATATAGTGATATGTTGAATATATTAAAAAAGTTAAAATTTAAAAAAGATACGAAAGAAGTAGATGAGGTTTATGAGTTTTTTGCTAATGCAAAGGCTAAGGATCGTAAAAGGGCATATGATAGGGCATTGCGGTCAGCTCAAAAAGACCAGTTAAATATTTTGAAGAAAGCCGAGGGGTTAAAAGGATAAATTTTTAGAATGATTTTTTGAAGTTTTTTAAATACTCCTGTTTATATTGTTTGTAAACGGGAGTGTTTTATAAATTGTAAGTGAAGTCTATAAAGTCTATAGAGTCTATAAAGTTTACCCCGTTGAATAACTTGGGGTCGAAAATTTATAAAGTCCTTGGGTAATTTTTAATTAAAAACATGCGAGATATTAAGATAAAACGAAGAAATTTTGAGGTAAGGAGAGGGGAAAGACAAGCTGGTTTTTCAGAAGAAAAATCGGTTAATCGTGTTTCTTCTGAGGCTTTTCAAAATGCGGAGCGTTCCACGGTGGAAACGGCCGGACGAAGATTTAGCGGGGAATATTATGATGAGAAAAGTACTTCTTCGGTGGAGGATTTTATGGGAAAGTCTGAGTATAAAAATCCCCCTCGGTCTAGAAATAGCATTAAATTTCCGTCAAATTCACTTCACCGGGCTATTTCTTCGCCATCTCAACAAAAGGGGAAGAAATTATCCCAGACTAGAAAAATTAGTGGAGCGGTGATTATGCTGGTGGGGATGATTTTACTTTTTCTTTTGACGGATTTGACTTCCGTTGATATTTTTTTCTGGTTGTTCTTTTTTGCGATGTTTTGGTATAAATTAGATTCTCGGATTTCCATTGCTGGAGCATTGATTGGACTGGTGGTCATAATGCTTCTTTCTGCCGGACAGGGCTTTGGCTGGTGGAAAACGGATAATTTGCAGGAGCAAATTGCCGTGGCTGTTTATTTCTTTTTGGTCATTGGGGTTTTGAAGCAAATTTGGGAATATAAGATGGAGTCGAAAGTCCATAAAGTCGAAAGTCTGTAAAGTTTACCTGATAGTATAAGCTCTGGACAAATCAACAAAATAATGCTACCATCAGCACTTATGGAGGGTTTTACAAGAGATTCATTATTTATTTCAGAATGATTAAACATAGAAATATTGCTTTGATAAGTACTTTTTACGGTGAAAACCTTGGCGGAGCGGAAAAAAGTATTGGTTTATTAGCAGACTTGCTTCGACAAAAGGGTTTTAATGTTAAAGTATTTTCAACCAGAGCATACAAATTATCCCAAAAAAATATTATTCAAATACCCTACACTAGGTATATTCCTAATAAGTTTTTACTTTTGGGAAATAGTTTATTGGATTGGTATTTATATTGGTGTTTAGCTAGAGTTATTAAAAAAGATTCGGGTTATGATTTTTTGCATAGTCAAGATTTTTTTATACTACCGGCTACGGTTAAGATTGGTTATAGAATAAAATTGCCAATTATTGCTCAGGTCAGAGAAGTAATAGACAAAAAAGTATATCGGGGTAATTATTCAATGATTGTAACATATTTAGGCAATTTGCTTTTGAAGTCAAGATTAAAAACTTGGCGAAAAAGTTTATCACAATGCTCTCGGGTTATAGCAATCAGTGAGTTTATTAAGAAAAATTTAGTCCTTAATGGTTTACAATCTAAAAATATTTCTACTGTTTATAATTTTTTAAAACCGGAAACAATTTCCAAAATTCAGAAAGGGAAGAGGGTGGCAAAAACAACCAAAATAATTTATTTTATGCCTGGCAGAATTGAGGTGGAGAAGGGACATCAATTACTAATTAATACTCTTAAAAAATTGCCGGAGAAAAATTATCAAGTTCGTTTAGCTGGACAAGGCCCCTATGAGCCAGAGTTGAAAAAAATAATTAAGAAATACAATCTTGAGAGGAATGTAAAATTCTTAGGACAATTAAAAGAAAGGGCTATGCAAAAAGAGTATAATAATTGTCACTATGTTTTACAGCTTGGGAAAGTTCCCGAAGGCTTTGGCCGGACTATTTTAGAAGCTCTTTTGCATAGCAAGAAAGTTATTGCCCTAGATGTTGGTGCAAAGAAGGAGCTATTAACCAATAAAGGTAGGGGGTTTTTGATAAACTCAAATAAAGCTTCTGAGGAATTATTATCAATTTTACAATTAACAATGGAGGAGAAGCAATATCCTAAAGTATCCACAGAAGAATTAAAAAAAATTAAAGAACAGTTTTCTGGGGACAGAGTTTATAAAAAACTTTTAGAAATATATAATTCATATGCTTCAACAAAAGTATAAAAATTCATTGATAGCTATTTTTTATTTCTTAATTACTTTTTTGCTTTTAATTAAGTTTTTGTTTACGGCTGGTATTCCTCATCATGGAGATTTTTCTTTTCCGGTTTTTACGGATAATTGGTTTAGGGAATTATACCCACTTTGGAATGAATCAACTTCTGCTTCTAATTTTCAAAATGTAAATAGAGCTATTTTTTTGGCTCCTTTTATTTTAATTTTCAAATTCTTTTCCTGGAAGATGGAATTTTTAATAAAATTTTTAATTTTCACCTTGTTTTTTAGTAGTTTTTTTCTAGCCCATCTTTCCATTCGGTTTTTGATAGTTAAAAATTTAAAAAGGACAATTAATAAACACTATTTGGAGCTGTCTGTTTTTTTAGGAGCAGTTATTTTTACTCTTAACCCCTGGGTGCTGGACAGAGTTTATGCTATATTTTTCTGGATTGCTTATATTGTTACACCGCCTCTCCTGGTCTTAACCTATAAATTACTACGGCGGATAACTTTTTACCGTATTTTTATTTTTACGCTTCTTTTTTCCTATGCCTCTCTGACTCCCCATTATTTGATTTTTACTTTTATAATTATCACTGCCTATATTATCATTGAAACTATATTTGCCAGGAACAAATCATTTTTTATTTTAAATGCCATCCGTTCATTTGTAATGATTTCGATTCTTTTCTTTATTTTGAATATTTATTGGTTAATTCCTACTATTCAGGTTCTGAGTCAATCTAGCATAGACCCGGGTTATCCCATTACTTTGGAAGGCGTTAAAGTTTTTAGTCGTAATAGTAATTTACTTAATGTTATCCGAGGAACAGATGCTTGGGTATCCTGGTTGGATTGGTATGGTTCTCCCCAGAGCCCACAGGGTTGGAAAGGTGTTTTGTGGCAAATTATTAGTTTGGTGGGCTTATTGAGTTACATTCTTTTTCTTCGTAGTAATATTATCAAAAAAAATGTTAAAATTTTTCTTTCCCTGGTCTTTGTAATGGCTATTTTTATGGCCCAGGGGTTTTCTAATTTCATTGGAGGTTTTTACTATTGGTTAATTTTTAATTCTCCTTTTCATTCTCTGGGTTGGATATTTAGAGACCCTAATAAATTTACCGGTTATGTTTGGTTGGTTTATGCATTTTCCGTGCCTATTGTTTTAATAAGTATTTTTCAAAATAAACGAAAATATTTCAAACTTAAAATTCTTTTTTTCTTCCTAGCTTTTGCTTTTTTTATTTTACCTAAGGTTGAGGGCTATCTATATAATTATTTATTGCCAGTAAAATTGCCTTCGGCTTATAATCGGGCCTATGATTTTTTGAGAGCAAATCAAAATCCTAGATATAAAACAATTTTTATTGCTCCCTATGAACAGTTCAGCAAGAGTAATTTAAATTATGGCATATCACACACCTGGAATAAATCTCGCATTGCCACCAATAGCATTATTCGTTCTTCTCCGGTTTCTTCTTTTGGGTTTTATCATTTTACTAATCCTTTCGCTCAAATGTATGATTATATTTATCCAAATAATGATTTGGATAGTGTTGGTTTAACTCTACAAACATTGGGCGTGGAGTATCTTTTTTATCATGGTGATGTTACCAATGCTCAGGAACAGATTAAGATAGATTTGGCCACTTTCAATAAGGATCAAAATTTAGAACTTGTTTTCCAGGATGATTTTATTTATATTTATAAAGTTAAAAATTCTTTGATTTCTAAAATAAATTTTTCTCAAGACTATGGAGTTGTCAGTGGGGGACTTAATGCTAAAAATATAATGGATAGGAAATTTCCAAATTTACCACTTATTTTTTTAGACCAGGATTTTAAAAATATTATCTCGAATGATAACGAGATGGTTGAAAAGGGGGCTAAATTAAAAATAAGTTACAATCAAAAATATTGGAATTCGGATATTTTGCGTTTAAGTGACAAAATTATTTGGCCAACGGAATTTTATAATAAAAATCAAGAATCAAATTGGGAGTATGTTCAAACTCATAATAAATATCAAACCAACCGGCCTTGGCATTCCTATGTTGAAAATTTTTTAAAGGTTCATAATGAAAGAGAGTTTGATTTTCAAAAGGGAATTATTACTACTCATCAGGCTAATGCTAAATATGAGATTGACTTGACTGATAATTTAAATGAAAAGAAAAAAGTCTATGTTAGGTTATTTAAAAATAGGGCTGGTGGAAAAATTGAAATAAATTTTTCTGATAATCAAAAAAAGGTTGTTGATACATTTTCTACTGCAGACCATTTTGAAACTATTTATCTTGGTGAATTTAATTTTAATGATTGCCCCCAAGTTATTCTAACGAATCTTAGCGGACATAATGCTATAAATTATTTGGCATTTTTATCGTCGGAAAATAATCAAAAAATACCCAATGACAGTAATGTTTTTATCGCTGATACTAATTATCCGTTGAGTTTGGATGGTAAGAATAATTATCTTTCAAATGTTTTTGCTAGTGTTTTTGTGCCCAGAGATAAAGAATTATCACTGGCTTTGAATGATAGTCCCATATCCTTTGAAGGGAAGGATATAAAAAAAGAAGTAGTGAAAATGAAAAAAGGTGAAAACATTATTAAAAAATATAAACCTCTGAAAAATATTGATTTAGTTCCGGGGAATATAAAGTATTTTAATTTTCATGACAAAAATGTTGTCGACCCCATTTTTACAGAGGATAAAAATTCCACGTGGAAAAGATTGGAGTCGGAGGCGGTGGAAATTAATGATGAAAATGTGTTTTTCTTTTTTAATATTCATTATGAGGAAATGCAACAGTTTCATGTTAGAATTGATTTTTTGGATGCTGATAAAAAATATTTAAATCATAATATTTTGAATAAAGGACGAGATGGGGAAGGGGAATTGATAATTAGGGAAGCTTTAATTCCTCCCCAGGGTACACATTATTTTAAAGTTAGTTATATGTCACTTGATTCTGAAAAAGAAAGTAAACTTGTGGTTCAAAGGGCCTATGCTGAATTATTCAAAGAAGTAAACCCTGGTCAACAAATTATTGCTCTTGATAAAACATTATTATATTTTCAACCAGATTTAACTGAACTAAAATATCAAAAAGAAAATGCTACTCATTATAACATTGAGAGCAATGCCCAGGGAAGGGGTTTGGTACAATTTATTGAAAGTTATGATAATTTATGGAGAATGAAATTAAAAAATGGTCAAATATTAAAACCTATTCAAATTAATTCTATTTTTAATGGTTTTGTTATTAGGCCCGATTGGAATTTAGAGGGAGCCACTATCTATTATTTGCCTCAAAAATATTATAAAAATTTATTGATTATTTCTTTTCTGGCAATTCTTATTTTTGGTGTTTATTCTATTTATGAGTTTTATAGATGGCGTTAGATTTTTGTGGATTGTAGGCCATTAATCTTAAAATATAAAAATAATCTTAAAATATAAAAAAGAAGCCCTCAGTTAGGAATTAACCGAGGGTCTTTAAAGAACAAATTGTAAATGATATTTTTTAATGCCATTCAAGCAGGGGGCCATAGGAACCATCTGCTTTCTTTAGAACGACATAGTGGGTGCCGTTTTTCCACCCACTAAAGTCTTTTCTGCCGTCAGAGTTTACATCTTTGATAACTCTGATGTTATTTATTCCCCAGCCATCAAGCCGGCCGAAAAATGGAGTTACATAACTCCATCCCTGAAGTAACCTTCCCCCGATGTTTTTGAGGACAACAACCCCGGAGTCTCCAAAACCGACAAACTCTTTTCCCCGTTTGCCGTCCATGTTCCGGAAAATTCGGAGATGTTTGTCTTTTTTCCAACCGTGGAAATTGCAAAAATTTCCGGAAAAAAGAATTTCTTTGGAGGTAAATGTTCCAGTGGGAAATCCATTGGAATCTTTTATCCCCCAACATATAAACATTTTAGTGTTGCCGATGCCAACAAAATCCTTGGCACCATCTTCGTCGATGTCTACAAACCGACGAATATGGTGGGGAATTAGCCAACCTTTGCCATGGTTATATCCAAAACCATGGATGATATAGCCATTGTCACTGGCTATGGAAAGAGTTCGGTCTCCATTGTTGTAGGCGGCCATTATACCCAATTCCCCCATACCAACAATGTCCGGGAGGTTATCCCCGTTGATATCAATGGGTTTATCACGCTTGTGCCAGCCAACTCTCCAGCCTTGTTGATAGCCAAATTCATGAAGAACACATGAAATGGCAGAAGTACTGACTCCGTCAATACCCCAAGAAACATATACTCCCGAGTAGCCAAAACCAACAATATCATACCATTGGTCTTCGTCAAACTTGACAATATAAATAACATCTTGAGTTGGATCCCAGTTGGCAAACTGGGATGAAAGAAGAATTGGTGCTTCGGGAATGGCTGATAATGAGCCCCGAGAAAGCCACATCCCTTGATTGTCAACATATAAAGTATCGACAATTCCATCCCCATTATAATCAATCTGCCATGTCGGAAACTCCTCTGGTGGAGTTGCCGACCAGGTATTCTCTACTGGTTCGGCAATGAAATTTATCTCATTACAGAAACCACTTTTTTTTCCTGTATCGGCATAGGCTCTTACCGAACAGAAATAGTCCTGATTCTCTGTTAGCCCCGAGAGGACATACTCCACTTTTCCACCTGTTAAAGGCGGGTTGCCGACGTCTTCGCAAAAATCATAGTCGGCGACGCTACGGGACTGGATCCCGCAGCAAATTTTATACCCGCTAAGGTTTGCCTCCGAATTTGGTTTCCAACTGAAGGTTATGTCATTGGTTTCAGTTAGCCCAAAATTGGGCATAGCCATTATTAATGTGCTGATAAAAATACTGCCTGCTAACACCTTCTTCATTTCTTCGTCTCCCTTTGCTTTAATTACTCTTTGAGTAAGTGGTTGTATTTTTATACATTATATATTAACATAGACTATGTGGGTGTCAACAGAGAGTTGGGGATAATTTTTAATTTCTAATTTCTAATTTTCAATTTCTAAACAATGTTCTAATTTTTTAATGTTTTAATTTCCTAAATAAACAGCTTGTTTGAAATATTTAAACATTAGAACATTAAAGAATTGTTTGAAAATTAGAAATTGAAAATTAAAAATTAAATTCATCTCTTTAAAAATTATATACCTTATGTTGTCATATTTTAAAAAACACACAATTTTATTTTTCGCTATTTTTGTAACGGTGGTTGTTTTATGGCGGTTACTTTTGCCCGGCTATGTCATTTTACTTGATTGGCCGGCAGGTCCTTTAATCAAATTTCAGTTTAGTGATGTTATTTCTTTTATGAATGCTCCCAGTGGTTTAATTTTAACAGGGCTGAATTATTTTTTACCTGGTTGGATTATTCAAAAACTTTTAATGTTTGGGATTTTCTTTTTAGCTGTTTACTTGCCATTGAAATTATTGGGTGATAATAATTTCAAGTTATTTTCCAAAACTTCCGCCAAATATTTTTTAGCACTATTTCTGGCTATTAATCCCTTTGTCTATGAACGATTTATTGCTGGACAGTGGAGAGTATTGGTTGGTTATTTAACAGTTTTTCCTTTAATTTATTTTATTATTGAATTTCACAGTAAGGGAGTGTCTCCAGGTTGGCGTCAAGCTAGAAATATTTTTTTAACTTTACTTGTGGCTGGTTTTTTTTCTATTCATTTTTTAGCGATTGATTCTTTGATTATTCTTTTTTATATTTTTTATAGATTATTTTTGACGGTGGGGGAGAGTGTTAAGAATCAGATTGTTATTACGGATGAAAAATCCACCCCTAACCCCTCCTTTATAAAAGGAGGGGGACTAGGTTGGTTTGGTAAAATATTTTTGGCCGGGATTGTTTTTATCATTGTCAGTAGCTATTGGTTAATTCCTTATTTTAAACAAGGTAATTCTGTGTTAAATAATTTCAACAGTGCTCATCAACGGGCTTTTGCCACTGCTCAAAATGAAGAATGGAGTGTTCTGGAAAATGTGATAGTGATGCATGGATTTTGGGGAGAGGATCATAAATGGGTGGAGCAATTTAAATTGCCGAAAAACTCTCCTTTATTCATGGCTGGGTTTTATATTTTAATGATTTTGGTTGTTTTGGGCTTGTTTTCTTTCTGGCGAGATAAAAAATATCGTTGGTTGGCGGTCTGGTTATTTTTGTTAGGAGTGGCTAGTATTATTTTTTCTGCCGGGGTGCGAAATAATGTTTTTCAGGATATTAATCTTTGGTTGTTTAATAACATTTCTTTTTGGAAAGGATTTCGTGATACTCAGAAGTGGAGTGGAGTATTGGTGGTTGTTTATGCTTTATTGGCGAGTAAAGGGATTGAAAGTATTGATAAATTAATCAATAAGAAATTTAAGACATTTCAATATGGTAGGCAAGTTGTGACTGCGGTAGGAATTATTTTAATTTTAATACTGACTTCCCAAATGCTTTTTGGTTTCAGAGGGCAAATTAAACCAGTTTGGTATCCCGCTGAATGGACAGAAGTTAGTCAAAAATTAATTATGGATGGAATAAAAAAGAAGGAGTCAGCTAAAATACTTTTTTTACCTTGGCATCAGTATTATTCCTTGCGATTTAATGATAATCATTTGAGTGCCAATCCGGCTAATAATTTTTTTCCGGGAAAAATTGTTTTGGGACATAATACGGAGCTTTGGGGAATTAAATCTTTACCGGGGAATATAGAAAATTATTCTTTTCTGGAAAAACGAATTACTTCCAACAATCCTAATCCGGAATTTATTAATGAAAGTATAAAAATATTTAAAGATAATAATATTAAATATATTATTTGGACGAATGACTTGGTGAAATCAGATGTTTATGAATATCCTTTTTTGCAGTCTTCACTTTTGAGGAAAATTGTTGAGGAGGAGGGGGTGGGGGTGTATGAGGTGGAAAGTCGAAAGTAGGAAGTAAATTTAAAATTTTAAATTTAAAATTTTAAATTGCTTCGCTCTTGACAATTTCAGCAAATATGTATTATACTGAGGGACTAATAAAATTAGTATTAGTACGGGAGGGGTTTTAATCATTAAATAAAACCTATGCAAAAACATTTGCTGAAAATTATGGCCTTGTTGGTCATTGTGGGAGGAGTTACTTTGGCTATGCCGGCCAAAGCATCTAGTGAAACTAGTTCTGGTGAGGCACCTATTTGCCATCTTCGGGCAAACCCTAATGAAATTAGTATTGGGGGAGGAACAACTTTAATTTGGTGGTCAACCGGAGGAGTTGTGGAAGGAAAACTTTATCCGAAAGGTTCCGATCATTTAATTAAAACTTTTTCTGGAGACAGAGGTTGGCATTGGATTTCTGGAATTGTGGACACTCGAAAATATACTTTGGTTGTTAAAAACGAAGCTGGAAAGATGGCTAACTGTGATGCGGAGGTTGTGGTAAAGGAAAAGAGCGATAATAACAATGAAGATGTTGATAATCAAGGAGATGACTCTGATAATTCAACGGTCAAAATTGTTGTTAAAAATAAAAAACATCGACATCATCATCGTAATTCCAAGAAATACAAGAAACATAAAAAATACAGAGGTCATAGTAATAGAAAAATTTATAAAAAAATCAAGCATTGGAAAAAACATAATCGTGCCAAATACTTACAGTACAAAGCTGTATATAAAAAATATAAAGGAAGTTCTCATAAGAAGTTAAAGAAAAGATTGAGTGCCAGCGAGTATGCTATTTATAAGGAATATAAAATATATCACGAATATAAAGAATATTTACATTATAGATAAGTGAAATTTAAAAAATACGCCCCTTTTAGGAACTATTTCCAGTTTCTAGAGGGGCGTATTTTTATTGACTTTTTTAAGGTAAAATGCTATGGTTAGTATATCTTAAAAGTATATTTGAAAGATTACAAAAATAAGATAATTATTATGAAAAAAGAATTATATAAAATTGATGTAATTAAATTGGTGGTGTTAATTGTGGTCTTAACGGCGACGGCTGTTTTGGGGTTAGTTTTTGCTTTTAATTTTTTTCTAGGTCAAAAATCTACAACCGTAGAAAAAGTTACGGACAAAGTTGGCGAAAGACTGACCAAGGGGATAACTAATAAGAAGCAGGAGCAAATAACTCCAGAAAAAGCAGTTTTGAAAGCAATTAATGCTAACCGAAGTCGGGTTGTTAAAATTTATGCTAAGTTAGACAAGGCCACTGATTTAAATGAAAGAAATGAAAAGTTTTTAGCAAGGGGTATTATTATTTCCGAAGATGGAAAAGTTGCCACTGTTAAAGGAGCTTTTCAAGCAACGGATGAGTATTCCATTATTGTTCCTGGCAAGGAAGATGTTTTTAATGTACAACCCTTGGAAATTGGCAAGCAGTTAGCTTTTTTCAAAATTCCGGCTAAGTTTAATTTAGTGGTTAATTTAGATAATTCACAACCAAAAAAAGGTGACTTAGTTGTGGCTATTGGGGGAAGGGAAAAAGATGGAATGGCTGTTGGTGAAGTTTTAAAAGTGGAGGATGTTTTAGATAATATTCTAATTACCACAACGATTCCTCCGAAAAGCATCGAAGCAGGAACGCCTTTAATCAATCAAGAAGAAAAGGTTATTGGCATTTATAGTGCCACCGATGAAAAGGGAAGAAGTTTGTTTATCGCCGGGAAGGATATACACTAGCTTGAGTTATCCACAGGTTACAATTTTAATTGCCTTGCAGGATTTAAATAACACTGTTATAATAAAAAGGTTAAGAAGGGGGGAATATATAATAAATAAATTAGTGAAAATGAAAAGTAAAATTATAGCTGGAATTATCGCTTTGGTGGCAATGGTTATTATTGTTCCAACAAGCAATGCTTCCATGGAAGAAAATGGGGGATCAGGATATGGAGGAGATGCTCCAGCCTGTACAATATATGCTAATCCTGACACCATTGATGTTAATGGAGCCACAACTTTAATTTGGCATGTTAATGAAAATGTTACCAGAGGATATCTTCATCCAAAAGGGTCAACTGATTGGATGCAAGAAATTGACCTAAATGGAACCTGGTGGATTTCTGGAATTGTAGATACTCGAGATTATACTTTGACTGTGAAATCTGCCGACGGACAAACTGCCGATTGTGATGCTCATATCACCGTAAACGAAGAAACAAACGAAGAATTAACTTGTGAGATGTCTGCTAATCCTGCTAGCATTGCTTCTGGAGAAGGAACAAGTCTAGTTTGGAGTTCAACTGGTAATGTAGTAAGTGCTTACTTACACCCAACTGGTTCAGAACATTCTTTTGCTGAAGTTGGTCCAAATGGCTCTTGGTGGATTGGAGGAATTAATGATAGTAGAAGTTATAGCATTACTTTAACTGATGATGAAGGAAATACTGTAACCTGTGATGCTCCTATTACTGTAACTACCACTCATGAATGTATTGACTGGGACGGCGATGGCTGGGGATGGGATGGAGAGAAGGGATGTAAAATGCCAGATACTGAAGAAGATAACTCTGCTGCAGTTTGCTATGACTGGGACGGCGATGGCTGGGGATGGGATGGAGAAAAGGGATGCAAAATGCCAGATGTTGACTAAAAATATATAGAATATCTTTTCAAAAAAGCAGTTAGTAATTAACTGCTTTTTTAATAAATATATTAGATTGATTATTTTTATGAAAAACATTAAAAATTATTTTAAAAAATCCGCATTAATTTTCTTCTACTTGTTAATGTTTATTATTTTTGTAGGAGTATTTTTGAGAATAAAATATCTTGGTAGTGATAGCTATTGGCTGGACGAAGGTTTTACGTTGATGCAGGGTAGGGGAGTGGTTAATCATGGTTACCCACTCTTAGATTCAGGTTGGATTGAATGGAAAGATTTATTGATGCCTTACCTAATAGCTCCTTTTATTAAATTCTTTGGCTTGCAAAATAGCTTCCTTCTACGCTTACCAGCCGTAATCTTTGGTGTAGCCACCATTATTGTTGGATATTACTTGGTTAAGAGATTATTTTCTCGTTTGACGGCTTTGATGTTTGCTATCTTCTTGTCCTTAGGTTATTGGTATATTGCCTGGAGTCAACAGGTGCGGGGCTATTCCGCTCTGATATTTTTTGTCTTGTTGTTTTTTTATTTTTTAGTTGAACATTTTAAAAAAGATAAAACTAAATATTTATGGTTGGCATTTTGTACTATAATTCTAGCCACTCTATCAAAGACCTTTGGCGCCTTATTGTTAGCTCCTTTTTCATTTTATCTTTTTAAAAGTAGAAAATATAAAATATTATTATTGATTACTCTCCCTAGTATTTTGGTGATGTTTTTAGCTAAAAATAAAATAAGCAATATTTTTAATCTCCAGAGAGAATTGCATTTTTGTTTCTATATTAAGCAGTATTTGTTGCATTATTTTGCTACAGTGTCCGTTTTTGGTTGGCTTGGATTATTGGCCTCTTTTTTAAATGATAAAAAAAATAGAATTATCCATGGCAGTATTTTGATATTTATGTTGGGTGCTCTTATCGTATTTTCAACGATGGTAATTGTTACCGAAGGAAGATATTTATTAATGATTACTCCTTTTTTATTTTTATATACGGCTTATTTTATTGAATACTTAACGAAAAATTTAGAACACAAAACAACTGCAACTATTTTGATATTTTTAATAGTACTATTTGCTTCTTTTATTTTTGATCATAACATCGTTTTATTTCCGCAAAAGCATTATAAGTTGGAAACAGGAACTCCACAGCCGAATTATAAACAAGCCTATGGAGTGATAAAAAAGAATGGATTTAAAAAAGAAGATGTTATTATATCCGGCAATCCAATGATGGATTTGATTTATTTAAATAAGGTTGATTATACTATTCGTTGGTCTTTGACCGGACGGAGAGGTGATGATATGTTTAAAAATGGACAAGATATGTATACCGGGGCGGAAAAATTATATAGTCGGGACGGGCGGGGCGGAATAGAAAAAATTAAAAAACTCCAACATAAATTTAATGTTTATGTTGTTCTTGACTCCCTGGCCTTGCATCGAATGAACCCAAAACTTAGGGAAGACATCATTCATTCCGATGGGCAGGTTATATTTAAAGAAAAGGGTCACAACGGTGTCGTCGTTTATTTTTTCAAACACACCCCGAAAAATGTGTCTTTTTAGTAAAATTTTATTTGATAAAAAATATGTATATGCTAAAGTTGGTTAATAGACCTCTTGCAAAACCCTTCACTATAAAAAACCAACCTTTTTTGCTAATTTTCCTTTAAAATTTTTATCCTATGCTAAGGCATAAGAAAAAAATTATGCAGAAAAATTAACAGAAAATCTAAGCTTTTTTATTAAACAAAGGGTTTTGCAAGAGGCCTAATCAAGAATTTAATATTTAATTTTAATAATTATGAAACAAAATTTCAAATTATTACTTGCTGGAACTATCTCTATGTTGGTTTTTGCAATTATGGTACTAATCTCCCCAAATAATGCTTTTGGATATAGCTATGGGTATAATTATGATGATAACTCCACTGCTGGAGAATGTGTAGATTGGGACGGAGATGGCTGGGGCTGGGACGGAGAGAAGGGATGTAAGATGGATAGTAATGACGACAATGACAACAATGATAACCAAGATGATAATGGTGATGATAACTCCACTGCTGGAGAATGTGTAGATTGGGACGGAGATGGCTGGGGATGGGACGGAGAAAAGGGTTGCAAAATGCCTGACAATGACAATCAAGACAACGATGACCAAGATGATAATGGTGATGATAATTCCACTGCTGGAGAATGTGTAGATTGGGACGGAGACGGCTGGGGCTGGGACGGAGAGAAGGGATGTAAGATGCCTGACAATGACAATCAAGACAACGATGACCAAGATGATAATGGTGATGATAACTCCACTGCTGGAGAATGTGTAGATTGGGACGGAGACGGCTGGGGCTGGGACGGAGAGAAGGGATGTAAGATGCCTTCTTGATTAAGACACTGCTAAAGTAAAATTTACTTGACAAAATACATATATATGCTATAATTAATTGATTAATAATTTAATATTTAATCTTAATGATTATGAAACAAAATTTCAAATTATTACTTGCTGGAACTATCTCTATGTTGGTTTTTGCAATCATGGTACTAATCTCCCCGAATAATGCTTTTGGGTATAGCTATAATAATAGTTCCACTGTTGGAGAATGTGTAGACTTAGATGGTGATGGCTGGGGTTGGGACGGAGAGAAAGGATGTAGAATAGACGACGGTAATGATGTGGAAGATAAGCTTGTCAAGCATAAAAAATATCGACATCACCATCATAACCCCAAGAAATACAAAAAATATAAAAAATATAAAAGCAGTCACAATAGAAAAATTTATAAAAAAATCAAGCATTGGAAAAAACATAATCATGCAAAATACCTACAATATAAAGCGGTGTATAAAAGATATAGAGGGCGTTCTTATAAGAGATTACATACAAGCCTAAGTGTTGCAGAGCGTAGTATTTATAAGGAATACAAAAAATATCGTGGATACAAAAAATATCGACAATCTAGATAGTCTAAAACATGTAAGAAATAAAATTTATTTTATTAAATACGCCTTCCTCGGAGGCGTATTTTTTTTAAAGCCTTTAAAGAGGGTAGGGCGTGAGATAATCTTGGGATTAAATATAGTAACGTGGGTGGGTTAGTGTGTTCTTTCCTGCTTTGGTAAAAATTGTGAACCATGAAAGGTTATGTATTTTAAAAGATGGTGGAATAAGATAAATTAAAATATTATATGTTTAAAAGATTAAATATATAATATTTGGAGTAAATAGAAGGAAATATAAGGGAAGTATAGCGTCGCACAATATATCTTTTGCGACATTATATATAAAAAATAGCCTAAAAATGCTTTAAATAAGGCTTTTTTGCCTACTTTAAGTGTTTATTAAGGTTCTTTTATACTATTTTTATAGATCATTCTGCACAAATATGCTTTTATTATGGTCATATTCCCTGCTTTAAATTCCTTTAACTATTGTTATATTTACTTATTTAGTGATTAAGACATTTTTAGTTAAATTTAAAATAAGGCACTGGTAACCGATTAGTAGTTTTTCCCAGAATAATTTTCCCGAATATAGCTCATCCAATTATGTATTTTAGGTAGTTTACAACCAGCTAATTCTAAAGGAGATTTATTCCTTCGACTAGGAAACTCTGATTCCTTTAAGGAATGAAA
>WGDO01000014.1 GCA_015493225.1 Patescibacteria group bacterium
AAAAACATATTTTCCTGAATTCATAGTCTTACATTTTTAAAAATGCAAAACTATAAGTCAATTCAAATCAAAAAATCAAAGAACGCTTGTATTATATTGATATATAATTATTTATTTTTAGTTTTGAAAAATTAACGCATTACCAGTAATTCTCCGTCATAGATTGCTCCAAAATCAGTGTCTCTAGTTACTAATATAATATGTTTACCTGAATCAATTGCACACTTAATAATCCATTCCCAGTTTATAGCATCGCCGATTGAATTATCTGTATTTTTTCGAGGTGGATAACCCAACAAAAATCTTTTTTTTGCAAGATTTCTAATTTTGAATCGAATTTTATTGTCTCTATTTAGATTGTAAGCTGATTTGTAATTAAATATTCTTTGAAGTGATTTAAAAACTGGATCATTTCTGTGAGGGTTTTTTAAGATTTTTTCTATGCGTTCCTTTAATTTTTTTTGTTGTTTACCAATTTCTTTTTTTGATTTATTTATCATTCCAACAGCTTGAGAATCTGAAAGAATAGCTGGAGTATTAAAACTTTGACTATTAATTTTTTTTACTTCGGATATTGATTCTAAAATAGCACTTTGACGATTTTTTTTATACTCCATTTCAACTTGGCTTGAAGTAATGATTAAATCTTTATTTTTCTCAATTTCTTCAAGATACTTCATTGATACATTTGACTTTCTAATACGGTAGAAGTCTAAAAATATATTAGTATCTATGAATATTAATGCGTCAAGTTTCTCTATCACTTTTTTTGCCATTTCTTATTCTTAATAATGCCTAACGGTACGGGCTATGCGATGTGCCGCAGTTTCAAAGTTATATTTTTCTGTTTGCCTTTATCTTCATTTAATGCTTAATTGTCAAATATACAACTAATTGCGGCATGACGTATAGCCGATGTTACCCACTGGCATTCTTTGTTTTCAATCATTTTAACTTTCAAATCTGCTATCATTTCCGTTTCTTTTTGCGCGTTGGAAAGACATACTCTTTTGCAATTTTTGGTCAGAGCGTTGGCTCGTGCGAATTGCAAATGTGTATGACTTAGCATGGGTTTAAAAAAGGTAGTCCCCATAACGAGGACTACCCACTCACATTAAGAACTTGAATAATGTGAACTATGGGAACCATGAGAGCCGTGTGAACCATGAGAACCATGAGAACCATGAGATGTCATTGCCATGTCATTATTCCCGAATAGTTCACTTGCATGATGCAAAACAAGAGCATTATTACTCATGTTCTGACTTACACTCACATTAGAGGCTCGAACTAGGCTTGAAGCCTTGGCAGTAACAGATGTTCCCAATAAAACTAATGCTGCTACTACCGTCATTAAAAATTTTCTCATAATAAAGATTTTAAATTAATAAATGAGAAAACAACAAGCAACTTTTGCTTGAAGATCTTTAAATATATTTTGAAACATTAACTGTTTTTTTTGCTAATAAATTAACAGAAACATTGTTGTATTTCATATTGTCTATTTCTTTGTAATAAACTATTTCACAATCCTTTAATAATAACTCTTTTAATTCATTCTTTTTTGGTAATTCCATATAGTTATTTCCATTAAGGCTTGGAGTCTCTATATATAAATAACCATTATCCATTAATGCATCTAAAAATTTTTGAATCAGTTCTCGTCTGTAAAAATGAATGTTGAAAATTATACCAATACTATTTGATTCTAATGGCCAATCATATAAAATATCACTATTAATTATATTAATATTTCTTTGATTGTAAGTGTATTTTTTTCGCATTTTTTCAATGTATGATAATGCATCTTTATCTGTATCTATACCAGTAATTCTATAACCATTTTTGGCAAAAAAATACATGTTTCTTCCATAACCACAAGGAATGTCAGCAACTCTATATTTTTTTACTGGTTCAAAATATTCTAAAAATTTTAATAATTTTTTAGAAGCTATTATTATATAATCGTTTTCATTTATGTCTCTTTTTAAAGTTAAACGATTAACTTTTTTTATTATAGGTTTAATTTTTTTACTGTGGTGTTTTTTTGCTGACTTAAAAAACCCAGGGCACTGTTCTTTCATTATGCATTTTTCGCATTCATCTAAATAAATATTTTTCCAGTCAGATATAGATTGAACTGCAAATCGTCTTATTATATCTGGTAAAATACAGAGTTGACTATTGTATATAGAAACATGCATATCCCGATGATAAAGTTTTAAAACAGCATTTTCTAATTCTTTATTATAATTATAGGGGTCAATCCACAATTTTTCAAAATTATCTAAAACATTCCCAATTGGTTCCATTTGCATAAAAGCAACATTATATACAAATGGAAAATTTGAATATATATATTCAGCTAATTCTGGCAGTCGTTCATAATTCATTTTGTGCACCACAATACGTATGCCTATTTTGATATTAAACTTTGCAAGATTATAAATCCCTTTAATAGTTCTATAAAAAGTATTAGTTCTAACAATACTATTATGAATAGTATCAACATCGGAATACAAAGGAATATCGATCACTAAGTCCTGTTTTATCGAATGAGCAAATCTTTTGGTGTATTCATAATCCTCAAATTTAATTCCATTAGACAATAGATTAATCGAGGCATAGGGAATCCTCTTGTGAATGGCATTTAAGATGCCAAATAATTTATCTCCCATTAAAGTAGGTTCTCCTCCTGTAATACCTATTGTTTGGGTTTTTTTATCAATTAAAGAAATGTATTTTAAGTTTAACTTAAACTTATCAGATTCTTGTTTAACTGGTGGTTGAGGACACATGATGCAATTTGAATTACATCTTTCAGTAACAAATATAGCATTATGACGTGATTTAATGTCAAAAACAACATTAATTATTCCATTTTCGTTAATCGTAACTAAATCATTTTCATTTAAATCATATATATTTTTAACACTTTTAACAATGCGTTGTTTGCCATAACTTTCAATATTATTAGCCGAGGTAATAACGGCCAAATATTTGTTAGATATTTTAGCTTTTTCTGTAACAAAAATTTTATTCCTTTTATCTTCAAATATACTGTTTTTAAAAGATACTTTTCCTAATATAACGTTTTTAATATTTATTACTTTACCAAATAATTGTTTCATTTTTCAATTGATTTAGGGTATACAATTCTAAAAATCTTTATTAGTTTAGTTGTTATTAAATTAATATCCAGAGTAATGGGAGTGATGAGAACCGTGAGAACCATGAGAACCGTGAGAACCGTGAGAACCGTGACAAGACATTGATCCAGACATAAAATTATAAAATATTTCATTTGCATGATGCAATATCAAATTATCATTTTTATCAATTGTTTGACTTGTTTTATTTATTGTTTTTGCTTTATCAATAGAGGTCATTCCTCTTATGAAAAATAAAATAATAAATAAAAATTTAATAGTTCTCCACATGATTTATTGTTTTTGGTTAAATTAATTATTTGGTGTTGGTTTATCATTAAACATTCCTTATTTTCATTTAAGTAAATATTTTTTTAACATATTCAGACTTCAAATACAGTATGAGTTATCCAACTCCAAAAAATTCTATCAATATCTTTATCGTTTTTACGCAAAAGAAATAAGAGGTGTTTTATAATGCTTTTATTTTTAAGGCATATTTCACTTTTTGTTCTATTACCAATTATATCACCTTGCTCGTTGTAGTTTCGAACTGGATCAGCACCGCAATAACTCAAATATGCACAAGTTGCACATTCTGGCAAACTCTCAGCAACTGATTTTTCCATTAATTTATGTAAAAACTTACTATTAAATATTTCTTGATAACTATTAGTGTTTACATTCCCCATTTTAAAATACTTATCACCCGTTGAAGCTAACATTCTTCCTTCATCTGAAACATAAACATCTCCGTCATAATCATAGATAGCACCAGCAATAGCAATTCCTGCAGGTGATTGCAGATCAACAAATCCGGTACTAAAGGGAGTCAATATCCTTGTTAATAAAATGGTGGCAAAACCCTCAGCAAGAAATTTACCTTTTTTATTGATTTCAATAATATAATCTAGACCTTGTTTATAGCTTTCTATAAACTTTTCCATAGGATAAGCCAATTTATGCTTATCTCTTTTAGCAAAACCATATGGATTTAGTGATCTTAAAAAAATGTTATCAAATCCTAATTCAACATATTGATCAATAATATTCTTAAAATGATTAATTGTAAAAGAGGTTGTGGTCATTAATGCAGAGACACTATCTCTACCCAAAAATTCTCTGGTTAATTCTATTTTCTTTGCAACTATGTCATAGCTATTTTTAGTATCATGTAATGGTCTATTCCGATTATGTAATTCTTTAGGTCCATCAATTGATGTGGAAATATAAACTTTATGACCTTTAAGCCATTTTAACATCTTTTCATTAATCAATGTTAAGTTGGTACAGATTACAAATTCTAGGTTTTTCTTTTTAAAAAGATTTTTCCATTCAGCCTTCTCAATAATGTATTTAATCACACCAAAATTTAATAACGGTTCACCACCCTGAAATTCAATTTTAATATTTTGCGAAGGACTTTCAAAAATTTTTTCGACTACATTCTTTGCCGTTTCCCTAGTCATGTCATAGTTTGAAGCAAGCTTCTCTCTCTTAGATACTTGACAGTAAACACAGTTTGAATTGCATCGAAGTGAAACAACTACCATATGTAAAGATGTAAATTCTGCTAAAAAGTTCTTTTTTGTTCTGAACTTTGTTGCTAGCATTTCTATAACATCATTAATATTATTATCAGCTATAATCTGTTTGCTTTTTAAATTATTAAATGTGTTGGCGTTTGGGTGTAACTTATGGTTTATAAACTCTTCAAATTGATTTTTTGTTAAATACAGATACTCTCCTACTTCATTAGATAAGAATACGCTTTCTCCTATTTTTTCAAATCGGAATGGTAATATTTGATAACTCATAATCATTTACTTATTGTGTTAAATGCTTTTTTAACTAATTCCTCTCTTATGATTTTATATTCTTTACTTGTGTTAATTCTAATTTGTTGGTCAATTAATTCGTTACAAAATTCAAGAGAAATCTCATTTAAATCTGTATTCTCATCTTTTGACTGAAAAAATACTTCTATTGAAGTGTTAATTTGTTCAATGTTCAAATAACACTTGTTAGTAAATTTGTATGAAGCGTTCAAAACAGCTTCTTTTTCATAAATATTGGCTGAAACTTTTAATAATAATTTGTTTCCTTCAATTTTTTTATTTATTTCTTTCATAATAATTTATTTAGTGCATAAGTTAAAAAATAGCTCTTTTGGTTTTTTCGGGTTGGCATTTTGCGTGTCGGCAAAAACAAATGTGCTATTTGTGCGTGGACTTTTCTTTTCCTGTTTTTCATTAGCAAATTTTTCATTCTGTTTTGTTTCTCCTGCTTGTGGGTAACGGTTGGGGCTATGCGACGTGCCGCAGTTTTAAGTTATATTTTTCTGTTTACCTATATTTTCATTTAACGCTTAATTGTCAAATATACAACTAATTGCGGTATGGCGTATAGCCGATGTTGTATGCAGTTTTTAATTTTTCGTCCCAATCATTAGCTTGGTCAAATTATTCTTTTCAATTGAAAATATATACTTGTTAGAATAATAACTTTCTGCTGTCTTTAAATCAATTAGGACTTTTATCAATCCACTATTTTTTGAAATATAGTCAAATAAAATTGGTTTGTCTTCAGATTCTGATACACTGTTGCTTTTAAAATAAATTTTTTCTGATTCAACTGTTCCATCTGGGAATTTTAATTTCATTATTCCATATTCCTCGTCAGGTAATGATTCTTCACTTTCTAAGTCATTATTATAAATTTTCTTAGTACATGACAATTTTCCGTTTTACCACTATAATCAATTGATATTTAAGTTATTATGTTGATAACTTGGTAATAACTTTTATCTGTTTTTGTCATTTAATAATCTGGCATTCAGTATATTAGATAAGTTTTTAACGACAAAAA
>WGDO01000015.1 GCA_015493225.1 Patescibacteria group bacterium
AAAAAGTATGAGACATATTTAACTCCTTATGAAAAATTTAAAAGCTTAGATAATTCTGAGCAATATTTAAAAGAAGGAATTACATTTGATAAGTTAGATGAAATAGCTTATGCTAAAAGTGATATTGAGTTCGGAGAAGAAATGATGGAGGCTAAAAATAAGCTTTTTAAACTTATTGGAATTTAATTTTTTAACTAATTTTTAAGAATGCCGTCATTTTTGTAAAATTTGATTTTGGACATCTTAGGATTGGAATATACTGAGTGATTTAAATTGTCCCCTCTTATAAGTTCTTTAATCGCTTTTAACTTGTTTTGATTTGTCATTCTTTTTTCTTGGAGAATATTAATCATCTCATTTAGTGTTAAAGCTTCTTCGTGTTGATTTTCCACTAGCTTGTTTCTTAACTCCAACACTTCATCCCTGAATTCAAGTAATTCCTTCTCCTTTGCTAAATAGTCTTCCTGTTTTGTATATTCTTCTCGCCTCTCTCTGCCAGTTCTATAAAGATGTTCCAGGAGGCGATCCTGAGTATAATCCGATGATCGTCGTTTTTTTCTGCCATATCCTTTATCAATTTTTAATTTTTTCTCAGCAGTATCAACTAAACCATGTCCCGTTAACATATAAATAATATATTCATATGATATTTTATCATCGGTAAATTTTAATTTATCTTCTATATTTCTGGCAACTGCATCTTCTAGAGTGGAATATCCATAAGAACAACTTAACCTATATTCAAAATTTTTATTAAAAACTTTCTTTAGGCTAGGGTCTTTGGCAAACCAAGAATTCTTTACTCTGTCAAATTTTTTCATTTGTTCTGGGTCGCTAAAATCTATAATATCTCTGATACTTGCTGGGGCTATATCATTATTTGTTTTAATATCATCCCAGGCGTGTTCCTGCTCATTAAATTCTCCTATTTTATTTTTTACGAACTCCCCAATATATTTCATGATAGATATGCCCTTCACATCTTTCCCATTGACGCCTTTAAATTCTGCATTATTATCTGTTAAATCAACATCCTTTTCAGCTACCACACCCATTAAAAATTCATCTCCATGATGATGAGCCGGTACTAATTCTATACCTTGTCTGCCAGCCCAATTCATTAAATCTTGATTTGTCAATGCCCTAGCCATAACCCAAAGAGCTTTGTCTCCAGAATTATACCCGCCCAGAGACATATCATTTAACATTTTTAGCCCATCGAGGTCAAAAAATAAAGTTCCTATTGCTTTTAAATCATCTATTTGTGGTTCAGTTTCTTTGCTGTCAAATATATTACTTGTAGCTCTGGTCATACTAGTCATAAAATGACTATGAGTAGGAATCATTAATTTTTTATTAAATTGCCTTCGTAGCTCTCCTGAAAATCTATCACCGGTAAATCGTTGTATATATTTATCAATAATCTTTTGCAACTTTTCATCTATATTATAATTCTTTTTATTGTTTTTATTATTTTTATCCTCTTTTACTTGTATCTCAGATATATATTGTATAATCTCCTCGACTAATTGGTTTGTTTCTTCTCGACCGCTCATAACTGTTTCATTTAACTCTTTTAATTTACCAAGAAAAAATAACTCATCAATATGAGCTTTTAGAATAGATTTATCAAGCTTGCAATCATCACAATTAACAACCTTTTTCCAAATCTCCTTTACAGCTGTATCAAGCTGCTCTTCATTAACTTCAGGACGAAAATATTTTTCTGAGGGAGGAACTGATAATTCAGTTGAAATATTAGGTTGGCCTAGCGTTGTTGACATTGATTTTTATTTTACTAACTAAAAGAAACTTTGATAACACTGAGGTCTTGCCTCGGTGTTGTTTTTTTATCTCATTAATAGAAAAAATTCATTTAGGCTTACTCCAACTATGATGTGAATAAAATAATTTAAGGTGGCAAAAAATACCAACTCGATTAATCCTCTGAACAAAACTATAAAAATTAATAGAAATACAAATCCATACTGTTCTAACATCATTTTAGTATGCTCAGACATTGGGATTAGAGCAAATAGTAATTTAGAACCGTCCAGGGGTGGAATTGGAAAGAGATTGAAAACCATCAGGAGAATATTAATAAAAATAATAATTACTAATATTTGTAAAAAAATCCCTTCTACTACCCCAAAAACCATCAGGGCTCGCAAAATAACTCCGGCGATAATAGCGAGAATCAAATTAGACAGAGGACCAGCTAATCCAACTAAGGCCGGACCGTATTTTTGATTACGAAGGTTATAGGGATTGTAGGGAACTGGCTTAGCCCAGCCAAACAAAAAAGGAGAATGAGAAATAATCAAAAGAACCGGTACAATGAAGGAACCAAAAATATCCAAATGATTTACCGGATTAAAATTTAAACGATTAGCGTATTTAGCCGTTGGGTCTCCCAGCCAGTAAGCCATATATCCATGGGAAACTTCATGAATTACCACCGACATAATCAAAATTATAATTTGTAATGTTATGCTTATATCCATTAGGTTGACATTTATTGAATTATTTGTTATACTTACACTTGTTAAGTTTACAATATATTTTGTTTCTTTGCAACCTGAATTTTAATTATTTATCTACAATATTATGGCTCGCTGTTCTGTCTGTGGTAAAAAAGCAATGTCTGGAAATAACCGTTCCCATTCTAACACTGCCACTAAACGAAAATTTAAAGCTAATATTCAAAGTAAAGTTGTTAATGGTCAAAAAATAAAAGTTTGTACCAGTTGCATTAGAACTATGAATAAAGTCAGTGCTTAAGTTTTTTTTATTAGACCTCTCCGCAGGTTTATAAAATTATTCAAAACAGCCTTATTAAGAGGCTGTTTTTTTGTAAGACTATTTATTTTTCCGCCGTTACAAACTTACTATGTACCCAACCGGTAATTTTTTCTTGTCCATCCTGAGCAGGAATAATAACTTTAATCCACTTTCCCTTTTCACCAATTTTTTGAAAATCTCCAGTTGTTTTTATTTTAGTTATTTTTTTACCTTGGAGAGAACCTTCACTGCGAACATTAATTGGTCCTTCTTCGTCAACAGTAATAGTAACCATGGATTTTTTATTCTCACTATTCTGTCCATTGGTAGATTGATTATCCGTTGGTACTTCTTCCGAAACTGATTTGTCTTCTGAGGTTTCTTTATTTTCTTCATCTACTTTTTGCTCGTTATCTTCTTGGTCTGACTTTCTTAGAACTTCAGGAATGTTTGATTGTCCGTTATCTAATTTTTTTATAAACTGTTCCATTGTCTTATTTATGGCCTGATATTTTTCATCATCACCAATAATATCAATTACTCGTTGATACTGTTGTTTGGCCTCATCAATTTTACCTTCTTGTTCATACAATAATCCTAGTTGAGCAATAACATCAATACTCTTGTCATTAGCTAGTAATAGGGATTTAAATATTTTTTCGGCACTGGCTAACTCTTTCTCTCCACTCTTCTTTTGCAACATAACACCGAGAGTAAATCGATAAATAGAATTCTTTGGTTTCAATTTAGTGGCTATGGCAATATTTTTTAGAGCATTGTCAATATCATTATTTTCTGCATAGAGCGTGGCTAGTTTATAATAGATGGCATCCGTATAGGGATTGACAGCCAGAGCCTTTTGATAAAAATCAATTGTTTTTTTAATCATTTCATCTTTATTACTGGCATCTTTATTTATTTTTAATAATTGCAAATCCCCCAAAGCAACATAGTACTGAATATTATTTGGTTCTAGATTTATAATTTTTTTATAGGTTTTCTCAGCTAAATCATAGCTACCCAAAGTGGCATAGGTATCAGCTAACACCCTCTGACTTCTGACATCATTGGGCATTAATACTGTTGCTTTTCTAATATACCCTAGAGCTTGTCCAGCTATTTTTTTCACTTCATTTTTATCTCTATCTTTTTGATTATTTTTTTCTTGGGCAAGAATTAAATAGGTTTGTCCCAATTTGGTATAATACATTCCTTCCTGCGGAACTAGCTGAATACTTCTTAACATTTTATCCGGTTTTTGATCAAACATTTTTTCAGCCATGGCTTGTCGCATATAAACATCGGCCATATAACTTTTACTGATATAAGCTAAAGCAAAAATGGATAAAATAATAAATGCTAACAAGAAAATAACACTTCCTGCTCCTTTGGCTGTAAATTTATTTAGTTTAACCAAATAATACTCTTTTCGTCCCTTACTATTTTCCAGAATTAGCCCTGTTGTTATCATTAATAATAAACTACCAAATAATATTGTGCCTGCATCTAACTGGCTAAATAACGCACCACTTAACCAGACAACTGAGGAAGAAAATAATCCTATTAAATAAATTTTTGTTTGTTTATTGGTGTGCAAACTTTTAATCCCCTTTACCAGCCACAAAATAATAACTAGTATGAAGAAAATACCGCCAATAACTCCTACCGTTGGAATCGCCTCGCCAAATAATCCATCACCTTGATAAATATATCTTGATTCTAGAGTTGGAGCAACGGCTTTTTTAGAATGGAACTTAGCAAAATCATAACCGAAAGTCGCTGGACCACTACCAACTAGACTTTGTTGTAAATTAGTAGTGACACTTTTTTTAATAATGTCTGCACTGATTGGTAGTCCGACCTTAATTTCTATGGGCAAACCAACCTTAGTTAGAATAGGAATAAAGGATTGATAATTTGACTTAGCTAAACCGGCAATTATTATAACAACAGCAAACAAACTAAAAATTACTCCTTTTAAAAATGTATTTTTCTGCTTGGCCTGCTTATATCCCAATAGCAAAAAAGTGACTACAACCATGCCAATGAGCGTTCCACTCCAAAAAACAAAATTATATAGCATCGTTAAAGTTAAAATGATAACCGTTAGGGCAATAAACAATAACAACTCTTTTAGGAATGTGAATTTTTTTGATTTATTTTTCACTATAATTAAGGCGATTGACAATAGGGGAATTCCCGAAGCTAAAATAGTCGTTAATCCTGCCAAGGAACCAGTTAAACTTAATGGTATTAATACTTGCACTTTTGCGGGAATTAAACCTAGTCCGGCGATTAAAGTATAAATGGCTAATAAACTGATAGCGGAAATAAGTACCCAAAATGCTTTTTGAATAATTTGGGTGGTAAAATTTGTTACAATAATATAGAAAGTAGCAATAAGAGCTAGACTGGTCATAAGTCCTTTAACAGGATTACCAATAAATCCTACCAGACTATGCCAACGATCCACAGAGAACCAAACGGATATTAAAAGGAGTAATAATATTCCCAGTATATATTTATCTAAAAATGTTTTTCTGATTTTAATTTCACGACGATTAATAAACCCCAAAGCAACAAGTAAAACTAGAATGGCAATTATTGTGACAAAGAAAGAATTTTTTTCAAAATCTACTCCCTGAAATGTTTGACTGGTAACAAAGAAAGGTATCACAAATATTAGAGCTAGTAATAGCCCGTTTATTAATTTATCCGTAATACTTCCCGCGGAAGTTTTGGTTTTTGTCTTTTTTCCTTTGAAAATATTGGTTTTCAAAATTTTAATACTCTTTTCTTTTATTTTTTTAGAATTAGTTTTTTTTGAAAGACCTATTTTTTTTGAAACTGGCTTGGCTTTCTTGGCTACAATAACTTTTTTCTTAACCACTTTAGTTGTCTTTTTGTTTTTTTTAGTTGCTGTTTTTGGTTTACTTTTAGTTTTAGCTTTTTTCTTTGTTTCACTTTTTTGTTTATCGAAAAAATCGATAATTTTATTTTCCTCCTTTTTCATTTTATTTTTATTTATTTTTTGATAATTATTTTTTTGGATAAAGTATTTTTATCTAAAACTTTTATTGTTTTTTTAATGACAATGCCATCATTAGTTTTTATTTCTAGTAAATATCTTCCTTTGTCTAGAGTCATATAATATCTCCCTTTGGTGTCGGTAACTGCTCGACCAACTAACTTATTGTTATTATACTGAAAAATATTTATTGTTGCAAATGCTTCTGGCTTTCCCTCTCTGTCTGTTATAACACCATATTTTTTTCTACTAATAAACATCCATCGAAATAATATTACCAATACATAAACTCCCAACATACTAAAATTCAAGAAATTAGGATTAACATAGCAGACCCAGATATTGAATATCAAACCAAGAGCAAATAATACCTTGGCAATATATTCTAGGCTACCTTTTAAAATTTCCATGATAGCACTTTGTGAATAGATTTTTTTATCTTCACGCAATAGAGCAATGTTTTTCTTAATTACCCCTGGTTCATTTAATTTGATTTCCTTGGAAACATCCTCTTTGTGCAATAAAGCTTTAACAAAATGTATATCACTAATATCCACAATTTTATACTGGGGCTTTTTGGCTTCTATAATATAGTCTCCCTTTGGTGCCAAAAAATAATACCTTCCCTCCTTATTGGTAAATTTAGTTGTCTTTACTTTGTCTGTTTTTTTATCAATAATATCTACCCTAACCAATGGAATAGGTTTTCCAGTATTAACATCATATACAATACCTCCTCTTAATTTCTTTTTTGTAGAAAATAAGCCAACCATTGCTAATATTAATTGTTTGAAAATGATTAGAAAATTAGCTGGTCCATTAAGAAGAGCAATGAGCGCTGCAATGGATAGAGTAGCAGTGGTGGCAGAAGCCACTGAAGCTCCCCTTACTTTGGCTGGCTCTTTTAGGGTTACGGCTACATTTTTGCTATTTTCAATAAATTGACCAATTTTTTGATTATCATTAATTATTTGAAGAGAATTTATTCCACTTTGATTTATTTGTTTAAGTTGAGTTTTGTTTTTTATTATTATATCATCGGAAATAACATTATTACCGTTAGGAAGAACACCAACTATCGCCCAATACTCTCCCAACTCACTACTATTAACTTGATAATGAAAATAGTTTCCTGAATTTGTTTTACTACTATAATTTAGTCTAGTCCAACCACCATTGGAATAACGTAAAAAAACAATATCTTCTATTTTATTTTCTTGATACCAATTTTTATCAACATCAAACCCAAGAATAACATCTGTATAATGAATATTGCTATCAGTGGTAAATGAAACATATTTATATACTAAATATTTATCTGGCTGGCTATATTTAGAATCCAGATGTGCAAATTCGCTAAAGTTATTATAATAATGAATTTTTAAAGTATCTGAAAAAGCACTGGGAGCATAACTTACAAAAAAGATTATCCCTAACAATAATATTCCTCTAAAAAAATGAAATTGCTTTTTCATGTTGTTATTTATTTTTTTATAAGCAAGGCTTGTTGAATTATCTTCACGAGCCTTGCTTATATAGAAAAGTCTTTTGTTAATTTAAAAACTTCTATTCTATAACTATGGACCCAGCATTAAAATCCTTTCCATTCATTTCAAAAGTATTGCTATTTGCATTCTGTTCTACCTGCTGGATTGACTGTTGATTCGCTTTGTCCGCTTCTTTCTTTTTACCAAAAATAAAATTATACAACACTAGTCCAAGAATAGATAAAATTAAAAATATTATTAAAATAATAATAATATTTTTTAATAACTTACCTTCATCTTTTATTTCTATCTCTCCCTCATTATCATTTTCACTAGAATGTTGATTGTCAACAATTGATTCTGGCTGATAATCCATTGTATGAAGATTATTGTCTTCTGAGCTTACTTGATTATTATTTATATTATTTTCTTCCTCTTTATTATCTAAAAAGGGGCTGTTTAATTCTGACATACTTATATAGTTAATTTTTAAATTCAATTCCCAGTTGTCTCTTGCATATAATCTGATGAATGCAGGATAAAGGAGGTCAAAATTCTGAACGATCCAAAATCAATGATGTTTTATATTGCTTATTATTTAGAAATTGTCTCTGAAACAATCATCCAATCAAATTTAATTGGTAAATCACTAGATTGTGAACTTTTGACGGTAAATGATAGTCCTGTTTCTTTTTGACTAACTGTTAAATTTACATCATTATCAACTTCTCCTTGAGTAGTAATAAAGATATGATCATTATCATTCAAACTTAGAGCTTGAACACTAACACTTAACCCATTGCTAATTGACAAGCTAGTTTCATCATCCAAATTGTCTTTATTTTCATCTACAGCTAAATGACATTCTTTGTTTTCATCTAAATATTGATTAACGGGGCAAATAATTCCAGTACCAATTTTTTTACTACCCTCTTCCCCCTCCTTGATCCTAACCCCTGCCACCTCAATCTCCTCCGCCTCAATCTTCTTAGCTTTAAGTCTTTCAACGATTAAATCTCCGGAAAGAGAGAACACTGGTTGTGGATTTTCTGGATCTTCTTGGACTAGAGTTAAGTTATCTGAAAAGTTTTGTAAAGCTTCTGTTAGATTGTTAAAGCTTGGTGTTTGAGTATTGTTTTGATTATTGTTTGTATCTTGGTTATTGTAACTTGTAATTTGCTTAAGGGTGTTTTCTATTTGAGCTATTCTATTCTCATGATCAGTAACTGTATCTGTTAAATTAGTGGTTAATTCTGTTAAAGATTCAATGTTTTCGGAAAGAGTAG
>WGDO01000016.1 GCA_015493225.1 Patescibacteria group bacterium
CTCTGATGACCATCTCTTTTACCTTTTTTAATACATTTGCTATTGTTGCAATAAGGACATTTTTTCTTATTCATACGTTTGAATGTTAAAAAACCTAGTTAAATACTAGGTTAGTTTAACATGTTAGGTCCCATTGGGCACTATATGCCAGTTTATACAATGTCTAGGCATAAGCGATGTTGCGTGAGTTTATAATATATTGAAAGCGTACACTTGTGCAATATGGGTGAAATGAAGGAATGGAATGACTGAACGAAACTGCTTATATTTTGTTAAGTGCTGTATTATTTTTTACTAGCGGTTTTTTGTTTGCCTAAATTGTAAATCATTAATCTTATATTTTTCTGTGTTGGGTTGTTTGAGGAAAGTTGTTTTTTTGAGAGCTCTAAATCTAATTTTGTATTGTTTTCAAAATCAGGCTTGTTAAACCATTCACCTTTGTAATTTAAAACACAATAAAAACCATATTTGGAATTTTTGTTTTCCATGTATGTTGGTAATTGTTCTAAAAGTCCATGTTCTAAATCTTCTGAGTGAGCATTTTTAAATTCTGCACATATTTTGGAAAGCCCATTGTCTTTAATATTTCCTATAAACATAAAGTCTAAATTACCTTTGCCGGTTACATATTCAGGGACTAATTCAATAGATGACATTATCATTTGATCCGAGAGTAGGCATTGGACAATAGACTGTGCACCAATTTCTTTTTTTGGATTTCGTTCAATAATTTTACCATTATTGCCATATTTATAATCCCAAAATTGTGAAAGCGCCCCACCTGTTTCGTTAATTTTATTTTGAATTGATTGTAAGCAGGAACATACTTTTTGACGAAATTCTTCTTCACTTTCAAATGCAGTTTTTGGAATCAAATTTTCCTTTCTTGCCCAATTTATTAATGAAGCTGGTGGTGCACTTGGTGTTGTTGGCACATCGGCTGTTTTTTTCTTATTATCTTGAAGACAATTTAGACCTAACTTATCAAAATTCCATGTGACAAAAATTCCAAGTGGAATATCGTTTGTAAATTCTTCTAAAGTTAGTACTGAAATAACGTCATTCCTTTGTAGAACCAGACTCTGATTTTGAAAACTTAATGCAAAAATAAAATTATCACCGATTAGTTGAAACAAAAAACCGCCAAATGTCAGCTCTTGCTTTTGGATACTAAAGTAAAGAGTACCTTCTGAGTTTAAAAAGTCATGTGCAGTGAATGTTCCTCTGAACGCTGGTGATATCTCAAACTTCATAATGAATAGTTGGCAAAAAATAATATGACACTTAACTGGTTTTTACGTGAAATATATTTTGGATAATGGTAGTGAGAGTTGGTAAAATGTGTAAATAATCAACAAATTTAAGTCAACCCTATAATAAGATATTATCATAAAAACACTTTTTTGTAAAACAAAAATAACACAAACTAGACAAGTTGTAAATATTATGTTATATAAAATAGACGCCCTTCTGTATTTTTAAAAATGTTTCACGTGAAACAATAAATTGTTTTTATCAGAGTAATAAATTAAAAGAATAGTTTAATGTAATATTTTTTTAAATATTTTATACTTAGTATAGTATTAAAAAGATATAGAAAACAAGGATTGTAGAAATTAAAAACTTAATATAATAGAAGTAAATTAAAAAAACAAATTAATATTAATTGTTTCACGTGAAACAATTTGTTAAATAACAAACCTTTAAATTAATTGTTATATTAAATTTCTAAAATATTATATAATAATTAACTAATTTTTAATAATGTAAATAATTGTTTCACGTGAAACAATTTGTTTTATAATTGTGAGACAAATTCAAAAATATGTATAAACAAATAAACACTTTATCCACAGATAAAAACCCTTTAAATAAGGGTTTTGTTGTTTTATGCACAAAAATGTGTATAAGTTTTTTGATAAAAATATATAAATATTAGAAAATATATTTATAAAATATAATTAAAAAACACATTTAATTGTTTCACGTGAAACAATTTTGATAAAGATCTATTATTAAATATTATTCTTATTAAAAAAAATATTCAGCATAATAAAAGATTGAAGTATATAGTATCTAATCTTTTAATAAATTGTTTCACGTGAAACAATTTATTATTTTAAACAGTTTATTTGTATTAAAACTTAATTTACTTTTTTAAGATATATAAATTAAATTTTAATTTGTAATTAGTGATTAAGTGTAATTTAAGAGATTAATTAAAGAAAAGGCTAGTAAATTTATATAGCTAAAATGTTTCACGTGAAACATTTTTAATAAATATTTATGACATAAAATATTAGTAGTTATTTTTTAATAAATAAAAAATCCATAGTACAATATGTACTATGGATTTTAGCTAAACAAAGCCAAAAAC
>WGDO01000017.1 GCA_015493225.1 Patescibacteria group bacterium
AAATTGGAAAATAAAATAACGAACGCCCAACATCGGCTATACGCCATGCCGCAATTAGTTGTATATTTGACAATTAAGCATTAAATGAAACTATAGGTAAACAGAAAAATATAACCTTGAAACTGCGGCACGTCGCATAGCCCGCACCGTTGTGCTTCATGCAAGAAAGAGAAATCGAACAATGAAAATTTTGTTAGCAAATAGAAAAGTAAAAGGAAATGCCACCGCACAAATAGCACATTTGCAATTCGCACGAGCCAACGCTCAAACCCAAAATTGCAAAAGAGCTATTTTTTCCAACGCTCAAAGATTAACAGTATCTTTGAAAACATAATTGAAAGAATTTATTAAATGGAAGAAATAGAAAAACAAGTAAAATCAAGAAAACGAGTTACTGACCACGGAGAAGTGTTTACTTCTGAGCGTGAAGTAAATGCAATGCTTGATTTGGTTAAACAGGAAACAGAGAGAATTGATTCTCGTTTTTTAGAACCAGCTTGTGGAACTGGAAATTTCTTAGTTGAAATATTACGCAGAAAATTATCTGTTGTAGAAAATAGATATAAAAAAAATCAATTGGAATATGAACGATACGCTGTAATTGCTGTTTCGAGTATTTATGGAGTAGATTTATTACAAGACAATGTTGAAGAAGCAAGAGAAAGATTATTTGATATTTTTAATACACAATATACATCGTTTTACAAATCTAATTGTAAAGACGAATGCAGAACAAGTATAAAATTTATTCTTGAACGAAATATTTTGCGTGGTGATGCCCTAACACTTAAAGTTGATAACGATGAACCAATTGTTTTTTCAGAGTGGTCTGCTGTTAATGGAAGTATGATTAAAAGACGAGATTTTACACTTGATAATTTACTAAAAGCAGAAGCTTCCAAAGTACCAGGTGGTCTATTTGATAATGTTTACGATACCGACCCTGCTTTTTTACCAAAACCAATAAAAGAATATCCATTAACTCATTTTTTAAATTTGGCTGATTATGTTTGAGATTAATTATAACCCCGATGTTTTAGATGCCATTGCCAATTTAAGCAATGACGAAGTTTTTACACCCCCACGACTAGTAAACGAAATATTGGATATTTTACCACAGGAGCTGTTTGAAAGCAAAACAACTACTTTCCTTGACCCAGTAGGCAAATCGGGAGTTTTTTTAAGAGAAATTGCAGACAGACTAATGAACGGTTTGGAAAAGAAAATACCCGATAAACAAGAAAGAGCAAACCATATTTTCCAAAATCAAATTTTTGGTATTGCAATAACAGAATTAACATCTTTGCTCTCCCGCAGAAGTGTTTACGGTACAAAAACGGCAAACAGTAAATATTCGTTTTGCGAAACTTTTAAAGATGAAAAAGGAAATATTGTTTTTGATAATATACAACACACTTGGCATAATGGAAAATGTACTTTTTGTGGAGCAAGCCAAGATGTTTATGACAGAGCGGACAGTTTAGAAACTTATGCTTATCAATTTATTCACACTAATAAACCGGAGAAAATATTTAATATGAAATTTGACGTAATTATTGGAAATCCACCGTATCAGTTGAGTGATGGCGGAGCACAAAAAAGTGCAAAGCCAATTTATCATAGATTTGTTGAACAAGCAAAAAAACTCAATCCAAGATATTTGACAATGATTATTCCTGCACGATGGTATAATGGTGGTAAAGGGTTAGATGAATTTAGAGAAAGCATGCTCAGCGATGATAAAATAGCTCAACTTCATGATTTTCCAGACACTTCTGATTGTTTTCCAGGTTTAAATATTCGTGGTGGGGTTTGTTATTTTCTTTGGGAAAAGGAACATAAGGGGGATTGTGATATATATACTCACAAAGGAGATATAATTAGTACTCCAATGAAAAGACCTTTATTAGAAAAGGGCTTAAATATTTTCATACGATATAACGAAGCAATTAGTATTTTAAAAAAGGTTCAATCATTTAATGAAAAGCCATTTAATAAAATGGTCAGTTCAAGAAAACCTTTTGGGTTAGCAACAAATTTTAAAGGTTTCAAAAAGACGAAATCTCAAGACTATAATATTAAACTTTATCGATTTGGTGATAATGGTTATATTTCAACAAAGAAAATAGAAAAGAATCATTCATTTGTGAAAGATTGGAAAATATTTGTTCCTTATTCTAGTCCTGGTGATGACAGTTATCCGCATTTAATACTAAGTAAACCAATTGTTGCCGGACCTAATACTTGTTGTACAGAAACATATTTGCTGATAGGTCCTGTATCGTCAAATAAAAGAGCCAATAATATAGCTAATTATATGGTTACATCATTTTTTAGATTCATGATTTTATTAGCAAAAAGCACACAGCACATAACACAAAAAACTTATGTTTTTGTGCCAATACAGGATTTTAATGAGTCTTGGACAGATGAAAAGTTATATCAAAAATATGGGATTACAGAAGAGGAACAAGAATTTATTAAAACATTAATAAAACCAATGGATGTTAGCTATGAGTAAAGATTTTTTTCCACAACGACCAGAGGCTAATCCAACAATATATGCCTATAAATTACCTAACGATAAATCTCGTGAAGGTCAGTTAAAAGTTGGTTTTACAACTCGTACAGCCGAAGAACGAATAAAAGAACAAATAGGTGCTACAAAAGCTAAATATGCCATTGCCCTTATTGAATCTGCAATGCGTAAGGATGGCAGTTCGTTTACCGACCACGATATACATAAATACTTGCGTAAAAAAGGTTTAAAAAATACCGATGGCGAATGGTTTAAATGTAAAGTTAGCGATGTAAAAGCAGCTATTCTTGCAGTAAAAACAGGAGAGCTTAACGAAGAAAACCGTACGCTTGATTTTAAAATGAGACCAGAGCAGGAAGATGCTGTAAATAAAACAATTCAGTATTTTGAAAGTTTTAAAAACGAACCTGAAAATAAAGATAAAACACCTCGATTTTTGTGGAATGCAAAAATGCGTTTTGGGAAAACTTTTGCATCTTATCAATTAGCAAAAAAACAAGGATGGAAAAAAATATTGGTACTTACCTTTAAGCCGGCTGTTCAGAGTGCATGGGAAGAAGATTTGATGAGCCATGTTGATTTTAAAGGTTGGCAATTTATTTCAAGAAATGGTTTAACTTACGATGAAGCTGATAAAACAAGACCATTTGTTTGCTTTGGTTCTTTTCAAGACTTTTTAGGGAAAAACACTACAACGGGTGGTATTAAAACCAAAAACGAATGGGTACACGCAACAAATTGGGATTGCGTTATTTTCGATGAGTATCACTATGGTGCTTGGCGAGAGAATGCAAAAGACCTTTTCGAAGCAGAAGATACAAAAGAAGTAAAAGTTTCAACAGGAGAAAAAGAGGGTTTAGATTATTTTGATGAAGAAACTATGCCAATTACAACTGATGGATTTCTTTATCTTTCAGGTACACCATTTAGGGCAATCACTTCGGGCGAATTTATAGAAGAACAGATTTTTAACTGGACATATTCTAACGAACAAAAAGCAAAAGAAGAATGGAAAGGCGATAACAATCCTTATGAAGCTTTGCCAAGAATGGTAATGATGACATATCAAATGCCAGATTCTATAAGGGAAGTTGCTCTCGGTGGAGAATTTAATGAATTTGATTTAAATACATTTTTCTCTGCATCGGGCGAAAAAGAGAATGCAAAGTTTAAATATGAAAGCGATGTGCAAAAATGGCTTGATTTAATTCGTGGTAGTTTTAGAGAAACAACTTTGGATAATTTAAAAATGGGTGCAAAAAAACCACCTATGCCATTTTCTGATTCTCGTTTGCTCAATATTTTAACACATACATTTTGGTTTTTACCAAGTGTTGCATCGGCTTATGCCATGCGAAATTTAATGGTACAAAAACAAAATACATTTTACCACGATTATAAAGTTATTGTTGCAGCAGGGGCGAGTGCCGGAATTGGCGTAGAGGCTTTACCACCTGTTTTAGATGCAATGGATAATCCGCTTGAAACAAAAACAATTACACTTTCGTGTGGTAAATTAACAACAGGAGTAACTGTAAAACCATGGGCTGGAATTTTTATGCTTAGAAATTCTTCAAGTCCGGAAACTTATTTTCAAGCAGCTTTCAGAGTTCAATCGCCTTGGACAATTACAAATCCCGACAGTAAATCACCTAACAAAACTGAGATTATAAAAGAAGAATGTTATGTATTTGATTTTGCGCCAAATAGAGCATTAAGTCAAGTTGCTGATTATGCTTGTCGTTTAAATATTGATGAATCAAATCCCGAAAAAAATGTAGCCGAATTTATTCATTTCTTGCCTGTTTTGGCTTACGATGGTAGCTCAATGAAACAAGTTGATGCAGCAGGAGTTTTGGATATTGCCATGAGTGGAACAACAGCAACTTTACTGGCAAGACGTTGGGAAAGTGCATTGCTTGTAAATGTTGATAATGGTACACTTGCAAAATTAATGAATAATCAAGATGCGTTAGATGCTTTAATGAGTATTGAAGGATTCAGAAATCTAAATCAAGATATTGAAACCATAATTAACAAATCGGAATCTGTTAAAAAAGCTAAGAAAGAAGCTAACGACAAAGAGTTTTCAAAAAAAGAGAAAAAAGAGCTATCAGACGAAGAAAAAGAATACAAAAGTTTAAGAAAAAAAATACAGGATAAACTTATTAAGTTTGCTACAAGAATCCCTGTTTTTATGTATTTAACAGATTTTAGAGAAAGAAGTCTAAAAGATGTAATTACACAATTAGAACCTGGATTATTTAAAAAAGTAACAGGGTTGGATGTTAAAGATTTTGAATTATTGGTTAGTTTGGGAGTGTTTAATAGTTCATTAATGAATGATGCTGTTTATAAATTCAAACGATACGAAGATGCAAGTCTGGAATATATTGGAATAAACAAACATGAGGGAGAAGAAGTTGGTTTATATGACACCGTTTTAAGTTCAGATGATTATGTTGAAATTGAAGCACAGGAATAATGCCTACGCAAAAAGCCATACACATTGCCAAGTCGCACAAAACCGACCGCACAAGCCAAAACTTGTCAATAAGTATGTCTTTGCCAACGCAGAAAGAAAAGCTAACAAAATTTGAAATGATAAATGAAAAGAAAATAAAGCACGAAAGCACAACAAAGGCTATACGTAATTTGGGTAATATGCTAACATTGAAGATTATAGCATTAAATAAAATTAGTAGTAAATTGAAAATTAATCGTTTCAAAATCCCAAACTACGCATAGCCAAACCGTTGGCGGTAATGCAAAGAGAGTTGCCTAAATTTTAGCAAATGAGTAATAACAATAGAGAATATTATTTGTATTCCAAAAGGTATCTTACCCGAGTTGAGAGAAAACTAAGGGCTAGAAATCAGATAAAGGGCAAAATATTGGAATCCATTGCTAAACGAAAAAAGATTTTTAAAAAATATAGAATCATTGATATTTACTCACTTGAAAGAAAAAAGTGGATTGACAAGTATAACATATTCATAGATGATGTAATAAAAAGAGACGAAGATTTTTATTCTGGGATTAGACTGAAAGATGTCACTTTTTTTGAAGTTGTGGAGTTAGATGATTTCAATAAATTTAGAAATACATTACTTTCGAAATTTGGTGCTAATTCTGGATTCTTAGGTATAGACAGGAAAGCAGATTTAGAAAAGAAATTGAGTAATCTTGAGAATAAGTTTGATACTATTTCTTGGGGAAGACTATTTTCTATTAATTATAAAAAAGAAAGAAATTCGAGTAATGATTTAATCGACTATGTTGATTGCAACTACATAAAGACAAATGAATCATATTTCATAATAAAATTAGATATAAATTTAAGCGAGAAGGCTAATTTAATATTTGAAAAAATAGTAAACCAAAATGACACTGGCTTATCTTTCCCTAATTACAACTCTTACTTTAAAATACTTCAAAAAAAGAAATTTTATTACAATATATCTTATTCTTTTAGTTTAAAAGCTTATAACATTCATAATTTCATTTCAGATTTAAGCTCGCAAGTAAAAAATAATATAACTCATTATTTTCAAGGTTATTTTCATTCAAGCAAAATATTTGATGTTCTTCCGAATATACAGCTTTATGAGGTTGATGATATTAAAGAGTTTAATACAGATAAAGAATTTAAAAGTTTATTTCGTCCGGATTTTGGGAAATATTATTCATTAGAAGATGAACAGATAGAAATCACTTTCTCTGATTCTTGGAATAATTCTCAAGAATTGATTCGTATATTTAAACAGAAAGGTCATGGAAATAAAGAAACTAATAAAAGTGATTTATCAGACTACGATAGCCTAGAAAATCATTTTTTAATAGAAAGCCTATCTTTTCCATGTGTTTTTTCTGCTATTTTACGAGAACAAACTAATAAGTTGAATACTTTGAAACGGCAGATTTATGACCAAATAAAGATTTCGGAGAACAAGTATGTCTTAAAACATTTCTCCTTTCTTGGAATGAATAATAAATACCTCCAACTCAAGCACAAATCAATTAAGATACTAATGACAACAAAAAGATTTGAAGATGAATTTTCAGATAGAAATCTTCAATTATATACAAGAGGTGAAATTTCATTAAAAGATTTTATAGCTCGTAATGCACGGGAAAATGAAGAGAAAAATTTGTTGATGTATTATATTAAGGCTTTTCGCTATCAGATAAATCGACTTGACAAAAAGACGAAAAACTTAAATGAGATTTTTAAATCGTTAGAAGAATTTAATAGCTATAAGACCAACTTTATATTACAAGCATTTTCAATTTTAGTCGCAATTCTGGCGTTTATTTTTACTTTTGATAAAACTAAGGATTTTGTATTAAGCATTATTAAAATGATAACTAGATAAAGCACGTACCGCCAACAAAGGCTATGCGTAATGCGGGTAAAGCGTTAAGTATGAAAATAATAGCAATAAATAAAATTAGTGATAAATTGAAATTAAAGTGTTTCAAAATCCCGCACTACGCATAGCCAAAACCGTTACCTGCAACCTTAAGAAACAGAAACAATGGAAGAACAGATTTTCATATTGAATAAAAACCAATCATTAGTAGGACTAAACGAAAGTGAATTTGTTACTGAAAAACAGTTTCAAGAATTATTGGAAAATTATCCGAAATTGATTTC
>WGDO01000018.1 GCA_015493225.1 Patescibacteria group bacterium
TATTGTTTTCTAGCTTCGGTATTCATAGGTAGTTTTACGGTTAATTACTTAAACGTTAATTAAATTAACTGTATATTCTACCTGAATTATGGTGTCATTTCAAATGATTTATCAATGTGACTTACGGTGTCATTTTAGATGATTTGATGCGGGGCTTTGACTTTCTCTAAAAAATCTGCTAAACTCATAATGTTATTTAACAAAAACACTCCCTAAAAAATATTTGTCCCGATAGCTCAGCTGGATAGAGCAACGGCCTTCTAAGCCGTAGGCCGCAGGTTCGAATCCTGCTCGGGACACAGACATCTTTACAAAACAAATATCACTTATGAACAAAGAAAACAAACCAAACTAGGAAACTGAACTGCTTCAGTTTCCATCATAGGATTCGAAGCTAATTTTTTTGCTAAAAAATTAGCCAGCCCAACGGGCGAATCCTGCTCGGGACACAGACATCTTTACAAAACAAAAACTCCTCTTCTTGAGGAGTTTTTTATTTCAAGATATTTTCTCAGTACTAATTATTCCCGCCATTATTGTTCTGATCCTGATTTTTATTTTGGTCTTGATTTTGAATGTCAACATTTTGAGCTGCTTCCTCTGGAACAACCTGTGGCTCTACAGCTGGATTAATAGTAGGCTGATCTCCATTAATAGTATTTCCTTCTGTGTTGTTAGACTTAGGTTGTTCTGTAGTTACAGGGGCTGTTTGTTTTGGGGTTTTTGGTTTCTGTAAACCGGCCAAAGCATCCTTACCTGCCTTCAGGTTATCAATAATTTTTTGCACTGTTTTATTACCTTTATTTAATTCTAATACTTTTTCAAATTCCTTAATAGCTAGATCCTTTCTGTCTTTTTTGTCAAGCACTAACCCTAGATAAAAATGAGCATTGGCATATTTTTTATCAAGTTGTATGGCCTGAACAAACTGACTTCCTGCTTCATCTAATTTATCATCCCTAAAATATAACAATCCTAACTGAAATGCTAAATTTGGATTTTGAGGTGCGGCCTTACGACTATTAATCATCGCTTCAACAACTTTATCTTTATCACCCTCTCTACTATACACTCCCACCAAACCAAGTTGAGCAGACAATAAATTAGGATTTAGTTCTATGGCCTTATTAAAGTTTTCCTTAGCAGAAACTAAATATTCCTTCGCCTTATCTGGAAGTTCTTTAGCATCCTTAGCTTTTACAGTTTCAATATCCGCCATGGCAATATAAATATTAGCTAATCGCTGATAAACAATTGGATTTTCCGGATCAAGCTCTATTGCCTTCTTGGCATATTCCAAGGCTTTATCGCCTGCCCCCTCCATATTTGGCAATAAACTCTCATAAACATTAACCACGGCCATTTTATTGTCAACATCCTTAGAATTTAATTCATCTGCTCTCATTGCGTCTTTCAGGGACTGTTGTATTGAGTTACTAACGTAAGCAGAATCTTCTGCACTTAATCCTTTTTTATCGCCGGAGCCTTTTTCTGATATTTTTTTATTCGCCTGGGCAAAAAATGCCAAAGACCTATTTCGATAATAAAGGTCTCTATTATTATCTAGCATTACAGCCTTATTTATCTCATCAACTATCTTTCCTATGTCCTCACCCTTAGCATCAGCCACAAGTGCCTTACTAAAATGAACTGCTGCCATATATTTTTGACCCTGCATATACAAAGCTACCACCACACCAATAATTACTAAAACAAAAATAAAAGAAAATAACAAAGATGGTTTTCCGGAAGTACCTCCCGTCGAAAATTCTCGTAATTGTGTTTTTGAACCAAAAGCTAACAGAGATACCAATAATGCCAGCACAAACCACCAAGCAAATAATATAGTTATATTAGCAATATAGAATAAAAGTATCATTGTTAATAATATCCACCCACTACCAACGCCCATCGCTAAAGTAGCCAATCTTTTATCTTTAATGGAAAATATTCCTTTAAATATATATATCAGACCAGAAACAACTAAAAATAAAAATGATAATACCCCCAATATCCCCACCGTGGAAGCCAAGGTTAACAAATAACTTGAGGCTGTATTAAAATTAGTTGCCCAAAATTTACCAGAATGTACTGGTCTATACAAACGATAAACATTAATGTAATTAGCTGGACCATTTCCAAATAAAAAGTTATGTTTTAAAGCTTTCCAAGCCAAGCTAGCAGAGGCTCTATTCGTTAATAACACTTCTGCTGGCAATTGTTTATTTATAATAGGTTGTCCTCTCAATATCATCAACAAAGACAAAACTAGAAAAATCATTAGCACTACGTTACCAAAAGATGACTCCTTGCTGTTACCAATGATAAACGCTCCAAATATAAACGCCAAAGCTATTATCATTCCAATCCAAACTATCTTAAGATTAACTATTGTTAACAAGACAAAAATAGCAAGTAAAATTATTCCCAATAAAATTTTTGCTATTGTTTTCTTAGCATAGAGGAACAAACTTAAAGTAAATAAGAAAAATAAGCTAGCATAAATACCAAATAAATAAACTGAACCAACCGTATTAAAAAACATATTATGAGTACCACTTATTGGCAAAATAAATTTACCCCACAATTGTAAAACACCAAACAACACAACCAATAATCCTCCGGCCCAAGCTGTCCACAGAGAAATCATAATATCTTTGGTAGTTTTTATATTATTAACAAATAAAACAAAAAATGCTACTAGGAAAATAAGAGCAACATAGGAACGACCTTCTCCGCCAAAAAACCCCCACAAACTTTGTGCCTGGTAATCAGAAAACAAAGTACTAAGACCAAGTACAATTAACAAAACAAAAACGGGAATAAATATAAAATTAGCCCTAAATTGAATTTGACTTTTAACTGCCATACGTCCAACCCACAGTAGAAAAGCAATACCCACTAAGCCAACCAATAAAACCTGTTTACCCAACTCCAATGCACTTGGTGTATTCGTCACAAAAAACAAAGGAACCAAAAAAACAATCAACCAAAGAATACTTTTAATTACAAAATCCAAATATCTGTTACTCTTGTTAGATTTAACAGTTTTTGCATTCGTGGTTTTTGTTGGATTAATATTAGCCTGAGTATTTGTTGTAGTCTGTCTATTATACATTCTACTTATTTTTTCTTGTCCTATTTTCATATTTATTTTTTAAAAGTTAATTTACTACTACGAAAATACAAATCAGCTACAAATTTACAAATTATTCACTGCGTTCGCTACATAGTAGCCAATAAATTTATAAATTTTTAACCGGCAAATACCTAGTTATACCTGATTTATAGATTCATAGAATCTTTAACTCATTCAGAGTTATCTTCTTAAAACCATTGTCCACCAAATTTCTTGGATATTATTTTCAAACTTTGATATCTTCTCGAATCAATAAAACGTCAAACATCAGGTAAAAAATAACGTCCAAAAAATTTGATGAAACATTGGAAAAGGGAAGCCCTAAATAAATTCCCTACTAATTCATTATACAACATTTTGAAAATAATGCAAAATAGTATATAATGTGTATAACATTTAATAATTAATATCCTTCATCTATGTTTCATTTTAATGAAATATCGCTAGTTGTTCTAATACCACTTCTTGTTGGTATTATCACTCAACTAACAAAATTTGTTCTTTTTTCTTTTAAACATGGATTAAAATGGCAATATCTCATGACTCATGGTCATATGCCTTCTGCCCATAGCGCCTTTGCTATCTCAGTATTAATGACCACTGCCTATGTTGACGGCGTTAATAGTGGTTCTTTTGTAGTAGCCATGGCTTTAGGTTTTTTAATCTTAGACGATGCCCTTCGCCTAAGAATGTACCTTGGCGATCAAGGTCGTTACTTAAATATGTTAGTAAAAAATTTAATGGAGGAGGCCCTGATTGACAAAAAAGATTTCCCTCGCCTCAAAGAGCGTATTGGTCATCACAAATCTGAAGTCGCCGTTGGACTTCTCTACGGTGCCTTACTGACATATGGATTTTTGCTTTGGCTAAAATAAAGTTATCCTTCTCAAATTTATAAAACATACTTCTTAAACTTTACTCATACTATTTTTAATTTGATTTACGTCCATTTTAATTACTTGTAAATCAAATTTTTCTTCTGTCCCCTTTTTCTCTTGATGATATTCTTTAAATTCAATTGGCAACTCAGAACTTTTCAAAATAATATGTCTCAAACCCCTATCATTAGCCAAATTTATACCAGGAGTTTGGCCTCTTGCTATACCCCCTAACCTTAAAAGGCTATTTTTAGGTATTCCTTTAAATTCATCAATAAATTTTTCAAAATTACTCAATTCATCATTTGTTATTTTTTTAAATTTTTTTTCTTTAAATAAATTCCCAGAAATTTCATTTGCATCTAATAGAAGATAAACCTTCATTCCTAAGACATTGGCTAAATTTTGAACAAATCTTTCCATTTCATCAAATCCCTTTTGACCATTATTACTTTCGTCGTTATTGTAACCTCTTGTATACAAATTTGCTTCAATAATAATTTTTCTGTCCTGAAAATTAATATGGTAAAAATCAACAGCAATAAAACTATTTTCATTTAACAAAATTACCTCATATAGCGGAGGTTCCATATTTATTTTATGTCTATATATTTGAAATTCCTCAGACAATTCTCGTTTTTGTCTTACCTCATCATAAAAATCCTTAAAATATTGATTGAATACTTGCGATACTTTTTCTTTTTTATTGTGGTCATATAATAAACCGCCTTGCTCACCCATCATTTTATGCTTTTAAATAAATTATCAAAAACTTTATTCATATTAGAAAACCACTCTTAAATCATAACATCCCTAAACGGGAGTTAAAAATCTTAAATCTCAAGTTACCAACTAAAACCATAATTATTAATTTTTAATTATTAATTTTTGATTATAGATCTCGCCACTTTTCGGTCATCCCAGGGAATTAATTTACCATTAGAACCGGCAATAGCTTGCTCCGATCCTTTCCCGGTAATCAAAACTAAATCATTTTCTCTGGCTAAATCAATCGCTTTTTTAATAGCCTTTTTTCTATCCTCAATTAAAAACAACCTTTCATCTTTTATCTTTCCAGCCTTCTCTGCTCCCTTGGCAACCATTTTAATGATTTCCATCGGATCATCATCATAGGGGTCTTCATTAGTTACAATAACATAATCTGCCTGTTTTCCAGCTAACCGACCAAGTTTTTCTCGACGGTCTAAATCCCGCCCTCCGCCAGTAGAACCAAGAACATGAATAATTTTATTTGGCTTTAATACTTCTACCGTTTCATATAATTTTCCAACCGCCACCGGCTCAAAAGCATAATCAACCATAACCGTAAAATTTTGCCCTTCATCAATTCGTTCTAGACGACCTGGTAAACTTTTAACACTTTCCAACCCTTTTTTAATTTCTCTATTATTTAAATCTAGCGCCTTACCAACACACCCCGCCGCCGTAGCGTTCAAAGCATTAAACTTTCCCAAAATCTTCAACTGCACCTCCTCATCCTCAAACATAAATTTCGTCCCAACCCGATTCATCTCCAAAAATTCATACTCAATTTCTTCCAATTCACTATACTTTTGTGTTTCAATATTTGCATATTGTAATTTGTGATTTGTTTGTATCTTGTTTCTTGTATCTTGTATCTTTCTACGCATAAATCCTATCTTCCTCTCCACCTTATCCCCTGTTTCCAAAAATTCCCCCGCATGCTCATCATCCAAATTAACAATAACAGTCTTAAGACAATTTTGAATTTTGAATTTTAAATTTTGATTGAAATCAGAATTTTCTAATTTTAAATCATACTTCCCTTCTTCATTATTTGAAATTTGGTTATTGAAATTTGTTTGTATCTTGTGTCTTGTATCTTGTATTTTTTTTATTTTACATTTTTCAAGATGTTCAACCAACTTCAACTTCGCCCTCTTATAGTTCTCAAAACTCCCATGAGAATCAATATGCTCCGGATACAATCCGGTAAATTCCACAATGTCATAATTTATAAATCGATGACGATTTTGAATAATTCCCTCTGAAGTCGTTTCCACTATCGCCACATCACATTGATTTTTAACCATTCGTCGTAACATTCGTTGAGTAAAAAACCTTCCCAACATAGTCATTTTTTTATCATTTAACCATTCTTTTTCACCATCACTAAACATCGCTGTAGAAGTATAACCAACTTTCCAACCAGCGTTTTTCAATAATTCCGCCAACATAAAAACTGTTGTCGTTTTACCGGTCGTCCCCGTAATTCCAACCACAATCAGTTTCTCGCTCGGAAAACCATACCAAACCCCCGCCAACCAATTCATCGCCAAATGATACCCCGGCTGAACCTTCCTAAACAGCGATTTTGGAATTATTTTTTTGATTAAATTTAAAATTTGATTCATAATTTCCCAAAATTCATTTATTAAAAGACTTTATATTCCCAACTTAATCTTATTACAAATCACTCTCTTTTACAAGCTCATAAAAGAGCTAAAAAAATCTTTCGAATCCAAATCCAGTTTCTGAAGAGTTTTCTGAAAATTATTTTGTAGTTGTTTGTGCATCTTTACTGGAATTTTAGCTTTTAAAGATTGCACAGAATCCAAAACATAGGCGTGCACCTCGTCAACCAAAACTTCCTCGCTATATCCTCCCTTACTTCTCAATTCATTTTTAATATCCTCTACATCAAATTTAGAAATAATTTCCAACACTTTTTTGTGATATTTTTCATCCGTATAAAACAATCCATGCGCAACTTCATGATTTAACAATTTTGAAATATCTTTTATGTTCCTATGCACTCCTATAATATAAAACTTCCCCTTTTCTTTTTTAAACAACTCTAAAAGCTTTTTCTCCTTCTCGCTTAATGGATTAAAATCACCATTATAAAATGGTTGTAAAATATGTGCCGGAATGTTAAAACCATTCCAATCAGTGTAATAACTAAAGGTACCTTTCAAGGAAGTATACCATTTTTTAAATTCTTCCAAAGTAAATACCTTTCCCCGAAATTTTGGTGACTCATAAAATTCCTGAAATCTCAAAAAAGTAGAAGTGATATCAAATTGATTTTCGAATACCAATAGAAAAATTTTACCAGTTATTTGTAGTTTTTTAATTTTCATTGTTTATCTTATCTATTTATTTTCTCATACACACAACTCTGGTTCTGCTAGGGCCTCCAACCAGGCCTTTTTAAATAATTCAATACTTTCTACTCTGGCCGGTCGTGGTTTATTAGTCCGTGGATCATGAAAAGTAATCAGAAATCTCGGCCAATTGTTTAAAGGTAACTTCCGGGAAAAAATACCTGGCCATCATCGCATAACACGACAACGCGCAAGCCTTTCCTCTATTCTTTTTAAATATAATATTCAACATAATATTATATTTACTTTTTAATCTTTTCTTGTTCCTTTAGAAACAACCCTGCCCCGATAAGAATCAAAATTGCTCCCATAGTTTTTTGTAAGGTAATAGGATCTCCAAAAAACAAGTATGCACCTAGAATTGTTAAAACAGACTCTAGCAAAAGAAAAATCCCTATCTTTGAAATTGGAAAATATTTCAAAGTCTCAAAATAAAAGTATTTCCTAACAAAAACATAAAAAATATATTTGACTTCTCCAGTAAAGAAGTAATACCCGAGCCAAGCTGAGATAGGGTCACTCTCATTTTAGGGTTATCCAAAAATCTTAAAAACCCTAAAAAGGTGAAACTTCTTATCTACAACCCCTCTGACTAGCGTTCTAAATCCTTTTAGTTTTGCATTAAAACTTTCTGCGGGAGCATTAGTACTTCTATTAATAAA
>WGDO01000019.1 GCA_015493225.1 Patescibacteria group bacterium
AACGGTTGGGCTATGGTGCGTGCCGCAGTTTCAATGTTATATTTTTCTATTTTCCGGTAACTTCATTTAATGTTTAATTATCATGTTTACAATGATTTGCGGTATGCAATATAGCCGTTGTTAGGCACTGGCATTCTTTGTTTTCAGTCATTTTACCTTTCAAATTTGCTACAAGTTCCATTTCTTTCAGTGCGTTGGCAAAAGGTATACTCTTTGACAAGTTTTGGTTTGTGTGGTCGGCTTTTCGTGCGACTTGGCAATGTGTATGGCTTTATGCGTTGGCTTTTCCATATTTCTTTATATTTAGTTCAACTTTGTCCAATATTGTTACTGCTGGTAGATATTTATTCAAAAATTCCATATTTGTTTTATCATTCTTATCAAATAATAATTTAGGTTCTAATTTACTTGTAAACAATTTATTAAAATCAAAATTTCTTTCAAGTTCAATTTCGTAATAATATTCTGTTCTCGAATTTTCTTTTCCTTTTATTTGTGTTTTATGTTTTAGTCTTATGTTTTTAATTTTCCCGTAATGACCTGTAAAAAATATTGGTTTCCCCCGACCACCTTTGTATAGATATATAATTTTTGCATCTAAAACTTCTGTTGGAAAATCTTGAACAAAATTATTTCTCTCAATCGCATGAAAATAAAATTTATTTGTCTTTATTAAACCTGAAATATCCTTTTTTCTACAAAATCCCAAAGCAACTTTTATACTTGGTTTAGGTTCTTTATCTAAGAAATTTGAGAATTCTTTTTGTGTATTAAATCCACCAATTTTCTTTTTATATTGTTCTGCTATTTGGTTGTTCTCGATTTCAAGTTTTCTGCATTTACTTATTTCCAGAAACTCAATTTCTTTGTCTATTCCTAAAAATCTACGATTTGCCAAATTTGATGCAATTCCAGTAGTGCTACTACCAGTAAAAGGATCTAAAATCCAGGCATTGGGTTTTGTCGATGCTAAAATCAACCTTGTTAGCACTGATAATGGTTTTTGTGTTGGATGTTTTTTACAAGACTTTTCCCATTTAGCAATTGCAGGTAATTTCCAAACATCTTGCATTTGCTTATTACCATTTAATTGCTTCATCAATTCGTAATTGTAATAATGAGGAACTCTTTTAGATTTTCTTGCCCAAATTATTTGTTCTGTCGAATATGTAAAATAACGACAAGAAAAATTAGGTGGTGGATTAGTCTTTTGCCAAGTTATTATATTTAAAATTTTAAAATCTAATTCACTTAATATTTGACCAACACTGAAAATATTATGCATTGTGCCACTAATCCAAATAGTAGCATCTTCTTTCATTAAATCACGAATTTGTTTTAGCCATTTTCTATTAAAACTATTCACATAATCAAATCCATGAGATTTATCCCATTTCCCTTTATTTACAGAAACTACTTGACCACTTTGAATTGACAAACCATTATTAGATAAGAAATAAGGGGGATCCGCAAAAATCATATCAAATTTATGATTGATTTTTGGCAATAAATTCATTGTATCTCCTTTAAGAAGATAGAAGTTCTTATCTTTTGAGTTAAAATATGGTTTAATTTTATTCAATTATTTCAAGATTTTAATAAACTCTTTAATTGAAACAAGATTATAAACCTTTGGAATATTGTTATATGCTTCTTCAAGTTTGTTTTTAGCATTTAGCCAACCCTGACCATCTGTTATCCAAACAAACTCAAAACTATCATATTGATTTATCTTAGGCGCAATATCTGAATACGCTCTTGCTACTTCATTTAATTTTGAACCTCCTGTATTGTAATAATTTGTTTCTATAAGATAGGTTTTTTCTTGCGTTTTAATTACAAAATCAAACCGTTTTACATCTTCTCCAAGACTTAATAGCTCTTTGAAAGTTGTATTTTTGACTTCTTTCTCATAAGTTATGCCATTGCGTTCAAATATCTTTGCAACTGCATTTTCCATTTGAGTTCCACCTCTATTTTTCCGAGCATTCGTATCTAAACCTACTTCAATACCAAAAACATAATCAACTAAATTTGTAATATTCTTATTTCTGAAAATATCGGCGAGACCTGTTTCTACAATAAACTCATATACTAATTCTGAAGTGTCAAAATAAGTCTCTATTAAAACGATTTCATCTGAATTGCTAAATGTTTTCTTTTTGTCTTTTTTCCTTACAGCAATTAGAATATCCAAAACACTATATACAGATTTGTTTTCTTGAAATAATTTTTCAATGGCATCTTTAAGGTCTTCTTGTCCAATAAGATAATTTAATTGATTAAGTTTAATCTTAATTTTCTCAATATTAGAATTTACTTTGTTGAAATCAACAAAGTAATCAAGTGTTGCATTAGTTTCACTCAATTGTTTTAAGAAAAGTTCAAAGTTCTTCGTCATAATTAATTTGTAATTAATAATTCTGTTAATTTTCCTCGTTTATTCGGGTTAGCATTTATACTTCTCCTTGCATTAACCCTAAGAATGTTAAATGGGGCGTATAAATCATCGAAGAAATTATTTTTGGGGTCTTTCCCTTTCACATCTGAATTACTTAAAATCCATTGATACCCTTTACTATCCAATTCTTCACAAAATTCTTTTAAACGAATTTGCTCTTTGTCGTTAAATTCGTTTTTTGCATACGAATTAAAACTTGAGGTTTCGCTTAGAGGTTTGTATGGCGGGTCAAAATAGAAAAAAGTATTATCACTTGCGTATTTCAGTGTTTCTGAGAAATCTCCGTTTAATATTTCAACTTTCTGCAATACTTTTGAAACCGCTATTAAATTTTTCTCATTGCATATTTGAGGGGTTTTGTAACTTCCAATTGGAACATTAAATTTATTTTTACTGTTTACTCTGTATAATCCGTTAAAACAAGTTCGGTTTAAAAGAATGAATAATGCACTTTGTGTTACTCGATCAGATTTTCTTGAATTAAACAAATCCCTTTTTTCGTAGTAATACTCTTTCTTTTTTTCTAGATTTTCTGAAATGCTATGATATTCGGTTTCCCACTCTTTTAGAACCTGAATTAAATCTTGAACATTATGTTTTACAGCCAAATAGGAGTTTGTTAAATCTTGATTAATATCGTTAATTATAGCTTTCTCCAAATTTGGATATTCCTCTAAAATCCAAAACAATACAGCACCACTGCCAACAAATGGCTCAATATAAGTAAATTTATTCGTTTCTATATTATTTGGGAGTTGTTTCTTGATTTGCTCAATCAATTGAGTTTTTCCACCTGCCCACTTTAAAAAAGGTTTTGCTCTCATATTTACACCTCTAATGCTTTTAACGCCTTTTGCATTCCTTTTTTTGCAAATGGCTCGTTTTCTACTACATCTAACACTTTGTCACATACCCATAAAGTCAAAAGTTTTTCTTCTTTTGTATTGTAATACTCAGCAATCTTTATAACTTGTTGTCTATTCAGTCGCCTTTCTCCTCTTTCAACCTTACTAATCATTGCAGTGTCAATTTCAAGATAGGATGCAACTTGCCGAAGCAAGATATTTTTGCTTTCTCTTATTTTTCTAAGTTCTTGTCCTAATTTCTTCATTGTCTTTCTAGTGACTTGTCATTATTTGTCAAAAATACAATTTATTATTGTGTGGTAGAAAGATTTTACTCTTTTATTTTTTTTAGGGTTGGTTTATGTGTGAAGGCAAAAAATAAATGTGTAAAATGTGGGGTGGGTTTCCGTTTTTCTCATGAAGCAAATTTCTTATCCTGACCTGCTTGTGCCTAACGGTGCGGGCTATGGTGCGTGCCGCAGTTTCAAAGTTATATTTTCCTATTTTCCGGTATGTTCATTTAATGTTTAATTTCCAAATATACAACTAATTGCGGCATGCACTATGAGCCATTGTTGGCGTTTCGTTGTTTTTATGTTCATTCTGTTAATGTCCAATATTTTTCTAATTCCCAGAAAGACTCAAATACTAATGTTCTAAGTTTTTTTATTACCTCAAAATATTCTTTCTCTGATAGTTTTGTCCACTTTATTCCCTTAAGTCCTAAAGTCTTGTTTGCTTTGTTTAAGTTTTTAAGTAATATGTCATCAATTGGAGGGTGGATAATTTTGGAAAACATGCCTACTCCTGATTCAGATATAATAATCGAAGTTTTAAGATAAATCGAGATTATTTTTGCAGCACGTCCATAACTTGCTTCTATACCACTGTTTGACAGACTTGTAATTATCTTGTATGCAGTATCTCTATGAAATATGTCAAATTTTTCAGGTGAATTTATTTCCTTTAGTGTATGAAATATTATTAAATCTGAATTATCAATTGCTCTTTTAATAAGAGGAGTTTTTGCATTTTTCCAACCACGTTGAGACGCTCTTGCAGCAGTCCAAACTGAATAATTGTGTAGATGTTGGGAAAAGTTATATTTCATTATGTAAATAGATTTTTTTTGACTAGTTCCTGAAAATATTATTCATCAAGCAAATGATATTTCTTTTGGAATTCAAGTTTTATTTTTTGTTTTAGTTTTGGTATTTCATTTACTACTAATAATTCCCGAAGTGCAATTTTCTTTTCTATTGCTTTTTCCCATTCAATAGACCCTCTTTCAGCTTCCATTATTGTTGCTTGTATTTGAGTAACTTTCGCTTCATGGAAATTTCCTGTAATCATATTTACAATTTCTGCAATTTCTGCATCGAATAATATTTCATTTTCTTCAAAATACTCTTTAAAGTTATTGAGAACTTTAATAGTCTTATCTTTAAATTTTCTGTTTTCTTCAATATCTTCAGGCTCACGTTGTCCTAGAAACAACTCTAAAGCTTTCTCCGCCTTAACTAAAAGTCGGTATAATCGTTTAATAACAGTGATTTTATCTGTGTAAAGCGTGTTAAACCTTGATAGTTTTTTATCAAGTCTATGCTCGAATGTCTTTTGAACAAAAAATGTTGCTAATCCAGACCCAATTATTACTGAAACTATTATTTTGAAGAACTCTTCCATAGTATTATGATTTTTCATTCAATGAACGCCAACGGTTTGGGCTATGGTGCGTGCCGCAATTTCAATGTTATATTTTTCTATTTTCCGGTATGTTCATTTAATGCTTAATTGTCAAATATACAACTAATTGCGGCATGGCGTATAGCCGATGTTGTAGCTCGTTTTCACTTCTTCTAAAAATATGTTTTCACCGCAAATTCGTATTGTTCAATAAATATTCTCTTAAAAATTGTGATATTATTCTGTTCATAGAACAATAACATAGCTTTCTTGTAATCGACACTATCAACTGTTCTAAATGAGATAGGACAATATTTATGA
>WGDO01000020.1 GCA_015493225.1 Patescibacteria group bacterium
AAAAACATATTTTCCTGAATTCATAGTCTTACATTTTTAAAAATGCAAAACTATAAGTCAATTCAAATCAAAAAATCAAAGAACGCTTGTATTATATTGATATATAATTATTTATTTTTAGTTTTGAAAAATTAACGCATTACCAGTAATTAGAAATTATGTTTAATAGCGTTATAAAAACCTTTAAACATTTGTTCTATATTACCATCAGTTTGCATAAGCTTTTTTGAATTCTCAGATAACCTCGCCAATTCATCATTATTATTAAAAAGATAAAGTATCCTTTCTTTCAATTCGTTAACATTCTTTAAAATAAATCCTGTTTCTCCTTGTTTAATATACCAAGCTTCGGGTCCCTGAAGAACATCTAATGTCAAACAGGGTAGCCCCCAATACATAGCCTGGTTTACACTTAACCCATTGGCTCCAGGAATAGAAAACAAATCTGACAATTTAAAAACCTTATTTATTTTTAATCTATCATAGATTCCACCTAAATATACCACATTATTCATATTATTAATTTTTTTCACCAGGTTTTCAGGCATACCTTGACCTACAATAATAAGCCCTATATCTTTTAAGTGTTGTATTTCTTCAAAAATATCAATCAGTACCTTTACCCGTTTATATGGAAGTATTCTACTAACAAACAACAAAACTTTTTTAAAATGAATCCCCATTTCTTTTCTAAGTTCATACTTTGATTCTTTGATTATAGGAAACTCATTAAAATTCAGGGTGTTATTTGCTACAAAAACTTTATGCCTATTTTTTTTTTCAATATATTTAATTTGATTTGGTGTATATAATAAAATTGAATTAGACAAATTGTGGATATATTGAAAAAAAAGTCCTTTAATTTTATTATTAGGATCTTGTAGATTAGTCCCATGCCCCCAGTAAACAAAAGGAATACTTTTTAGTTTAAGATAGTGAATTAACGGCCATATTACAAGATCCCGTAAATTTAAAAATGTTATAACCACATCCGGTTTGTATTTTTGCATAAAGTACAAACATCCCAGTCCCGAATATATTTTATATTTAAATTCAATTTCCTCACTAATATTTTCTTGTACATTCGTAGCTAATACATATAAATCTATATCATCCCTTTCGAGGTGTTTACTGAAATAATTGTAAATTCCTATTCGATATTGGAATAATTTAGTAGTTACTATTATAACTTTTTTCATATCACAACATCCCAAAGACCTGAACCTTTTTAAAATTAAAAAATAAAATAACAATTACCATTGCAAAAAGAAAAAACAAGAACTGTGGAGTGAACTTTTTATATTGATTAAGCCCAACCACTGCAAAATATATAAAAAATGGGATGGCCGGCATTAAATACCTGATAATAAAACCATTTCCCGAGATACCAATTATAATATAATAACTTACAAAAAACAGTAAGATATAACTGTTTCTTTTAAAATCATTTTTAAATAAATAGTACAGTCCTAAAATGCTCCAAAATGACAAAAATATTTTCACCATTAAAGAAGAAATAAGTGTAGAGAGACCAAAAGCAAAATCTTTTGTTAACGTTTTATCTGTTACAATAGTAGGAAATGGGGCAAAGATAGGAGCCGCATACTGAACAGGTTCAGAGATAAAATCTTTAAAAGCAAATCTCCCTCCTTTATTCCTTTCGGTCTGGGCAATCACTCTTTCAGAATATGTATTGGCTCCCTTAATAAACCGAAGGGTTGGATTCCATAAAAACATTTTATAAGGAATTAAAAGTAAGATGAATACTCCTATAATTGTTAACTTGAAACGCGTAGTTGCCTTTCGTTGGCGATTATAAAAAATCAAACCAGAAAAGGATAATATAATAACTGGCCCCATAAGCATTCTAAAAAACAAAGAAGCAATTAAAGTGACCACAAGCCATAATATATTCCAATTATTATAGTGTTTATTAAGAAATATTTTATATGATTCATAGGATACAATCATTAATAAAAACAAGAAAACAGATTCTTTATAATGTGTTCCAGCATATAAATTAAATAGTGGAAACAGCATAAATAAAATAGTCGAACTTCTTGCCACATTTTGTTCTGCTACAAGTCGAAGTATTTTATAGAAATATATTACAGTTAACGAGGCAAAAAATGAATTAAAAATTCTCGCTATTATAATATTATTACCTAACCAACCAAAAAGATAGTAAATAAAACCATAGTAAAAAAAACCTCCCATATCTGAAAGATCAGCCCCCATAAAAATATATAAAGGATTATATATACCACGATGTAAATTAGAAGCAGCTATTTCACCCCATTTATTGTAAGCATATGGATCACTATGAATAATAAATGGGAAACCGTTAGCTTGTTTAAAAATATAATAATTAAAAAAAACAATAATAATCTTTATAATCATACTCCATAAAAATAAATATCTAATAAACTTCTTTTCGGATGAATAATTAGTTCCCTTAAAAAAATATATGGAGCCTATAGCAAAAAATGAAATTACAAATAAATGAAACAGTATCCAGCTAAATTCAACAACATAATTATAAAACAATATTATGGATGAAAAGAAAGTAACGAATGAAAAGAGAATAAGAAGTAAAGCTGTATTCTTAGTCCATATAGGTTTCATATAAAACGAATTTATAATTATCGGCTTCCAAAAAATTCTGGCAACAAAAAATTAGAAATGAACAAACACACTCTAGCAGGTACGTCAGATAAAATGATTAATTTTAAACGGAAAGCGATGAAAAAAACCCTTCTACCGTTTACACAGTTTTTAGAATACTCCCGAATATTAATAATGACTTATTTGAATTTATCTTTTAAGGTGTTATTCCAAAAACCGATCTGTAGCATCCTCCCACGATGGCATTTCAACGTTTACCACACTATTATACAAGAAGTTATCCAAAATAGCATACCGGGGACGTGCCGCTTTAAAATCGACATCTTTCAAATTAACACCTATAATTTGCCCAGACCAGTTAATTTTATTCAATATATATTTAGCCCAATCAATTTTTTTAACCGGTGTATTTGTAATATGAAATGTTCCTGATAAATCTTTATTGATTAAATTGTAAACCGCCCGTACCAAATCATAAGTATAAGTTGGAGATGATATTTGATCCTGGATAATTTCTAATTTATTACTCTGCCGGCTCCATTTAATTAATTTGGTAATAAAGTTATTTGCCCCCCCGAAAACCCAGGAAACCCTAATAATCAGATAATTACTGGTTATTTCCTTAATAGCCTTTTCACCGTAAAGCTTACTTTTACCATAAATTGATAAGGGATTGGGGCTATCATATATACAATAGGGGCGGGTTTGTTTCCCATCAAAAATATAATCTGTAGAAAAATGAATGAGTTTTGCATGATTTTTCTGAGCAGCCTCAGCCAGGTTCCGGACACCAATAAAGTTAACTTTAAAAGCGACCTCTTTTTCTTTCTCTGCCAAATCTACATTATTATATGCCGTACAGTTTATTATAGTACTATATGATCTCCTTTTTACCACATCAAAAACCATTCTTTTATCGGCAATATCGATATCACCGTGACCCAATACATCCACATTACAACCTGTATTCGATATAAAAAATCTTGCAAATTCCCCTCCTAATTGCCCATCCTTTCCCAGTAAAAGAATGTTCTGTCTCATAGTTTGAAATATTCTTTTAACGTTGGCAATTCCATATCCCTATTGGATAATATCTGTTTTCTCATACCAAATTCACTAAATTGCCAATTGATGTTTAAATCCTTATCACTCCACAAAATGCCCCTGTCATGTTCAGGGAAAAAATAATCGGTCGTTTTATAAAAAAAAATACTGTTATCGTACAAAGATAAGAAACCATGACCCATACCTTCTGGTATATATAACATTTTTGCTTCACTTGCACTTAAAATTATGCTAAAATATTGCCCAAAGGTTTGTGATTTCTGTCTAAAATCTACAATTACGTCCAGAACTTTACCTGACAGAACAGAAACAAGCTTACCTTGCGGATGTTGCTCTTGGAAATGAATCCCCCTTAAAACACTTTTCCGTGAACTTGTCCATTTGTCCTGGACAAATTCAACCCCTAATAAATCTGAAAGGACTTTTTGGTTATAAGAAACTGTTAAGAAACCCCTTTCATCATTAAATCTTTGAGGAGTTATTATTTTAATTCCTTCTATCTCAGTATTCTCAATAATAAATTTATCGTCCATTACATTTTAGATTTAAAAAAAGAATAATCATAATTAACCATTTCCTGTACCAAGTCTTTCAATCCAATTTTAGCCTCCCATTTTAATTTCTTCTTCGCTTTAGAAGAGTCACCTATTAATAAATCAACCTCTGTAGGCCTATAATAACGAGGGCTAACCTCTACAAGAACTTCATTTGTTTGTTTGTTAATTCCTTTCTCGTGAACACCTTCTCCTTCCCAGGTCAGTTCAATGTCTAATGCTTTAAAAGCCAAATTAACAAATTCTCTAACGGTATATGTTTTTCCCGTTGCCAAAACGAAATCTTCCGGTTTTTCTTGTTGAAGCATCATCCACATCCCTTCCACATACTCTTTCGCATGACCCCAATCACGCTTTGCATTAAGATTACCCAGATATATTTCTTTCTGCAACCCCAACTTAATTCTTGAAGCACCCATTGTTATTTTCCTTGTAACGAAGGTTTCTCCCCTACGAGGGGATTCATGATTGAATAATATTCCGTTCACTGCAAATAAATTATATGCCTCCCTATAATTTTTAACTATCCAATAGGCATACATTTTAGCAATAGCATAAGGTGATCTCGGATTGAACGGGGTTGTTTCTTTTTGGGGGATTTCCCTAACTTTTCCATAAAGTTCAGAAGTAGAAGCCTGATAAAATTTTGTTTCTACGCCTGTTTCTTTAATAGCATCCAGAAATCTCAAAACGCCTAACCCATCTACTTCAGCTGTGTATTCAGGAACCTCAAAAGAAACCTGAACATGTGATTGTGCAGCCAAATTATATATTTCATCCGGTCTGACCTTTTCCAAAACACGATTAAGATTACTGGAATCTGTCATATCACCGTACATAAGTTTTAATTTCGGTGGTTTAGCCATATCTTTTAAGTACTCTTCCAAATACAAGTGCTCAATTCTTCCCGTATTAAAACTACTTGAGCGCCTGACCATACCATATACTTCATATCCTTTACTTAGTAAGGATTCGGCTAAATATGAGCCATCCTGACCAGTTATTCCCGTAATTAATGCTCTTTTCATTCCTTTGTTTTTATGTACTTTATTAATTTTCCCGATTCTTTTTTCAACAAAAAATTAAATTTTTTTGTATTCAAAAAGGCATTATGTAATAATTCTTTCATATTGATATCCCCTTTTTCAATTTGTTCAAAAACAGTTAAAAGATCAGAGTATTTATCAAATGTGATTAATTGGTTATCAAAACCTTCTAAAATATTCTGAAAAGAAGGTACAATTCCCGGTTTTGAATACTTATAAATAACATAAGAAATACCAGATTCTTTAGTTATTCCATAAGTCTCCATTATTCCTTTATTTATAATTGTTGGATAAATATTCGATAAAATATAGTCTGCAGCTAATATCTCTCTTTCAAATTCGTCAGCATCTATAAAATGTTCCCAATACTTAATCCTATCATTATATGTCTCATTAATAACCCTGTATTCGTTTGCTATAAATGAATCATTTTCATCAACAATCCTACCCAAAAATGTAAATTTAATTCTCGCATCTTTATGCTTTTCATAATATTGCCTGATTACTCTTAGCAAATCTTTATAGTTTCTTCTTAAATTAGAGATTGTTCCGGGAACAAGAATCGTAATCTCCTTCTTTTTAACAGACTTTTCAATAGTAGAATTATTTGCAACATCAAAAGGCAACCAAAACACATTTTTATGTTCTGCCAAATTCATTTTCATAAACTTCATAACATTTGGCCCTAAAGTAATAAATGCATCAACCTGTTTTTTAATCTTATTTTTAAATAGTTGTTCCAAAAATAACACAGGAGTCATAGAGGGCATTTTTATTCTCTCAATCCATCTGTTAGCGTTATGAGTAATAAAAAGTACCTTTACATTGAGAAACTTAATGTTTCTCAGACGAACAAACGAGCCAAAATATTCATCGCTTATAAAAACATCATGTTCATTTATTAAAGATAAATTGTTCTTATATACCTTATCTAACCGGTCGTTATCGATAACAACCGTAATATTGTTGTCAGAAAATAAAATCTGGTTATAGATTTCATCTTTTGTGATAAACGTAATATCATCAAATTCTTTAATAAGGATATTTAAAAGGTATTGATATAAAGAATGGTGATTAACAACCAACCCAACTATTATTATTTTCATTAATCGCAAGAATCTAAAAATAAATTAATATCACTAAATTTTTCCGCCTTTTCCTTCAGCTTTTCAACATTCCAGTCCCACCATTTTATTTCCAATAATTTATTTATTTGCTCTTCCGAAAATCTTTTTTTAATGAGCCGGGCGGGTACCCCTCCGACTATTGTATATGGTTCAATATCTTTTGTAACTACTGCACCTCCAGCTATTACAGCTCCATCGCCAATTTTAACTCCATCCATTATCATTGCATTATTCCCGATCCACACATCATTTCCAATCTCGCAAAAATACCTTTTACCTTTATCAGCATATAAATGTTCTTCAAACAATAAATTTTTTACAAATGAAATTCCATTTTGTAAATTTGGCGAAAAAAATGAAGGGCTTGTTGAAACAAAAACCTGGGAAGGATGCCTGCCCAAACCCGTTCTGACATTTCCGCCTACAGAACAAAACTTGCCAATTTTAGCTCCCATAATAACTGAGCCCGTTGCAATATATGTTCCCCTACCCAAATAGGAATTTCCTATTCTTACGTTATTTTGAAGTGTATTATATCCTTCAAAAATCGTCCTTCTATCTATCTGACAATCTTTCATTATTTTAATTTCCGGATGTTTTTGTTTTATCCAGAAACGAATCAAAAATTGTTTTACCCAAAATGGAATTATTTTTTTTAAGAACATATTTCAGATATTTGGGAGGGGAAATTTATTTTATAATTTGAATTTTCATTGAGGTAATTTCTATACATTTCTTTGTCCGAATTCTTTGCGAAATCTATTAAATCAATAAGTGAATAGACTAAATAACCTGCTTTTGCAAAGTATGCCATTGATAATGACTGTATTCCAATAATGCAATTGAATTGCTTTACATCTATTAATTCAGCAGGAATTTCTTTAGGAATATTAAAATCACAAATTACCTTAATTTCTTTTGTTGCACCTAAATTTGGATGCCCTTTAATAAAAATACTATATCCTTTTTGTTGAAGAGCGGTAAGAATTTCGGTTATTTCGGACTTATAATTAGTGAAAAATTGACAATTAACCAAATCCGATTCAAAAAATAATATAGACTTTTTATTAATATTTTTTACTCTATATAAATAATGAGAAAAAAATCTTTGTTCTATTTTTAAAGCTTTCTGAGATTCGATACCAATTTTTTTATAAGGGAATAATAATCGCTTTTCCGTTTCCTCGTCGGTGTATTGCAAATGCAAGTTAGTTAATAAATAATAATAAAATAAATCTACTTTTTTTTTTATACTGTAAACCGTTTGACCCTCTTCTGGCACTGCTAAATAATGCTTGTAATAAATAAGGCGATTTGTTTTGTTTAACAGACTTAAAAAGTAAAAGGAAATCCAATCGAACCAAATTGCAAAGAAATAAATGGTTTCGTCAGTTTTATTTTTAAATAATTGCAGGTATCGTTTATTTAATTCTCTTTTGCCTTTTATTATACTTAATGGTCTTTTTATAGAAACATTAATATCATAAGGAATAAATTCAAGTTGAGTTAATTCAAGGTTTAAGGATTGTATATATTCATAAATAGGTTTAACATTAACACAATAAATAGAAATATCAGACGTATCTTTATATTTTTGGTATAAAGCTAAGGTGTGAATAACATCGCCAGAAGCCTGACAAAATATACTAATTTTTTGTTTTTCCATTACTTATTGTCCCTTTATTATTATCTTTATTCTATCAAAATAAAAAACATATATAACGGCCAAGGCTAACAACAGAAAGCCTGTTTTTAAAATTAACATATAAAAAATGTTTGATAAATTAATTGTAGAGAACAGGTAGATTACTCCAACCGCAATTAATAAAAGTGAACTAAGAAGTTTCCAATTAAATGGAATGAAATAACATTTTTTTGCATACCGCCAGGAAAGGATAAAAATTATAGCAAACGAAATAACGGTGGCATACCCGGCACCGTATGCGCCAAATGGTGGTACCAGCAAAAAATTTAAGAGGATATTAATAGCAGCTCCTATAAATCCTATTATAGTTAATGGCATTACTTTTTTATTCTGATATATCATTAAGTTAAACAAAGCTGAAGTTTGAGAAATTAAATAGGCAAAAGAAATAATCGGAACAATTTTGTAAGATTCATAGTACTTTGAATTCAACAAAAGCTGGATTGCTTCTTTGGAAAACAAGACTATAAAAAAAGTAATAAATAAAACAACCACAATATAAGAATTATTGTACTTGAACAACATTTCTTTGGCTTGTTTTTGATTTTCGGAATTTGCCAGTTTATAAAAGACAGGATTGTAGGCTAAATAAAAAGCACTGGCAATAATTAATACCAAACCTGCAATTTTATAACCCAAAGAATAAATTCCAACATCATGTAAATTAAAGTATCGTTCAATAAAAATACGATCTGATAAGTTTAATACCCATGCCATCATTAAACCGGGAATCATGGGTAAGCTAAAAGCTAAACTTTCTTTAAAGATTTGCTTTTTGAATGTAAAATTTATGGTCCTATAAGAAATGTAAAAAAATAGAGGTAAAATGATTACTGCTGCAATCATTCTTCCTTCCAACATACCAACTGCACCATTTTTTTTACCAATAATAAACCATAAAACCAGACCTGTACTTAAAAGAAACTGGGTAATAGAAAGAAATACAAACTTTCCGGCTTTTTCATTTACCTGAAAATATATTTTAGGGACGATGGTAAAAACAGAAAAAAAAGCTGTTAAAATTGCATAAACATAATATGGAAAAAAGGATATTGACTCGTAAATTTGACCAACAGCCCCTTTAAAAACAAACAATAACAACAACACAGCACAAGAAATAAAAAAAAGAGAAAGTGTAATTGTTCCCAGATAATCCCTCCTGTCTTTATCCGTTTTGAAATCAAAATACAGCCTGTAAATTGAACGATCAATTGCCATTGTAAAAAATACTGTCAACATTGTGCTTAATACCTGCATTGAACTTACAATACCATAATCTGCCGGAGTTAAATATCGTGTATAAATAGGCAATAAAAAAAAACCTGCTGCCTGAGGTAATATATTGCCTATGGTGTATAATGAAGTATTTTTAAGAAGGCTACTCACAAAAGTTCTTGTTCTAGAGATTTAAAAACAAACTCATTACCTTCCTTATTTGGATGATAGCCATCAGTATAAATGTTAATATCATACTTTGATGGCGATAAAGGATTCAGGCATTTTACAAATGAATATTTCTTGGCTAAGGAATCGTAAATTTTATTATATATTGTAACATTCTTTAATATTAAGGGGTTCTTATCTATCATCTTTTTTGTTGGAATTGGTATCTTAATTATTAAAACCTTTTCAACTATATTTCTTTTACATCTATCAAGGTAATTTAATAAATTACTTTCAAATTTTTGGGGAGAAACAAACGTATTAGATAATTTTCTTTTTCTATATTTTTTTACAACTTTAATATAACTATTGGCCAAATATTTTGGCAACCTCTTAAGGATGACTCTTTCTGTATTATTCAATAATCTTGGTGCGCAATCTACTATTCCTAATTGTAATATGACAATATCGGGTATAAAATGCTCTAAACAGTCTGCGCCATAAGGAAATTCTTCAATGGTATCAGCATCTCCTCCTCCCCATTCTACAAGAACATTGGTGGTAATTCCTCTTTTAAATAATGGGAAAAAATCATAATTACTAAACTTTTGTTTCAATTTATAAAACCAGGTATCTTCATAATAAACATCCTTGCCGCGAGGTAATGTTAAAGAGTCACCAATTGCTAATATTTTCAAATTGTCTTGTTTCATGCGATATAATTCAGTATCTCTATTATACAAGGGAAGCTATCTCAAATATATTTATGGAAGAATTATCAAGGTTTTATTTATCAGAAAATAAGCCTAGCAACTATGGAAATTTTATCACTTAAAACAGTCTTTTTTATCATACGATTTTAAACAAAACCTAAATTTAGTAATTGGCTATTCGTTTGTAAAGGTCATATTTTTCATATTGCTCTTCCATCGGACAAAAGTCTTCGGTAATAATTTCAAGAAAATACTTTGCCTGCAAAAACAATCCGGGTTTATATTTTTCATCCAAAGAATAATCGATATCCACAAAACTTTGTTGAATTTCCCCTCTTTTTTGAATTTGCAATTTTTCCATTAGCCTGAAAATAAACCAATGTTTTTTGTAAGCATTTCCTATCTCCTTCTGCCTGCACTTTCCCAATTTGCCAAATATGAGAATAATGAATTTTTGTTGCTTATTCCTGAACCTGAGAAAACCGATGCCGACCCATTATTTCTTCGCATATTTTTGTGACTTCTAATGTTGACTTCAAATCAGCACCTATTAAATTTTCCTTTTGCTTCAAAATACAAGTTTCAATAAAGTTTTTAATCTGCAAAAGAAATCCGGGCTTATATTTAGCAGTTTCCCTGCTTATAAAATATTGTTTCTCTAACTTGGGGATATATTGTCTAATTGGATTTATCTCTGTTGGTTCAATAATATTAAACCCCTCATAAATAGAAGCTTTTTCTACCGGTAACAATTCAATTAGTGAATGCTTGGTGTGAAATTTTATTCCAAAATTAGATGGGCTATCCCAATTAGCAATTAGATGTATCGGGATACTATTTGCGGTTAACAATCCATTATATCCTAATGGCACTTTATCTATTGTTTCTTTTCTGTAAATTTTATCAACTAAAATCTTTGGTTTATCTAAAAGATAATATAATAAGTCTATAATATGTGATGAGTTCTGCAAAAATAAGAACCTTAGTAGATTCTTATCATAAACACCTTGCGTGCTTTCTGGTATATGCACCTCAATGGAATTAATTTCAAACTTTTTAATATATTGTTTTATTCTAGGCACAAAATCATAAAACCTTCTGTTATAGCCAATTTGAACTTTGTCTAACATTTCCGGGAATTGCTCAATCGCCATTTTTATTTTTTCACTAGATAGAGCAATAGGCTTCTCAAAAAAAACAGGTTTTCTTATTTTTAAAACATCAAGTAATATCTTATCAATAAAATTCCAACTGACGGTAACCCACAACGCATCAATATTTTTATTTTCAATCATTTCGCGCCATGAATCATAAATAAAACTAACGTTAAATTTTACTTGAAATTCATGAAGTCTCTGAATATTAATGTCACTAGCAGCAAGAATCTTTACTCCTAGACTAGTTAACACTTTTGCATGTTCATGTGCAATATATCCACAACCAATTATAGCAATGTTCATATTTTTTGTAATTTAAGTAATTGGACAATTATCAAAATCAAAGCCTATTCTTTTAAAATATCTTACAAAACAATCTAAAAGTGGAAGATGCAATTTAACTGAATCATCAAAACTGGTTAACTTGCATTCTTTCTTGTCCAATATTGTTTGAATAGCAAGGTGTGTTAATTGACTCTGAAAAGGAAAAATGTAACTAAACTCTTTCAATTTGGTGCTTTCTGTATTGCTTAATCTTATACCTTTTCCTTCATCATCCCGCAAAATATAAGTTGCATCTTGAGTTATTATTTCAATAGTCAAAGGAGTTTCTCCCGCTTGATATGAACTTAAATTAAATTTTGTGCCTTCCATTTCCCCTATTATCCTACCAGCAAATTCATAAAATCCATTTCTTTTACTTTTTAAAGGTTTATTTCTGAAATCTTCATATAATATTTTATAGTTATTAGTATTTTTTAAATAACTTAGTAAATCTATCATATGAATACTGCTTGTCCCTATTCCCCAATTTGATCCAAATACATTAAACTCATAGATTTCTTTGTTTAATAATTGTTTCTTTAAATCAACATAAAAATCAATCATTCTCCTGGGACAGTTTACCCATGCATTAATATTTCTTTCACGAAATAGGTTTTGTATCTCAAAATATTCATGCCTCTTTGGAAAAAGGAACTTTTCTATAATCAGATTACTGACAATAGTATGGTTTACAAACTTTTTAATTACTTTTGATCTGATATTTGAATTTGTAGCAATGATACCTATATCTATTGTTTTAGGTAGTTGCTGAACTTTAGTAAACGATTGTAGTATAATATTTTCTTCTTTATGAATTTCTTCAAACCTTTTTTTTGCATTCATTAAAGATTGTTCTGATGGATCTATAATAAAAACTTCAGCTTCTCCATCAAATTTACCAATTGCCTGTAAATGTCGACTTCCCAGTTGACCAGCACCAATTATTGCTATTTTAATCATTGGATAATTTTATTTAGATTTTATAACCCTCTTAATTTCTCACGGATTGGAATTTCACTCCTAGTTACAATCTTTTTTGAATGTCCTTTAACTATTTTAACCTCGCGTATTCTTTTAAATAACGAATCCATTCCTTCTATTTCCACGCTTGAGGATTGGTCTGTTCCCCATAGTTCGCGGTTAATGGTTATGTGCCTTTCTACAATTTTGGCTCCTAATGTAACAGCGATAACCGTAGGTGTTAACCCGTATTCATGTCCACTATATCCAACCACACAATTGTAACGCTCTATATAAAAAGGTATTAAACTTAAATTTAAATCTTCATATTTTGCCGGATAAGAAGAATTGGTATGCATTATCGCATAAGATTTGGCATACTTTTCCAACAAATTCACAGCCTCATCAACTTCCTGAAGAGTACTCATTCCTGTGGACATTAAAATCGGAATACCTGTCTTGCAAGTTTCAATCAATAATTCATGATTTGTCAAGTGGGCTGAGGCAATCTTAATAAACGGAATATCATATTCCAATAAAAAATTTAAACTATCCATATCCCACACTGAAGCAGTCCAGTCTATTGGCTTTTCTTTGCAATACTTGTCAATGTAGTTATATTCATCTCTGCCAAATTCTACTTTATATTTATACTCAAGATAAGTTATCCTTCCCCACGGTGTGTCCCGCATTACGGACTTTTGTTTTTCAGGTACTGCTACATCCGGGTTTCTTTTTTGAAATTTGACACAATCCCAGGAAGTGGCAAAAGCCCCATCAATCAATTTTTTAGCAATCTGTATATCGCCATTGTGATTAATCCCTATTTCACCTATCAAATAAGGATATTCTAGCTTATTAAAGTCAATCATATTTTTATTTTTTTGAGTTAATAATCATATTACATACATACCGAATACAGCCTTCCCCGCCATTAACAGGAACAAGCAATTTAGCAATATCCTTATTTTCGGGAGAAGCACTTTTAACTGTAATGGGTAACCCAACTATTTTTAAGGCTGAAATATCATTCACATCATCCCCAATATAAGCTATTTCATCTAAGCCTATTTTTAAAGATTGGGCCAACTCATTAATAACAGCAGCTTTATCTTTAACCCCCTGATAAAGAAAATCTATACCCATCTTCTTTGCCCTACGCTCAACAATCTTTGTTTTTTCACTGGTAATTATTGCTGTTTTAATGCCAATATTTCTAATCAATTCTATCCCTTTACCATCAAGTGTATTAAACTTTTTTAATTCATCTCCTTTTTCAGTGTAATACATACCCGCATCAGTAAGTATTCCATCAACATCCATTGCAAACAGCTTAATCTTTTTCAATTTATCATAAATACCGCTCGGTTGTTTTCCTTCTTTTAAACGGTCTCGCAATAAAAATTCAACTATTTTAAAATCAGTAATATCATCAATTTCATAGTTCAATTCTCGATCTAAAACCAACCTGCAAATTTTATCTCCAAACCACCTGTTTTGCCTAATGAGTTTTCCTTTAATAATATAGATGTTCCCATCATCATAAAAAAAGCCCTTAATATCCTGCCTTCTCATATTTTGATGAGAAGCATATTCAATGATTTTGGTATAATAACCTGTTGCAAGTGTATCATATTCTCCTGCCTGGAATTCCCTTATGCACTGGTCTATGGTATCATGATTTCTTAATGGCGAAGTGGGCTGCAATACCACTACATCATCGCAAGAAACTTTATTTACAACAATATCTTTCAATACAGCAAGTGTAGTTGTGTCATCTCTTGCTAATTCAGGAGATCTCATTATTACTTTGGCATTATATTTTTTGGCTACCTCAGCAATCTCAACATCATCAGTTGATACATAAAAATCATCCAGAAGTTTTGAACTTTTTGCTGCTTCAATTGTCCAATAAAGCAAGGGGAAACCTGCAATTTCCTTTATGTTTTTTCGGGGTAAACCTTTACTTCCACCCCGTGCAGGTATAATTCCTACTATCATCTTCTTACATTTTTAGAAATAATTCCTTTATTTTCTTTCTGGTAAAAACATCTTGCCAATTAGCTCCCAAAGCATTAGACAAAGGTTTTTCCATTAATAATGTTGCATCAACCATTTTATCAAGCAATTTTGGTGTGATATTTTTTGTTAGTCCTTTTCTAAGTTGAATCCCATATTTATTTAACATTTTCCTAAAAAGCTGGACATGTTGAGGATAATATTCATCTAATTGATCAAAAACAATGCAGTTGGCTTCCCCATGATGTATTCCATACGCCAGACTTATACCATAAGATAATGCATGACAAACTCCGACCTCCGAATATACAATTGAGTATCCACCAAACATTGATGCTATCATTAAATCATCATCTCCTTTATTACCTAAAAAAACTTCTTCACATAATTGAAGTGCTTTATCTGCGTAAGCATGGCTAAAATTATTAATAAAATTCCCATTAATTGCTTCCACACTATGAATATAACAATCCATTCCGGTATAAAACCTTTGCTCTTTTGGTACTGTTTGAAGTAATTCTGGATCAAGGATGATATAATCAAACATAGATTTTAGGCTATTAATCCCCTGCTTTTTCTTGGGACCTGTCAATACTGCAGTACGACTTACTTCGGCACCGGTTCCACTTAAGGTGGGAATCCCTATTTTATATATTGGATCATTTTTTACAAGGTCCCACCCCTGGTAATCCTCAGCCAAGCCTGCGTTTGTCAACAATATGGAAACAGCTTTTGCTACATCCATAACCGAACCGCCTCCTATTCCAATTATTACATCTGACTGGCTTGTCATAGATTCTTTTATATTCGACACAAATTTGTCAATATCCTCAGTTTTTGGTTCCTCTTTTGTATCAACATAAAAAAACAATTCATTTCCTGTAAAAGTTAAAACCTTTTCAAATCCTGAGTTTGTAAAAAATCCATCTATAAAATAAACAATATTATTCCCAATTTTTTCTTCTAATAATACTGTTGCTAGTTTTTTTAAATAGCCTCTGCCAAAAATAATTTTAGGTGACACAAATGTCTTTTGGGGTATCATAACTTTAGTTTTTATTGTTTCTATATTGATCTATAACGGATTTAATAGAAGAGATTAAATAATTTATTTCATTATCCGTCATTTCAGATTTAAAAGGAAAAGAAATCATATTATCATAAAATAAATCGGACTCCGGACAATAAGAATCTTTTTTTGAATATCCGTTATTAATGAATAATTCATAATTGTACAGCGGATAATATTGAACAACACATTTTATTCCAAAATCTTCATACAAATTTTCTATTAAATCATCTCTTGTTTTACCATAACTATGTCCATCAAATCGAGCCGGCAATAAATGATAGGCAGAAAGGCCTTTTTCTGGCACTTTTTGAAATTGAAGTTCGCTATAGTTTTCTAATTCATTGTTAATCCTGTCAAAATATTTTTTTCTTTTGCTATTAATGTCGTCTATTCTTTTTAATATAAGGTCTCCGGCAAGTGCTTGGATTTCGCCTAAAGCAAAATTATATGGAAGCTTGCCCGGAATAGCCTCAACAATATTAGACATAGCAGGTTTCCAATATTTATCCTGATTTTTATAGGGTCTGGAACCAATTTTTCTCAGACCCAAAATCTTCTCTTCAAAATCAGGATTGTTTGTCACAATCATTCCTCCTTCTCCAAGCGTGGTAATATTTTTTTGTCCATGGAAACTAAAACAGCCTATGTCTCCGAAAGTACCAACCTTTCTACCCTGCCATTCAGCCCCTGGTGCCTGAGCACAATCTTCTATTACAAAAAGATTATGTTCTTTGGCAATCTTAACTAATTCTGTCATATTAATGGGAGCCCCATACAAATGGACCGGTACAACAACTTTTGATTTAGATGTTATTTTTGTTTTTAAATCTTCTAAATCCATTAAAAATGTATTTGGATCAATATCCACAAATACAAGTTTTGACCTTGTTCTTAAAAAGGGTAATGCTGTGGCAGTAAATGTATGGGCGGGGAGTAAAATTTCATCTCCCTCTTTTACGCCAGAAATAATTGCCGCAATATCTAAAGCAGCAGTAGCACTACTGACGCCAAATGCATATCTTACTCCTAAATACTTTGCAAAATCACTTTCAAATTGTTTTAAGTTCTGCCCCATAGAAAGTGAAGCTGGATTTCTAATTGCATCAGCAATTAAATTAATTTCTTCCGGTGTATGAAAAGTTTGAACACCTGGAAAATCCATTTTTATTTGAATATCTTTTTTCATCTGTTTATAATTTTATATTTCGTTTTTTATATTTCATTGGTCACACGGAACTTTCCATAATTAAATAGTAATCTACCTGTGTGGTTTAATAATTTTTCAATCATGGGCGTTTCTTTTGTATTAATTTAATGTTACTATAAGTTTCCATCCACGTTGTCTTTCTGATTGCCTCACCTATGAGCAAAAGTGGGATGATGACCGCCAGCTGCTTGTTGGCAAACCCGCTCATAATTTCCTTCGGGGTAAGAACACCCGTGATTCCCAATACGCTTATCCCGATAATAAATGTAAATCCTGAGCCAAAATAGTTCTTGTACAGGGAGACTATCATGAACAGGATAACCAGAAGGACTATGATTTGTTGGATGTTCACAATGGGTTTAAATTAAAACAAGTTTTAAATTCGACCGTTCGCAGGAAGTCTGCCACACCTTCTCCCGAATACCATCGGCTTTTTGCCATCGCTGCCTCTCATCAATGTGCACTTTCGATAAAAAGAACGCTGGAGGGGCGGGCATTCATCAGAGATTCTTCACTCGCTTCCCGCAAGGCTCACGCTGGTCCGTTCAGAATAGCAAACACAAGCCTGTCATTTCGAACGATGCGGGATGGGTTTAAGCGTAGGCAAGAGAGAAATCTCCTGAGACCAGGGAGCGTCCCCCGGGAAAAGGCTGCTGAAGGGGCAACTGCTTTCGGAGGGGATTTCTCCTCACTACGTTCGTCGAAATGACAGTAGTGTTTCTTTCGGAGGAGATTCCCGCCTAAACGGTACCAGTCCCCGCCTGAATGACAAAGTTGGGCAGGCTTGTGCAACGCCAGGATGCTTACTTTGTTATTCAGTTTGGGTCAGGAATGAAAAATGAAAAGTTAAAAATGAAAAATTTTAAATTCGTTTTTTTAGGGAGTTTTTGGTGGTTTTTATTGAAGCTACTAACATACTGGTTATAAAAGGCTAAAGTGTAAAGTGTAAAGGCTAAAGTTTAAAGTAAAAAGCTTAGTACATGACAATTTTCCGTTTTACCACTATAATCAATTGATATTTAAGTTATTATGTTGATAACTTGGTAATAACTTTTATCTGTTTTTGTCATTTAATAATCTGGCATTCAGTATATTAGATAAGTTTTTAACGACAAAAACATC
>WGDO01000021.1 GCA_015493225.1 Patescibacteria group bacterium
CATTCCTTAAAGGAATCAGAGTTTCCTAGTCGAAGGAATAAATCTCCTTTAGAATTAGCTGGTTGTAAACTACCTAAAATACATAATTGGATGAGCTATATTCGGGAAAATTATTCTGGGAAAAACTACTAATCGGTTACCAGTGCCTAAATTTTAATTCTCCTCTTGCTTTTTTTCCAATTTTCTTCTACCATTAACAAACTAGGAATTTATCTAGTTTTTCTATCCTAATATCCCGCATAGTAAATATGGTAAATAATTTGTAGATTATTAGTTAACAAATGTTTTGTTCTGATAAATCTGTCGTCCTTAAAGGAAAAATAACCACTTTGATAAAAACCATAAAATTCTTAATTCTTAATTAATTACAAATGTCCTCACAACTATTTTCCGCCACTACATACGGCATGGAAGGTCGCATAATTGAAATCGAAGTCGACACCTCTCCTGGTCAGCCAGTTTTTAATACCGTCGGATTACCCGACGCTGCTGTCAAGGAAGCCAAGGACCGAGTAACCAGTGCTATTAAAAATTCCGGCTTCCGCTCTCCATATTTTTTTGGTCGCATCACCGTCAATCTTGCTCCAGCCGATTTAAAAAAAGAAGGACCCTCCTTTGATCTTCCCATTGCCATTGGCATTCTTTTAGCTTCAGACCAAATAACCAAGATACCTGACAAATCAATTTTTCTCGGTGAACTTGCCCTGGACGGTCGACTCCGTAAAATAAAAGGACTCTTACCCATAGCCATGTCCATTAAAGACGCCGGTTATAAAAAACTTTTTGTCCCAGCGGAAATAGCCGAAGAAGCCAATATTGTCCAAGACCTAGATGTCTACGCTATCAAAACTTTAACGGATTTAGTTGAACATCTCCAGGGAACAAGAGCTATTAAACCTTTAGCAAAAAATTCTAAATTTTTCGATAGCCTTCAAAAAGGAGAACACCCCAATGATTTTGCCTTTATTAAAGGTCAAGAACACGTCAAACGCGCTCTGGAAATTGCCGTAGCCGGCGGTCATAACATTCTACTAACCGGACCTCCCGGTAGTGGTAAAACTATGCTAGCAAAATCACTTCCGTCCATTATGCCTCCTCTAACCGTTGAAGAAGCCTTTGAAGTTACCAAACTTTATTCCATCGCCGGACTAACGACCGCCAAACAACCACTTATCAATCAACGTCCCTACCGCTCTCCTCACCATAGTGCTTCAGCTGTTTCTCTCGTCGGTGGCGGAACATTTCCACGCCCTGGAGAAATTTCTCTAGCCAACCGTGGTATTTTATTTCTAGATGAATTTCCAGAATTTCCCCGTGACGTCATCGAAAACCTTCGCCAACCCTTAGAAGATGGTACGGTTTTTATAACCAGGGCCCAGGGTAGTGTTAATTTCCCAGCCCAATTTATTTTAGTCGCCGCCATGAACCCTTGCCCCTGCGGTAATGCCACCGATCCAGAGAAACATTGTACCTGCGCCCCACATCAAATCGCTCGCTATAAGAATAAACTCTCTGGACCAATTATAGATAGAATTGATCTACATATTGAAGTCCCTCGTCTTAAATTTGACAAACTCTCCTCAAACGAACTGGGAGAACCAAGTAAAAAAATACGCGAAAGAGTAATTAAGGTTCGTCAAATTCAAGAAAATCGTTTTAAAGATGTCAATGATAAATCCAAAGAAAAAAATATTATTACAAATGCCGAAATGGGTAGTAAATTAATTCGCCGATACTGTCCCATCGGCAATGAAGAAAAATCTTTATTAAAAACCGCCATTACTCAATTTGGGCTTTCTCCCCGCGGTTATCATCGACTTCTCAAAATAGCTCGCACCATCGCTGATATGAACAATGAAAAAAATATTACCACTAAACACCTCGCCGAAGCCATCCAATATCGTTTTAAAGATGAACGATAAGTAATAAGTTTTAAGTTTTAAATTTTAATTTTTAAGTTTTAAATGAATAATCAATTTTGAATTTTGAATTTTTATTTAAACTTTTTATTTAGACTTTTTATTATTCATCGTACCAGTAATTTTCCCAAATATTAAAGTTAATTCTTGAGCTTCTTGCCATAATGTACGTAAATTTTCCTTTTGAATATCATCATCAATCACAGCTGAAAGCATTCTTAACCAATGTTTTGTTTCCTGAGCTTCTTTTTTGCAAATATGAATTTTATTTCGAAAGTCTTTTTTAGAACTAGCACCGTTTGCTTCACAATAATTAGCCCCAACACTTGTAGCAGAACGAATTAATTGCGAAATTAAAGGTTTTGTAAATGTGTTGGAAGGAATAGTTTTTAACGTCTTTAAAACATTTTCACCAAATACAGCTGTTCTTTCCTCTAAAGTAAAATCTGTTGCCATTTATTTGACATTAAAAATTAATTATTTAAAACTCATTTAAAATTTGAAACTTAAAATTTAAAATTAAGTTAATATTTACATACTTACAATAGATTTACAGATTTTGTAACAACCGTGAACTGTAAACTGTAAACCGTGAACTAATAAATATACCCCTTGATTCTCCGACTATTGGCCGGAACAACCCTAGTACTAGCAATTGCCCATCCTTTGTAATTCATCTCTTTAACATAGACGCTATTACCCTTAACTTTAGTAACAATAGCCACATGACCATACCAACTCTCCGAGGTAACCATAATGGCACCAACTTTTGGCTTCTTACCAGTCTTAGCTCCATAGGCTCTAGCATGATATAACCAAGTACCAGCATTTCCTCCCCAAGGAACATATTTATGTTGAGCCACATACCAAGTACATTGTCCATAGGGAAATCGATGTCCTCGTTTTGGATTTTTATCAATAATAGAAGGTCTACGCTTTGTACTACCACCAGAAGTTCCATAATAATTTCTCCTTTGCAAAACAGTATTTGGTGTTGCCCTTCTTGGTTCCTCTTTCTCACCTCCAGGGATAATAATCTCAACACCCACTTTTAATCTACCATCTGCTGGCAAACTATTATAAGAAATTATTTCTTTTTCATCGGCTTTATATTTTTTAGCTATTTTTTTAATAGTATCTGAAGACTTAATTTTATACTTTATTCCTGTTACTGGCAAAATGAATATCTTATCTCCTGGTTTTATTCTCTTAACATTATCAATATCATTAGCCCACAAAATAGTTTTAACTGTTACATGGAATTCTTTAGCAATGGATCCAACCGTATCCCCTTCTTTTACTTTATAAACTGCCACATCTGAACCACTACTTAATAATTTCTTTGCATCAGGCTCCGTGGCTGTTAATACTTGATATTGAATTGCATTTTGCTTTAATTGATCATCACGCAAAGCCACTTCTTTAATGTCCTCAGCCGAAGAAGCAATAGCCAAAGGTGCACTAGTTAAATGATATCCATGAGAATATTTTTGTATTCTTTGTTGAACTTTCTCTTCACTAGTTAACTTGTTTTTACCATAAAAACCAAATAAAAAGCCCTTATCCATATTACGATTAAGGTTTCCAACAATAATTAAAATTGCTATCAGAAAAATTGTAGTTACTGTGGAATATTCACGAAAAAAATCAAGTGAGACTACCGCCCTACTTGACTTGATAAACGTAATAATTTTCCTTTCTATTATTCTAAATTTTTCCAAAAACCCCCGGGTCGCCACAGCACCTTGGTTATTATCAATATTTATTTTAATTTTGAAACCACCATCTTTCGAACCACTGTTGGTTGTAAAAGTTTTAGATTTAATAATTTTGTGCAAATTTATTTCCAAGCCACCTGATTTGTAAATAAATTTATACCTTTCTTAGCCAATAATATATAGAAGATTAAACCTTTTCAAAAAGTAATTTCATATATTACTTTTCAAAAAAACTACTACATTTTAAAATTAAAAACGTGTCTTCATCAATCATCAACCATATTTAACTAAATATCTTAGCAAATATTAGTATAAAGGATGCTTCTATTTTTGTCAATAAGCTGTTAATTATCTTGCTACCCCCTGTATAAAGGGGGTCAAAATTCGAGGGACGAGAATTTTGAGGGGTTTTTAAGAATTTTAATTTGTAATTTGTCAGCCCCAGGCTGATCAATCTAGGACTTGATAAATTTTAATTCTCGTCCCTAAACGGGAGATAAAAATTTTAAATACTCAATTTTAAATGTTTTAAACAACTCACTACGTTCGCCATATAATTAATAACGAATACCAAATAATAATCCATAAACTGCAAGCACTTATTGCCAGTTATTTGTTACATATTACAATTTTGTACATTCGTAAATTCGTAATTGATTTGTAATTTCGTAGGGATCGCACAAATTTCAAATTAAAATTTATTCCCAATGTATGCTATAATAAACACATAACAAAATCAACTCACTTCCCATGCCCCAGATCAAACAAGACATCAAAAATTATTTAGAATACCTCCTGGTAGACCGTCAACGCTCTCCAAAAACGATAGAAAACTATCAGCATTATTTATATGCCTTTGTAAAATGGGGAAAAATAAAAACAGTTTCAGAAATAACCGAAGACTTAGTCCATAAATTTAGAGTTCACCTAGCCGACATTAAAATAGATAACCACCCTCTAAGTAAATCAACTCAAAATTATTACATCATTGCCCTCCGCGGTTTTCTAAAATTTTTAGCCAAATCAGATATTAAAACCTTATCCCCCGATAAAGTAGAATTAGGAAAGGCCGAACAAAGAATGGTTGACTTTTTAACCATTGAAGAAATTGGCGATTTATTAAAAGCCTGCTCTGGCCCCTCCCTCCAATCTCTACGAGATCAGGCAATTTTAATGCTTTTATTTTCTGCCGGCTTACGAATTTCCGAACTGGCCAAACTAGACCGTGACTCCATAAACCTGGAAAAACAAGAATTTTCCATCAAAGGAAAAGGTAATAAGGTTCGTGTTGTTTTCATTTCAGATATCGCCAAAGAAGCATTGGAACAATATTTAAATAAACGAATCGACACTGACATGGCGCTTTTTATTCGTCTAGTAAAAAATCAAAATACCGATAAAGATTTAAGACTTTCCCATAGAAGTATCCAAAGAATGATTAAAAAATATGCTATTCAAGCCGGCATTACCAAAAAGGTTACCCCCCATGTTTTGCGGCATAGCTTTGCCACCAATCTTCTAGAAAATGGTGCCGACATTCGTAGTGTCCAAGCTCTTCTCGGACACGCTTCTATTAATACCACTCAAATCTACACCCACGTCACCGACGCCAACCTCAAAAAAATCCATCAAAAATTCCATGGGAAAGCAATGAAAAAATAATAAGACTATTGGACATCCTTAGAAATAAAAATCTTTCTCAATTCTTTCTCAATTCCCCACCCATCACAATGCTTCAAAATCCCTAAATAAGATTGCAAGCTCTGCTCAAAAGATTCTTTCTTAATTTTTCCGCTTTTTAAATCTTGATATTTCTCAGATAACTTCTTAAACATTCTTTTTTTAGTTTTTGTCCGTAAAACTTTGTGATGTGGAAAAATTATATATCCAAGAAAATCAATACCCCTCGATAATGTCTTAACCGATACTTTCTTTGGGTGTAACTCCAGTTCTAATTCCTTTTTAAGAAATTGTTTAGTCTCGACAATTTTACCTTCCAGCCATTCTTTATTTTCTGATAGAAAAACAAAATCGTCTGCATAACGAATATAATATTTTGCTTTTAATTTATGTTTAACAAATTGGTCAAATTTATTCATATAAATATTAACGAATAATTGTGACGTGAGATTACCAAGAGGAAGCCCTTTCTTGCAATTATTTTTTGTATGAAAACTAGGGTCACTCTCATTTTAGGGTTATCCAAAAATCTTAAAAACCCTAAAAAGGTGAAACTTCTTATCTACAACCCCTCTGACTAGCGTTCTAAATCCTTTTAGTTTTGCATTAAAACTTTCTGCGGGAGCATTAGTACTTCTATTAATAAA
>WGDO01000022.1 GCA_015493225.1 Patescibacteria group bacterium
AATGATAAAAGACCACTAAATACAACATCAGCTATATCCCATGGCCAGTTTTGAAATTCATAAGACAAAAAGTTGTAATTTTAACAAATTAAACTTTAAATAAATTTCAGGATAAATAATTGGCCACAGAGATATAGCCATGATCGTTAGCTGCAAGCTATAAACCACAAACGACATACAATGAAAATAGCCTTTCACTTTGACGCAGACCATAAAATGTATAATGGATTTTATGGTATTCCAATTAACTTGACAGTTTTTAATATATTATTGAAACATCGGAGCATTAACATTTCTTCAAAATTATTTGTCGGTGACTTACTTCTAAATCTGATTTCTAGTGACATTGAAAAAAATGGCAATACAGAAACACGCAGATTTAACGAAGAAAAATATCTGCAAACATTTGCTGCTTGGCAGCATCCTGACAATTTTATTTGGAGAAAATACCCATCTGATAATATTGAGAAATCTATTAACAAAAATATCTACGTATTTTGCTTTGAGAGCATTGATCTTAAGACGGCTGAGTATCTCAATTCTGAACTTGAAGTATATGAACCTTATCTTGGTGCATTAGAAGTTGACGAAAGTTCAAAAGTCCATTGGGCATTATATGCTGGTTCATTAATACCTTATGCAAGAATTCACAACAAATCCCTTCGTCTCTTTTATCAAGACGAAGATGACAAGGACACCGCTATGCTAGAAGAGTATAAAGAACTATCATTCTCAAATGTTGAATTTGAGTGTCTTAACTGGAGATACACAATCTTTGATACATATACAGGATATGAAGAGGCAAGACGAATAGCAGAATGGAAAAGAAACTCAGGAGCATTACTTGCATTTGTTGCAGACGACATTGTTTCAATGCTTTCGGACATTGCTCCAGATTTAGGAAATAAACTTTGGTCGGCACTTAAAACTTATGAAGAAGCAGAAACAAATGAACAACTCGCACAAGTAACAGCATCTTGCAGGCGGATTATTGAATATGTGACAGATAAAATATTCCCTCCTTCTAACGAAAAAATGAACGGACATTCTCTAAAGGCAGACAAATATAAAAACAGATTGTATGCCTATGCTGATACTTCAAGAAAAAGCGATACTAATATCGACCTAATTGTAGCTGCAACAGATACTTTATTTGAACAAATAGAAAAGTTATACAATCTTGCAAACAAAGGCGTGCATAGCGATGTTTTTCGCACCGAGACAAGAAGGTGTTTACTTCGAACAATTTTATTACTAGACGATATTGTATCACTTAAAGAAAAACCGTTTGACATAAAACCAAATTTAAACTTTGATTTTATTTTCGGTGGAGTCATTGTTAAATGAAAAAAGCCAGCAGCTAACAAAAAATATACGGCATTTGGCAGATAATACTAAATATGAAGATATTAGCATTAAATAAAATTAGTTGTAATTTGAAAATAAAGCATTACAAAATGCCAAACGCCGCATATTTAAACCGTTGTAGCTCATTTAAAGAAACAAAAATACCAAAAGGATAAAAATGTATTTGTCAGAAATTGAAATATCGAATTATAAAGGAATTAAAAACTTGAAAGTAAGCTTTTCACCTGATATAAATATTATTATTGGAGAAAACGGAAAAAATAAAACTGCTTTAATTGATGCAATTAGACTTTTATATAATTTAGGTAAACCACAGAAAGATATTTATATCTCTGATGAAGATTTTTTTATAGATAAAAATAAACAAGAAAATAAAATTGAAATTTCGTATCTTTTTAAAGATTTATCAGAAGAACAAAAAGGTGCTTTCTATGAGTTCCTTGTGTTTACAAAAAATGAAAAAGAAACTTATGCAAAAATTGTTTTAACATATGAAATAAGAGAAAACAAATATCCACTATTTAGTTATTCAACAGGTATTGGGGAAAGTCAGAAAGCAGATTTTGGCACATTTGAGTTATTCCAACATTATTATTTAGGAGCATTAAGAGATAGCACAACGGATTTGCTTAATACAAGAAATAACATCTTAGGAAATGTAATTAAACAAGCTGTTAGCAAAAATAAAACAGAAGAAAAATATACTAACATAATCAATACAGCAAATAAAGGCCTATTAAAACAATCCGAAGTAAAAAATACAAAATCGAATATTAACAATAAACTAATCGAAATAAGTAAAATATTTAAAAAAGAACAAATAGGGTTGCAAATTTCTGAGACAAATATTAATTATATTTTAAACTCAATAAAACCATTTTTACCATTCAATGAAGAACAAGAAAAAGGTTTTAACCTCACACAAAATAGTTTAGGACATAACAATATGATTTATATTGCAACTGTTTTAAGTGATATTAATGAAAGAATTAAAAATGATAAATTATCTCATTTTGCTTTATTAATTGAAGAACCAGAAGCTCATTTACATCCGCAATTGCAATTAAATTTATATAATTTTCTTACCAAAACAAATAACGAAAAAAATAGTCAGCTTTTCATTACAAGCCATTCGCCTACACTTACATCAAAAGTAAAATTTGAAAATTTAATTTTACTAGATAATTTGGCTTATAAAATAAGTGATTGTTTTGAAGAACGAGAAAGTGAAAAAATAGTTGAAGACAAAACAAAAAATATAGAATTAACAAATGCCGATTATAATAAAAGGAAAAAACAACTTGAACGATATATTGATGTTACAAAATCCGTAGTTTCAACCCACAAATGCGACAAATCAGGTTACTAAACTAAAGAAAATATCTTTAGGGGATTTGAACCCCAGTTTTTCTCTTGGTCTTCGGTTTATTTTATGTTGAACATCAGCAATATATCTATCGTCAAAGTTTTCAAATTCA
>WGDO01000023.1 GCA_015493225.1 Patescibacteria group bacterium
GAAATATTTTGGATTCTATTTGTTTTTCAAGTAAACGGGTAATCTGCTGCATTAACTCTTCATTGATAGAATTTTGATAATTTGGCATGGCCTTCTTATTCGTTTCATCAATGTCCTCTTCTTCGGTTTTATGTTTGTTTTTGCCAACAATATCCAGACTTTGATAAACTAACTGTTTATGGGCCTGGTCCCTTTTTATATACAGAAAGATGATAATAATTAATGCCAGAAATACAATACCACCTCCCAAAAGTGAATACCGAAATTTGAGATTCTTATCTATGATGGCAGCTTTCTGTATTTTGATTTCCTCGTCTTTTTTTTCTGTTTTGTATTGTATTTCAAATTCATCCAAAGCATACCTGTTTTTTTTATTTAAGATTGAATCATGAACCTTAATCCACTTTTGCAGATATTCATTCGATTTTCTGTAATCCCCCCTGTTATTGTAGTAATCGCTTAATAAACTTAAACCATCCTGGGCATTTGTTTATTTCAATCGAAAAGTGTACCAGTATTTCAATCCAAAAGTATACCACTTTTTTTAAATAAAAAAGTTTAATTTTCCTTTTTCCGGGGTACCCCGGAAAAAGGAAAATTAAGGACTTCGAACTTTTGTTTTCTTCCTTTTCATATTTTTTATTTTTGATTCATCTCCCTGGTTTCCTTTAACCTGTATGATTCTCCATTCATATTTACCAGGTAAGCCTTATGCGTTAACCTGTCAACCAATGCGGCTGTTAAAACAGCATCTCCAAAAATTTCATCCCAACGGTCGAAGCCCAGATTGGTGGTGATAATGGTTGATTTGCGGCCTGCCCTAAGCGATAAATGATTGAATAAAAGCTCGGCCCCGTTTTTGTCAAAAGAGATATATCCAAACTCATCGCATATTACTAAATCGTATTTCTCAAAACGGGATTCCATTTGACGCATGGTGCGTTGAGAATGTGATTCCCGAAGTTGGGTCAGTAACTTATGTACGGTTGTAAAATATACCTTATAGCCCTGCATACAGGCCTTTAAGCCCAAACCGACAGCAATGTGTGTTTTACCGGTCCCAGGGTTGCCTGCAAACACTATGTTTTGTCCGGCAGGTATAAAATCCAACCGCTCCAGTAAAGGTAATTTTTTGATGGCATCTTCCGGCAGGAAGTCGCGTTTAAGGTCGTACAAGTACATTTTTGCCGGGAAACCCGCCTGGCGGATTTGTGCCTTCTTACGGTTTTCAAGTCGCATTTCGTACTCCTTTTCCATAAGGCGGAGCAGATAGGTTTCATAATCCAATTGCTCTTTGGCAGCTTCTATGGCCTGCTGCTTGTATGCTTGCCTGAATACCGGAAGGCGAAGCTCTTTTCCGTATTTTATTATTTGTTCGTTTATATCTTGTTGTTTCATTGCCTGTTTTATTTTAGCCCATTAATTGAGCAGTTTGTATTAATTGTTGTTTTGACAGACGGCTTGTTTGACTATCAGTGGAATGTGTAACCGGATTGTCGCAAACCTTGTTGCCTAATAATGCAATAAGTTTTTCGGAAGTAACTTTTGCCGATGGATGGACAGTAAGCCGGCTGACGGCATTCGACAGGAGTTGGTCGTCAATGTTATTTTGACGACAGTAATTAAGCAACTCTATAAAGTCCCGTGGTGCGTCGCTAAAAAAGTTGTCGTAGATTTTCTTTAATTCACTTCTGCTTGCCAAAGCTTTACTGCCGGGAAGTGCCCCCGGTTTTCGCTTAAAAGTATCAAGATAATACTCAAGGGATATGACCCATTGATGTTTACCGTAACTCCTTTGGTGCGAAGCTACAAGACGGTTTTCATAATAAAACCCCAGCTTTGAACTGTAAATCTTAACATCAACAAATGCCCCTACTAATTTGTCGGATACTGAATAGCGATTGGTACGGTAGCTGACCGTAGCATATTTATCAACTCGTAGTTGGGTGTTTTCGGAACATGCCAACTCTTCTGGTTGTTTATATAAGTATTCTTTTTCTTGGGCAAACAATTCAACGGCAGTTTTGCCCGTAAGCTGTTGTTTGGTATTGTTAAGTTTTTCAATTACTTCAAGCAGGTGTTTGTTAGCCTGTTCCAGGCTGTCAAATTCCATCTTTAAACCAAATGCTTTGCGGCGCACATACTCTACGCTTCGTTCTACGTGCCCTTTTTCGTTGCCACGGTAAACATTGCAAAAGCGATGGTTGAAACGGTAATGGCCACGTAAATCCAACAGGGCACGTGTGGGTTCTTTTTCGTGTTTGCCCACAAATTTTGATACCGCTACGCGCATATTGTCGTACACCATCTCGTGGTAAACTCCTCCGGTGTAACTGAAAAATTTTACGTGTGATTCCATAAATGCCAATGTGTCCTGCTTTGCAAAAAGATAAGCATAACGATAGTTGCTATACCCACTGGTAAACACGGCCAATTGATAGTTGGCCCGATGATTGGCAATGATTAGTTTGACCTCTCCCCAGTCAAACTCGCAGCTGCTGCCGGGGGCATACTCCTGTCGTATAAAAGCCTCTTTAACCGTTGGACTCTTTTGTTTGCCCCTGATATAGTTGCATACGGTTGTGTACCCGATATCAAAACCTTGTTCTTGAAGCTTTATTAAAATGTCTATCTTTTTTAAACGCTGCTTGCCCAGTCCCGTGAGTAACTTCTTTTTGTTCTCTTCAAGCAGCAAGTCTATCGAATCCTGGACCTCCTGTGTGAGCCGTAGTTTTTGCCTGTTTAAACTATTATAGGCCGGCGGCTTTGTTAAACATATTCGTAAGGCTTCTTCCCTGTTTATGCCTTTCTGCAATAACAGTTCATATTGTTTAATGTACTTCGATACGGTAGCCCGGCTTATCCTTAATTCTTTGCTTATCTCTCGCTGACTTAACCCATCGCGATGATTACGCAAGATTATTTCTTGTTTTGTATACATACTTATCATTCTTATAGAACGGCTTTTTGTGCCATTCTGGTGAATAAGTGGTATACTTTTCAATTAATAGTTGGACTACTTTTGGGTTAATATAAACATTACTTTTTATGCATCATCTCAATAATCACATCGTTGTTAACATGTGCCTTAGTTAATTTGATAAGCGAATCTGTTGAAGTGTTAAACTTACAGTTAGATGTCTTAATTTTTTCTATGATAAGTGAACTAGGAAGGTTTTTTTGAGTTAAATGAATAATGTCTGTATTGGTAAGCGTGTTAGCTTCTTCCTTATGAGTGGCGTTTATATATTTCACATGATTATTTACAGTTTCTAAAGAATCTTTTTTATTTATTTGCTGCATTTTTAACATATTCCCTTTTGCCAATTCACATTGATTAATAGCTTTAGTGGCTAGGCTTCCGGGCCATAGGTCTGATGCTTTCTGAAAATATTCTATCGATGTATCATATTCCCTTTTCATCAAATACAATATTCCTATATTATTATTAAAAGCTGAGAGTATTTTATCTTTAGTTTTAGACGATTTTGTATAAGTTTCAAGATTTTTTTTGGCAAGAGCTAAGGCATTATCTATATCTTCGGGCTTTTTTACTGCATTGAAAGCTTCACCTAATCTGTACTTTTTACCACTATGATGGTACAAAAAATTAAAATGTATAATCCAGGGAAAGAACATCTTATCTACATCATTTATCAACTTTTTAAATGCAATTTCTTGAACATCCACTGCAGAGGGTGCTTCTGGATATCCTTGATAAGATTTATTGCTCTCCTCAGGAGAGTATTTCAGTATTTTAGCAGCAATAATACTTCCTGTCATCAAGTCAACAGCTTTTATTGAGACTGATAGGTCTGCACGCGTTTTAGAATAATAAGCAATGGCGATATATGCACTCCTTGTTTTGTAATCATATTTCTTTTCATTAGCGTATACTTGTCTGCTTGCGGAGGAACACCGTAGAACCTTAACATAGATAAGAATAGAGGGGCCAATAATTTTACCTAAAGTAATAGCACTTTTTTTATCGACATATTCGCTAACTGATAGGTCTTGCTCTGATAAAATACTTTGAAAATCTTCGCTATCTATAACCTTTACTCCATTTGTTGTAAAATCACTAATCAGCGAGTTGACAACTTCATCCGAACATTTACCTGAAGCTTGACCAAAAGCAATCTTTTTTACTCTTATACCAATACTTGGCGGCACAATTGACCCAAATACAACATTGTGTTGTTTAGTATCAATATTATAATTTCCGGCCCTAATGTATGATTGAGATCTTACTGAACTAAAACTGATTAAAAAGATGAATAACCAAATATTCATCAAGTTTATTTTAAACATCCTGCCCATTACTGTAAAAGATATATTTTTTTTCATAATAATTTGGATTAGAGTTTCTAAAATCTAAACGAATCTCAAATTTCCAAAATAATATGACTTAAAAGAAAAATATTTATTACGCATTGGTAAATCCGTAAAAAATAGGGTTTCCTGTAGGACGTCTATAACTTCATAATTGTCTTTAGGAAAAAGGAAGGGGTAACGCCCGTGTATTTTTTAAAAGCTTCATGGAACCGGGTATATGATGAAAAGCCAAGCCTTTCGTACAAAGCTTTTAAGGGGACTTTATCTCCTTGTTCTACGAGTATTTGCTTGGCCTCCTCAATACGGTATTTATTGATAAAATTATTAAAATTCATATGATATTTTTCATGAATTATTTGAGAGAGATAAGTACGGTTGGTGTTACATTTTTCCGCCAGTTGTTTTATGGAAAGATTTGGCTCCAGAAATA